>NZ_JACRSU010000001.1:715696-1073544 GCF_014384785.1 Congzhengia minquanensis
TCAACCAACGCAAGGCTTGCACCACTCACTAAAAGCTCTGAAATGGCACCGTCTAAGGCGCGGCGGTCAATTTGGTGCATTTGGCTGCACGAAACGCCAAAGCGACTAAATATTTTCTCTAATGCGTCCTGTGGTTCGGCAGTGTTTACAAGCAGTTTTATATATTCCTCGTCGGAATACAGCGCAAGCTCGCCATAAGGGTTTTTGTCCTCCCCGCGATATTCTCCCAGTCTGCTTACGGTGCTTCGTTTTATATTTTCCCCGCGCCCGGCCTTAATGTCGTCTTCTGTGAATTTGCACAGCAAAATTTCCCGTGCGTCCTTTAACGCTTCGGCCATGGACTTTTTAAAACAGCCCCGCTCCCGGTCGTAGATAACATAAATGTTTCCGTCGCCGTCCTCCGTTACGTCGGGATATGACACATCGTTCCGCCCATCAAGCAGCAGGCTCCATTTCCACGTTGCTCCGTCGTCGTCTGAAATAAGCGCGGTTAAATTGTTCCTGCCGGTAAAATTCACATGGTTTATGAGCAGAACGCTGCCCGACCGCAGTCTTCTGATATGAAACCGTGAGCAGGGCCCGCCCAACTTGCTGTCGAAAGCCGTGGTCCAGGTTTTCCCACGGTCATAAGACACACTTTCCCCAATGCCGTAGGTGGTGCGGACATACATGTGAACCGTGCCGTCCTGCTTTTCCAGCAGCATGTGCTCGTCAAAGCTGCGGGAAGGGACAATGGCGCCGCCAATGCGAGAAATGGTTTTGCCCCGGTCTGCCGATTTTAATACCGCAGAACCGCCAACAGTGCTTTCGCCGAACACATCTTGCTGGCCGGGGAAGCCGTAGAGTCTCCCATCCCAAAAGGCACTGGGGAAAAGCCACTCGCCGGAAGTGAGCACAATGGGCTTGTTTAACATCACCTCGCCGCTGAGACAAAACTCGTCTGACCAAACTAAGGGTTCTGCGTCCGGATTGTCACAAATCACGGCTTTCACACATCTTGCGGGGTGCTCCGCCCAAATAAACCACAGCCTGCCGTTTGGGTCTATCCACAAACAGGGGTCGTAACACCGGCCATGTTCGCCGATATACGCCACGGCCACAGGGTCGGCCCACGTTTTGCCGTCATCTGTGCTCACCAAAAGCGCGCAGTAGTTTCCCACGGTTTCTTTGGTGTTACCGGAATAAAGTGCGGCAAACAGCTTTCCTCCCCTTGTTTTTTCAATTGCCGGAATACCCTGCCAAAGCCGGGTTTCGGGCGCAAACTTTTTTAACTGTTCATTCTTTGTTATCAGCATAACAATCACCTCGTGATAACCATATCACAAATGACGCATAACGGGTTATAACCCGATTGCGAATTATTTCTGCTTGTGAAAAATATAAATCCAGCTTTCAAAATCTTTGCTGTGGCGAAAGGCAAGCCCCACATCTTCCAGCACCGCGCCGGAAAACACCTCACCCGTTTCCTCGCAGGCGTATTCGCTTGCCCGGTCTAACCCGCTCATTTTCACAAAGTGGGGCGCGCCGTTTATTTTTCCCAGCGTGCAGCAATGGAACAGCACTGCCGTGTTTTTATCCTCTGACAAAAACTCCACAGAGGAACAGTCGGTTTCAAAGGGAGAATCTAAACGATACATGTCGCCAAAGTGCACAACAGACTCAATTTTTTTTGAGAGTGCGATCTGCTCTTTCATTTCGGCAATGGTTTCATCCGTTGCTTTGGACAAATCAAACTCATAGCCAAACTGCCCTGTCATAGCCACGTGTCCCCGGGTTTTCATGGGCACAAAACGGTGCAGGCTGTGGTGGGGATAGGCCGAAACATGGGCACCCTGCATAATGGCAGGCATCACCAGGCTTGTTCCATACTGAATTTTTAAACGCGCAATGGCGTCGGAGTTGTCGCTGGTCCAATACTGGTCGAAATAATACATCTGTCCCGGATCAAACCGTCCGCCGCCGCTGGCGCACCCCTCAAACAGCACGTTGGGAAACGCGGTGGTAATGGTTTCTAAAATCTCATAAAGCCCTAAAATATACCGGTGCGCCACCTCGCTTTGCCGCTCGGGCGGAAGCGTGGCCGAGCCGATGTCGGTAAAGTTACGGTTATAGTCCCATTTGATGTAGGAGATGGGGTTATTTTTCAAAATATCCGTTAAAAATCCAATAATAAAGTCCCGCACGTCCTGCCGCGTCAGGTCTAAAATCAATTGCTGCCGGCCCAAATTCCGTTCCCGGCCTTCAGCATGAATGCACCAGTCGGGGTGCATTTCATAAAGCTTGCTTTTGGGCGAAATCATCTCCGGTTCGAACCAGAGACCGAACTTCAGCCCCAGCCCCTCAATTTTTTCTGCCAAACCGCCAATGCCGTTTGGCAGCTTTTCTTGGTTGGGGAACCAGTCCCCCAGCGAGGTAGTGTCGTCGTTGCGGTTGCCGAACCAGCCGTCGTCCAACACCATCAATTCCACGCCGGCCTCTTTGGCTTTTTGCGCAATGGCAATAATTTTGTCCTCGTTAAACTGAAACGTTGTGGCCTCCCAGTTGTTTGCCAAAACAGGGCGGTTTTTGTCCCGGAACTTGCCTCGGACAAGCCTGGTGCGGTAGAGCCGGTGATAAGTGCGTGACATGCCGCCAAACCCTTTGCCGGAATAAACCATAACGGCCTCCGGCGCGGTAAAGGTTTCGCCGGGATTTAAGCGCCAGTTAAAGTCGAAGGGATTCATGCCGATAAACGCACGGGAGATATGAAACTCATTTACCTCTGTTCCGGCAACAAAGTTTCCGCTGTAAACCAGGCTGAAGCCGTAAACCTCGCCTGAATTTTCGCGGGCGCCTTTTTCCGCCAGCGCCAGAAACGGGCTGTGCATATGGCCCGACGAACCGCGCTTGCTGTCCACCGACTGGATGCCGAAGGCAAGCGGCCGGCGGGTAATGTTGCACTCGTCTGTCCATGTTCCGCCCAGAGTAATCAGGTCGAAATCAGCGCCTAAAAAGTCCACGCTGGCGCTCATAACAGAGGTGATGTCCACAGTCTGTTCGCCGTTGTTTTCCACGCGCACACTGCGGCAGATAGCGTCTGTTTCCTCATAGGCTGTGTAGCTTAAAATAATGTTTAACCCGGTAAGCTCGTCCGTCAGGGTTAATTCTAATGTCTGGGCCTCTGCGTCGCTTTCCGTGTAGGTAGACGGCAGGCCGCACAGCCGGGGCTTTCCGTCCATAATTTTGTGGCCGGCATACACGGCGTTTGTAATTCTTGAACCATTTTCATACCGCGCTGAAAACGCCGGGGTTTTCAGGTCGGTATTCCCGTAAAAGGGATACTCCTGCGGCACAAGCTCCAGCCGAAAATCGTCTTCTTTTCCAATAAATTCCGGACTTTTGGCGTAAACCGAAGGCCTGCCCCCCAGTTTGTTTAAAAAGACGGCAAGACCCTGAGTGTTTTCCAACCGCTTGCCGTAGTAGAGGTGAACGGGATATTTCCCATGGGCAATGCAAAATATGTAAGACGAATGTTTTGTTTTTAAGTGGAACAGTTTTTCTGTTTCATTCCATAAAATCGGCAAAGGACTCCCTCCAAACTGAAAAATAATTGAGTGAAAAATTATTATAACACAGGGGGTATTCTAAGTCAAGAAACCGGCAAAAATTTATAAAACCCATTGCATGTTGGAATTTTTTGTTATATAATAGATTTCATAATAATGATAAGAGGAAGGGATTATATGCAGTTTCAGAAACTGTCCGATTTATTAGATTCATTTTTAGAAATTGGAATTCCGGGCGTGGACTGTGTCGTTTATCAAGACCACGAGGAAGTGTTCCGCCACCGGGCAGGATATTCCGATTTGGAACAGAAACTTCCCATCACGGGAAAGGAAACCTATTTTTTGTTTTCCTGCTCAAAGGTGGTTACCTGCGCCGCGGCGCTCACGCTTTTAGAGCGCGGCAAGTTTTTGCTGACAGACCCGCTTGCGGCCTATATTCCGGAATTTTCTGAAATGGTTTTAACCAATGGGGAAAAAGCGAAAACCGAAATTAAAATCCGCGATCTGTTCACCATGTCGGCAGGCTTTACCTATGACATTGCTTCTCCCTCCATTACCCAGGTCATCCGTGAAAAAGATGGCCGCGCAACAACCCTCGACGTTGTCCGCGCCATTGCAAAGGAACCACTGTCCTTCGAGCCGGGCACCCACTGGCAATACAGCCTATGCCACGACGTGCTGGCAGGTCTGGTGGAGGTGGTTTCCGGCAAACGGTTCGGTGAGTATGTAACAGAAACTATTTTTGAACCCCTGGGGATGACGAAAACGTCGTTTGGCGTTTCCGATAAAAATAAGGAGCAGTTAGCGCCCCTCTATCGGTTTAACGACGAAACCAACCGGCCGGAGCTGCAAAAAAGAGACTGCAGCTATATTTTAACGCCGGAATATGAAAGCGGCGGCGCAGGAATGGTTTCCTGCACGGATGATTATATTTTATTTGCCGACGCATTGGCAAACGGCGGCGTTGGCAAAAACGGCAGCAGAATTTTGTCGCCGGCCACGGTTGATTTAATGCGGACGAACTGCTTAGAGGGCGCCGCTTTAACAGATTTAAACTGGATTCAGCACACAGGCTACGGTTATGGTCTAGGCGTGCGCACCATGATCGACCGGGCAAAGGGCGGCGCAATTGGCCCCGTTGGAGAATTTGGCTGGGGAGGCGCGGCAGGGTCTTATGTTTTAATTGACCCAAACAGCCGCACAGCGCTGTTTTATTGCCAGCACATGCTGAACAACAAAGAGCCTTACACCCACCCAAGACTTCGGAACGTATTGTATGCATGTGTGGATTAGCAAAATATATGAAACAACAATTTATGTAATTTGCTTTTTTTGCGCTTAATATGGAAAAATGACATATTTTATGCTATAATATTTTTAAACTTCCGGAGGTTACAAATTAAATGACATTTACCTTTAAACACACAAAATTTGCCTGCTACTGCGGCTATATCGTCAGTGCGGTTATCAATAACTTTACGCCCCTTTTGTTTATCATTTTCCAAACCGATTTTGGCATAACAATGGGACAGCTCAGCTTTTTAATTACCTTAAATTTCGGCGTACAGATGACGGTGGACTTTTTAGGCGCTCATTTTGCAGACAAAATCGGATACAAAATTTCTGTGGTGGCGGCAAACGTTTTCGCTGCCGGCGGGCTGATTTTAATGGGTACGCTTCCCTTCTTAATGAACCCGTTTGCCGGGCTGGTAATTGCAGTCGTGACCTATGCCGTGGGCAGCGGCCTGTTAGAGGTGTTGGTAAGCCCCATTGTAGAGGCGCTTCCCACAGACGGGAAAGCCGCGTCCATGAGCTTATTGCACTCGTTCTACTGCTGGGGACACGTGGCGGTGGTGCTGCTCACCACGCTTTACTTCAGCATTTTCGGCACAAAAAACTGGACTGTTATATGCGTTATTTGGGCTATTCTACCCATTTTCACCGCCCTGCTTTACTCCCAGGTGCCGATTAACTCATTTACCAATGAAGAAAACAAAATCCCCATCCGAAAGCTGTTTGGAATGAAAATCTTTTGGTTGTTTTTAATTTTAATGCTGTGCTCCGGCGCGGCAGAACAGGGAATGGCGCAATGGGCGTCGCTGTTTGCAGAGTCTGCCCTGGGTGTGTCGAAAACCGTAGGCGATTTGTTCGGGCCGTGTATGTTTGCAATCACAATGGGAATTTCCAGGGTTGTTTACGGAAAAGCGGCGGCAAAGTTAAACCTTGCAAATTACATTTTAACCTGTGCCGGGCTGTGCATTGCGAGCTACCTGTTGGTTTCCCTCTCGCCAAACAGCGTTCTGTCGCTGATTGGGTGCGCGCTCTGCGGCTTTTCCGTGGGCGTAATGTGGCCGGGAGTTTTGTCCTTAGCGGCCGGGCGGTGCCCTCAGGGAGGCACGGCGCTGTTTGCGCTTTTGGCCCTTGCAGGCGACGTTGGCTGCTTTACAGGCCCCAACACAGCGGCGGCAATTTCTGAAAAATTTACCATTGGGGGTTCTGCTTTAAAAGCCGGCCTTTTGGGCTGTGTAATTTTCCCTGTGGCTATGATTTTGTGCACCTTACTGTTAAAAGTAATGAAAGACAGGAAAGAAAAAAACCATGAATAAATTTTTTTCTCACCTAAAAACTATTTTAAAGCACCGCCACACGGTAATTGTCCATTGCTATAAAGCTGGAATCCTTTGGCGGGGGCTTCTGCACGATTTGTCCAAGTTTTCGTGGACGGAATTTTCGGCAGGGGTAAAATACTATCAAGGCACCCGCAGCCCAAACGAAGGCGAGCGGGAGCAAAAGGGCTATTCTGCCGCCTGGATGCACCACAAGGGCAGAAACCGCCACCACTTTGAATATTGGACGGACTACAACCCCGAAACCAAAAAGGTTGGACCTGTGAAAATGCCCGTTGTGTTTGTAAAAGAGATGTTCTGCGACCGGGTGGCGGCAAGCAAGGTGTATCAGGGCAAAAATTATCAGAACGCACAGCCCTTAGAATATTTTCAGCGGGGAAAGGCAAGAAGGGCCATTCATCCCGAAACATCAGACCTTTTGGAAAGCTGGCTGGTTATGCTCAAAGACCAGGGAGAAGAAAAAACATTTGCTTATATTAAGAAAATAAAAAAAGGCATTGAACGGTGATATGCTGAAAAGGCTGAAACAAATAGAGGTACCAAAACGATGGAATTAAAACAAAATTATTACGGCAGCTTGTGCACCGAAATGTATGAAATTTTACATAAAAAGGCGCCACAGGACGAACTGGAATTTTATCTGTCCTATGCAAAACAAGGAGAAAAAATTTTAGAACCTTTGTGCGGAAGCGGACGTTTTCTTATCCCCTTTATGGAAAGGGGCCTTCATATCAGCGGAATAGATTTGTCGGGTGAAATGCTGGAAAAACTAAAACAAAAGGCTTCAGATGCACAAGTTATTCAGGCAGATATTACAGACTATGCCTGCGAGGAAAAATTTCATTATATTTTTATTTCCTCCGGCTCAGTTTCATTGTTCACAGACATAGGCTTGTGTAAAACTATTTTAAACAAATTGAAAAAATTGCTGTTGCCTGGGGGTAAATTGGTTTTTGCAGTTGATACAGTTGCCGATCGGTGTCCAGATGACAGCGAATACAATGTATCAGTTTCTGTAAAGACCAAAGAGGGATTTGATTTAATCTTAAAAAATAAAAATTATTATGACGAAAAAAGTCAAACACAGTTTTCCCCAAGCATCTATGAACTATATAATGGAACAGAACTGTTACAAAGTGAGCCTATGGATTTTCAAACACATCTTTATCAGTTCGGAGAAATGGAACAATATTTGATGGAAATCGGATTTACAACAATTAAAACGTATTCCTCTTTTTCCAAAGACATTGCCATTGACGATAACTGTGAAATGTTTTTATTTGAATGCAGCTATTAAAAAAATTTTAATTTATAAAAGGGTTTCAGATTCAATCCCGTCTATAAAACCAATAAAATACAGAATGAAAGGAAGACAAAAATGAAAAATTTAAAAATCTCAGTATTCACACGAACAGCGCTTTTAACAGCAGTGATTTTCGTCCTGTCCTTTACGCCCATTGGATATTTAAAGGTGGGGCCCTTTGATATTACGTTTCTAACCATTCCGGTTATCATCGGCGCCATTACAACCGGGCCTTCAGTGGGTGCGTTTTTAGGCGCAATATTCGGTCTTACCAGTTTTATGCAGGCGGTTGGCGGTGCAAGCCCGTTAGGAAGCGTGTTATTTTCCATTAACCCGTTCTTCTCTGCCATTTTGTGCTTTATTCCCAGAATTTTAATGGGCTGGCTCTGCGGCCTGTTATACCGGGGCTTAAACCGCAAAGGAAATGACAGCGTAGTTTCCGTGTGCATTGCCAGCATTTCCGGCGCGCTGATGAATACGCTGTTTTTCATGTCTGCGTTTATGCTATTCTTTGGAAACACAGAATATGTTTTGAACATGCGCGGCGGCGTAAACGTGTTTGCCTTTTTAACCGCCATGGTGGGCGTGAACGGCGTGGTGGAAGCAGTTTCCTGCGCGGTAATTGGCACGGCAATCAGCAAACCGCTGTTGAAAGTCCTGAAAAAAGGAAATGAAGCATGAAAGAAATCAGCATCTTAGAAATTGAAAATATAAAGATTGGAAACGCCGAAAATCAGGAGGCAAAAACGGGTGTAACCGCCATTCTCTGTGAAACCTGCGCCCCCTGCGGGGTGGATATTCGCGGAGGCGGCCCTGCCTCCAGGGAAACACCTCTTCTGTCGCCCTTAGCGGCGTCAACCGGCGTGCACGCAGTTTTGCTGTGCGGCGGCAGCGCCTTTGGGCTTGATGCGGCAGGCGGCGCAATGCGCTATTTAGAAGAAAAAGACATTGGGTTTGACACAGGAATTACAAAGGTGCCGCTGGTTTGCGCTTCTTCCATTTTTGATTTGGGTCTGGGCGATAAAAACGTGCGGCCCGATTTCAACATGGGCTATCAGGCTTGCGTAAATGCAGAAGCGGGAAACTATCAAAACGGCAGCTTCGGCGCCGGCTGCGGCGCAACAGTTGGAAAGTTTTTGGGCCCGGAATTTGCCTTAAAATCGGGCATTGGCTCTTTTGCCGTTCAGCTTGGCACACTGAAGGTGGGGGCAATTGTTTGCGTAAATGCCTTAGGCGATATTTATCAGGGCGGCAAAATTGTTGCCGGACTGCTGTCTGAGGACAAAAAGGGATTTCGCAGCACCTGTGACGAAATGCTGAAATCTATCCAACGGGTAGATAACCCCTTTGTGGGAAACACCACCATTGGTGTGGTTGTTACCAACGGAAAATTCTCAAAATCTGAAATGAACAAAATTGCGCAGATGGCTCACAACGGCCTGGTACGGTGCATTTCTCCCGTTAACACCTCGGCGGACGGGGACAGCATTTATGCCATGTCGGTCGGAGATGTGAATGCAGACGTGAATGTAACAGGCACCATTGCGGCGGAGGTTGTGGAACAAGCAATTATAAACGCGGTAATGAGCGCAGCCCCCGGCAGCGGACTGCCCTGTGCAAAAGATATTTGTGCATAAAGCAAAAACCCCTTTCCGGCAAAGCTTTGCCGGAAAGGGGTTTTTTAAAGAGGGTATTTTATGGTAATATAGGGGTATATCGTGGGATTAATTAGTCCTCAATGGTGATTTCAAACGCCACTGTTTGAGGGGGAATGCTTCTTGTCATCACAGGGCTGTGTTTTGCAGAGATCTTCATGCCGACTTCTAAATCGTCCAGCTTATAAATTCTCTTGTCGTTGCCTTTTTTAATAACGGTTTCGTCTGTTACGATTAAGGCCACGCCCATGTCGTCTTCATCTTCTTTGATAACAACTTTGCCGTCTTCTGTAATTTCAATGATTTTGCCTTCTGCCTCAATGGCTTCAAGCTCGTCTCCTTCTTCAACGTCTGCATCAGCCTTGATGTTGATTGTGAATGCAGCCGTCTGGGGGGGAATGCTCATGGTCATTGCCTCTGAGTGGGTTCCGGAAATTTCCATACCGACTTTTAAGTCTTCTAATTTATAAACTCTTTTGTCGTTGCCCTTTGTAATCACGGTGTCGTCTGAAACAACCAGACGCATTGCATCTTCGTCTTCAAACGCTTTGCCAATGGTTACAAGGTTTTCGCTGATTTCTGTAATTTCGCCGTCAAACGTAAACTCTTCTTTCTGTTCGTCTTCCGGTTCCATTTCCTGGTTTTCAATCATAATTTTCACTGCTGTGGTTTGAGGGGGCAGACTTGCGGTCATAGCCGGGCTATATTCAATGCCCAAAACCATTTCAGCCTTAATGTCCTCTGCTTTTGCTTCTTTGCCGCCGGCAGTGATTACGGTGCCTTCACCAATGTGAACCACAACGGTTCCCAGATAGCCATCCTCAACAACCAGCGAGCCGCCCTCAGTAACTTCGGTTACGGTTACAATGCTGGGGTTTACGATTTTATAGGTGCCATCTTCGTTTTCCTCATAATATCCGCCGATGATTTCGTCAACAAAGCTCAGCGGAACAAAGGTTGAATCGCCAACCAGAGTGGGTGCTGCGCCCAGAGGCTGGGGAGCACGGCGGGAGAATGCATATTCGTCTTTGTCGATGGACATTGTTATGTACTGTGCGCCCTTCAACACGTCGATGGATCTGCTTTCGCCCTTCCAGGTTACGGTATATCCTAAGCCTTCCGCCACACTACGCAGCGGAATCATTTTAACGCCGTTTACTTCTTTTACCGATACAGAGGGAAGTGTTGCACCATTCATTACGCTCGGCGCATCCTCCGCTTCACCGTCAGCCGACAATGTCATAATCGGATTGGTGGGATCAATCACCTTATCCGGGTCATATTCCGCATAAGCCATGCTGCCGGAAAGTACGCAAATCACTGCGGCGATTGCCAATATTCTTTTTTTGTTGTTCATAATCGTTCCTCCTTGTTTTTGGACTTTTATGTATATTTATATTTGTCCGTTTTAAGCTGCTTTTTTCAGCTTCTACTTACTTAGACATTTTCTTAACAAAAAAGTTCCCTAAAATTGAAATATTTTTTAAAAAAAGCCTGATTTGCGCAAATTAAGGGAAATTTAATAAATTTTATTCTATGTATTGACTTTATTTTGCGGCTGTGATAAGATACCATTGAATTTTAAAAGGAAGGCGGCGGAAAAAATGAAAATTGGAATATGTGCGGGGGCAAAACAAATTGCTCAGCTTAAAAAAGGCATGGCAGACTATGCAGAGCTAAACCTCTCCCAGGTGTATGAAATGACGAACGGCGAAATAAAAGAAACTGCAAATGTGCTGGCGGCCTGCGGCGTTCCCGCCGAGGCGGCAAACTGCTTCTTTTCTGCGGAGGTAAAGCTGTGCGGCCGGTTGTTTGACAAAAACCGGGTTCGTGAATATTGTAAAAAGGCGCTTTATAACGGTGCGCAGCTTGGAATTCACACCTGTGTGCTGGGCAGCGGAAAGTCAAGATGCATTGACGAAGGGGAACAAAAAGAAGACTGCATAAAACAGCTTGAGGAAGCAATCTGCATTGCCGGCGACGCGGCGAACGAATTTGGAACAACCATTGTGTTAGAGCCGCTGAACAAAAAAGAAACCAATGTATTAAACACCGTTGCAGAAGGGGCGGCGCTGTGCAGAAAGCTACACCACCCCAACGTAATGCTGCTGGCGGATATCTACCACGTAGCGCTGGAAAACGAGTCCTTAGACGAAATTTCTAAAAATGGGGACATTTTAAGGCACGTTCACATTGCGCGGCCTGAAGGCAGGCTGTATCCTATGGAACACGACGGGTTTGACTACCCCACGGTGAAAAATGCCCTTGACAAAGCGAGCTACGATCTGCGCATCAGCATTGAGGGGGCAAGCCCCGGCGACTTTGTAAAGAGCGCGGAAGAAAGCCTGCAATTTTTAAAATCTGTTTTCTGTTAGTTTCAAACGGCCGCCATAACTTTAAAGCGGCCGTTTTTTTGCCGCATATTTTTTTCGGAAAGATATTGACTTTTTGTTGAAACTATGTTAAAATAATTTCTGTTGTCAAATAAGAAATAAATATGCGGATATGGCGGAATTGGCAGACGCGCAGGCTTCAGGTGCCTGTGATAGCAATATCGTGCAGGTTCAAGTCCTGTTATCCGCACCACCATCTGTACAGTACATGAAGTGCTGTACTTTTTCTTTTCCCTAAATATAGCAGACCGGCTTATGATAGATAAGACGTAACGGCTCCCTTCCCTTATTGCAGAAACGAAAAGAGGAATAAAAATGACAGAGTTAACGGTATTAAAAAAACTTCCCTTCTGGGAACAGCTCTCAAAGGACGAAAAAGAACTTGTACAAGCATCTTCATCGGTGCGGCATTACTCAAAAAATCAAATCATTCATAACTGCGAAACAGATTGTCTTGGCTTAACAATGGTATTAAGCGGCGAACTGCGCACCTGTATCCTTTCTGAAGAAGGTCGGGAAATTACGCTGTACCGGCTTCAACAAGAAGAACTCTGCGTACTGACAGCCTCTTGCGCAGTCAATCAAATTACATTTGATACGCAGATGTCAGCATCAAAAGATTGCGATTTGCTGGTAATCAATACCGCAGCGTTCGAAAGGCTTACAAGGCAGAATATTTATGTACGTTGTTTTATGTATGAATTGCTTACGGAACGTTTTTCCTCTGTAATGTGGACAATGCAAATGATTTTATTCAAAGGCTATGACCGCAGACTGGCGTCTTTTTTACTAGATGAATATAAACGCACCGGTCTGCGGAACATAAAAATGACTCATGAACAGATTGCGCTGCATACCAATTCGGCACGCGAGGTAGTAGCAAGAATGCTTAAGCGATTTGCATCTGATGGATTGGTTGCGTATAAGCGGGGTTGCATTACGCTAAAAGATATTGATGCACTTCGCCAATTGAATTAAATGGCAGGTTACACGGAATTAAAAAGTTTCGTGTAATTTTTTTGTCAAAATGAGACTTAGTCACTTTTCCATCTAGACTTTAATGATATAATAAAATAAAATTTATTATAAATCTAAAAATTAAAGGAGGATAAGAAATGAGCCTATTTCATTTATCGAAACCCATGAATATGAATGACGGCGTAAAAAAAATGAAAAATACGCTGGGCGCTGTTCTATTAGACGTACGCACACCAGAAGAATATAAACAGGTTCATATTCCAGGCAGTATGAACATTCCATTGAATCAGTTAGAAACGGTAAATCAAAAAATAACAGACAAAAACACTCCGATTTTTGTTCATTGTCTGAGCGGAGGAAGAAGCGCGCAGGCACAGCGCGGTTTAAAGCATCTTGGATATACCAACGTTACCAATATCGGCGGTATCTATCAATATAACGGGGAAACTGAGAAAGGAGAATAAAAATGAAAGTAGTGATTGTCGGCGGTGTTGCAGGCGGCGCATCTGCTGCTGCAAGAATTCGTCGTCTTGACGAAAATGCACAAATCATTGTTTTTGAACGAACAGGCTATATTTCCTATGCCAACTGCGGTCTGCCCTATTATGTCGGCGGTGTAATAACGGACGAAAATCAGCTTACCTTGCAGACTCCCGGCAGCTTTTGGGACAGATTCCGGGTGGATATGCGGGTTCGCCATGAGGTTACTGCAATCGATACGGAAAAGAAAATTGTTACCGTTTGTGGATTGGACACAGGAAAAACCTATGAAGAAAGCTATGATAAGCTGATTCTTTCTCCCGGGGCAAAGCCCACGCAGCCGAATATGCCGGGAATTGACAGCGACAAAATTTTCACGCTTCGCACGGTGGAGGATACGCTGAAAGTTCACAAATTTATCAGTGCAGAAAAACCAAAAACAGCAACGGTGATCGGCGGCGGGTTTATCGGCATTGAAATGGCAGAAAATCTTGCAGAATTAGGGTTAAAAGTATCCTTGATTGAATATGCCGACCATTTGTTGGCGCCGTTGGATTTTGACATGGCGTGTGCAGTTCATGCGCAAATGGAAAGCCACGGAATTCGTCTGATGCTGAATACTGCTGTAACAGGATTTGAAACAAAGGAGAATACTACAGTAACCAAAACAGCCGGCGGCTGTGAGATTGCATCAGATATTGTGTTGCTTAGCATAGGCGTAACACCCGATACAGCACTTGCCAAAGAAGCAGGCTTAGAGCTTGGGCTGAAAGGCAGTATTCTCGTAAACGACAAAATGGAAACCTCTGCACAGGACGTTTACGCAGTGGGCGACGCAGTTGAAATAAGGCATTTTGTAACGGGTAAGAAAGCCTTAATCTCACTTGCCGGCCCTGCCAACAAGCAAGGGCGCATCGCGGCAGATAACATCTGCGGCGGAAACAGTGTTTACCGGGGTTCGCAGGGATCATCGGTGATTAAGGTGTTTGACATGACCGCGGCCTCCACAGGAATTAACGAAGCGGCGGCAAAAGCGGCGGAGATTGATTACGAACGCGTCGTATTATCTCCGGCTTCTCATGCAGGCTACTATCCGGGCGGCAAGGTAATGACCATGAAAGTTCTTTATGAAAAGAAAACCTTAAAGCTTTTGGGTGCGCAGATTGTGGGCTTCGACGGCGTAGACAAGCGGATTGACGTGCTGGCAACAGCGATCCGCGCCGGAATGAAAGCGACAGCCCTTGCAGACCTAGACCTTGCCTATGCGCCTCCCTATTCCTCAGCAAAGGATCCTGTGAATATGGCAGGATTTATGATTGAAAATATTGTTACTGAGAAGGTAAAACAGTTTCATCACGACGAGGTGGACGCGCTTCCCCGTGACGGCAGCGTAACGCTGCTTGACAGCAGAACGCCTATGGAATATGCAGGCGGTCACGCAGACGGGTTTATGAATATTCCGGTGGATGATCTGCGGGAACGGCTGAGTGAAATTCCGAAAAATAAACCAGTTTATGTGATGTGTCAAAGCGGTCTGCGCAGTTACCTTGCCTGCCGGATACTCTCGCAAAATGGTTACAACTGCTATAACTTTTCGGGAGGCTATCGCTTCTATAATTTGGTAAAGCAAGGCAAAAAACAATCGGAATCCACATACCCTTGCGGTATGAATCAATAGAAAAAATGAATGCCGTCTTGATTTTTTCAAGACGGCATTTAAATATTGGATATACTCTAAATGTCCTTTTCACCGTTCCAGCAATCCATATTTCACCTTAATCCGGTCTAGCTTCTCAATCATTGCGCCGGAGATAAAATAGAGAAAAAACACGGTAGCGAACGCATGAATTAAGTCAAACGGAATTCCCATCAGATAGGCTGTCATAAACGCTGCGGCATTGGGTTTTGCCTGCCACATGAACACAGACGCTGTGTTCATAATGCCGCCGTAGAGGAAAAATGTCGTAAGTCCTCCGAAAATGCACAGCGCGCTTTTCGTCTTCCGCAAAAGCCCTTTGCGGAATAGCACACCCGCAAAAAATCCGATGATGCCAAAGGAAAACATCTGCCACGGTGTCAGTGGGCTTTGTCCAAAGAAAAAATTCGAAACAAAGCCGGTAACTGCGCCCACTAAAAAGCCTGTTTCTCCGCCGAAGCACACTCCGGCGATTATCACCACCGCTACCACCGGCTTAAACTGCGGAAGCATGAAAAATGCCGCACGTCCTGCAACCGCAAGCGCACACAGCACGCTGACAATCACCAGTTCACGGGCCTGAGGTTTTCTGCCCTCAAAAACCATGCCAAACGGCAAAAATGTTTCTAATATAATCATAAGGCTGATAAAGTAATATTTCCGGTCAGCCAGATAAAAACAGCCGATAAAAATAGTCAGCGGAACGGCAAGCAAAACCATTGCAAGCGCCGCCCATGTACGTTTGGATAAATTTCGCTTTTCGCTTTGCGGCTGAACTGACCGGTCGGCCGCCGCCAGCTCTTGTCCGGGAAAAAATGCCGAAAGAGCAAGCCCCGCTTCCAGCACAAGGGCAAACTGCACCAGATATTGCCGCCAGTCTGCAAACTTTTCGTGAAACAACAGCGCCGTTATGACAAACAACCCAATCATTCCACCGCCCAGCGCCGTTCGCTTCGGCGTTGGCTTTTTTGTTTCTTTCGTTTTTTCTTTTAAGCCCCGATTGTTCTGCACTGTGTAGCCGCTTTCGTGCTTTTGTTTTTTCTGCTCCAGCACTCTGCCGCCCAATGCGAGAATCATGTCCTCAGCCAGCACCGCGTCCGGCATGGTGGTACGGGCCATCCGGTTTGCCGCCGTGGTGTAAAAGCTTTTGCCTCCGAAAAACCTGCGGGGCGTATCGCAGCTGGTAATGCCGCCGTCAAAAAACATGGCGCAGCGGTCGGCATATTTGGCGCAAAATTCAATGTCGTGCGACACCAGCACAATGGTAGTGCCGGCAGCTTGCAAATTCTTTAATATTCCCGCAAGCTTTTCTTTAAAATGCCCATCCAGCCCCTTGGTCGGCTCGTCCAAAAGTAAAATGCGCGGACGCAGAAGCAACACCTTTGCCAGCGCTGCTCTTTGCTGTTCCCCGCCGGATAGATCGTATGGGTGCATGGTTAAAAGCGGCTCCAATTCACACAGCCGCACGGCCTGTGCAATGCGTTCTTCCTTTTCTGCGGCGGTCATCTTTTTGCCTTTTAGCATCTCCTGCAAGTCCAGTGCCACCGTCTTTTTTACAAATAACGCCTGTGGGCTTTGCGGCAATACGCCCAAAAGCCCTCCGAATTTTTCCGCGTCGCTGATGCTTGAAAGCTTCCGTCCGTCCAATTTCACTTCACCGCGGCAGGGGTTTAAAATGCCGCTGATGATGGAAAGCGTCGTGGTTTTCCCGGTTCCGTTGCCGCCTACGATTGCAAAAAACTCGCCCTCGTAAATATCCGCAGAAAGCCCTTTCACCACATCCGGTGCATCCTTTTCATATCGAAACCACACTTCATGCAATTCGATTATCGGCTTGGTGTAGGAAAAAGCCGGGTCCTTCGGAATTGCAGACAGGTCCGGCTCCTTTTCCGCCGCAATGGTTTCCAGCCACTTGCGGCCCTCCCGAACGGTAACCGGGCAGTCATAAGCATTATCCACCCCTGCATAGACGCGCATGGGTGTCGGCAAAGCGACAAACAGCTCATGGTTCATCTGCTTCAGCTTTGCCCCCACCCCGCCCGGCGTACTGTCGGCAATCATTCTGCCCTCTTCTAAGACAATCACACGGTCAGACATGGGAAAAACGTCTTCCAGCCGATGCTCCGTCAGAATGACGGTTGTGCCTAATTCCCGGTTGATTTTATGCACGGTTTCCAAAAAATCCGCAGCGGCAATGGGGTCAAGCTGGCTGGTCGGTTCGTCTAAAATCAAAACCGACGGCTGCATCACCATAATGGACGCTAAATTTAAAAGCTGCTTTTGTCCGCCGGATAATTCCGTTACCTTTTTGTGAAACCACGTTTGAATACCGAAAAAAGATGCCATTTCCGAAACCCTTGTGCGGATTTCCGGCGTTTTGAGCCCCATACTTTCTAATCCGAACGCCAGCTCGTGCCACACCTTGTCCGTCACAATCTGATTATCCGGGCTTTGCATAACAAAACCGATTTTTTCGCTCTGTGTGCCGTCGTTCAATTCGTCAAGGGGCGTTCCCTCAAACAAAATCTGTCCGCTTTTTGTCCCATGCGGGGCAAGCACCGGCTTGAGCTGCCGTAAAAGTGTGGTTTTGCCGCAGCCGGATTTTCCGCACAGCGTTATAAATTCGCCCTTTTGAATGGTCAGGCAAAGGTCGGAAAGCGCGGGCTTCGATTGATTTGGATAGGTAAATGTAACATGATTTATTTGAAAGCTTTCCATTTTCTGTCCTCCCAAAGCTCTATCGCCACCGGCGTGATGCAAAGAATGAAATATGCTGCAAACACGCTGATGGAATATGGCGTTACAGCCGTTCCTTTCATGGACGGAAAGTAGCGGTAATACAGCCCGCCGCAAAATGCGCCGATTACCGTATAAAGTCCGGCGGTGCAGATGGCAAGCATGGCCTTAGCATCGCGCGAATCGAAGGTAAAGATGGAAAACGCCGTTCGTCCGGGCCTTCCGTAGCCGCGGCTTTTCATGCTGTCTGCCGTTTCAATTGCGTTTTCCAGCGTCCATGTTACCATTATGGACAAAATTGTCAACCCATTTTTTGCACGCTGAAAAACAGTTCCGTTTGACACATCCCGTCCAACGCACCGCTGCGCATTGGACACCACCTGAATCTGCGCCTTGAATTTCGGCACAAACCGCAGCGCCATAGACAAAATCAGCGACAATGACGGAATGATGCGCCCGAACAGATAAATAAACTTATCGCTGGTCATAATTACATTGTAGCAGGAAAACCAGCTGATAACGCTTACCAGCATGGCTGCCGCCGCCAATCCATACATGACAGATTCCAGTGTTAAGGGATTTCCGCTGGGCAGATATGCTAAAATCGTCACGCCTTCGTGATTAAACGCAGGATTCATCAGTGCAGAAACAAGCAGCGTGGGCACCAGAAAGAACAAATTGAATTTTAATGCCTTTGTTCCATTCAGTATCACGGAATAAAAAAAACTGCACAAAAGAGAAATCAGCAGACATGCGGGGTGCCGCAAAAACATTGCGCACACCAGCACCAGCGTAAAATATGTAAAATTCACAATTGGGTGATAGCCCATAAAAGCATGCTTCATTGTTTAATCTCCTGCCGAGGCGTAATATCCGCCTACATCCACGCCTAAATCACAGGTATATACCCATTCCACGTTATCTCCGGGCTGCAGCGCATAGCGGGAACAGCCATAATTGGGGAACCAGCCGTTGACCTGATACATCCAGCCCGACAGTTCTCCGCAGTCAAGCTCATACAGGTTGTGAATTCCCTCTATGTATGCGCTGTTGTAAATTGGAGCATTGACAAACTCCAAATGAATTTTATTTTTTTTCATCTCGCGCACCAGCAAATTAAATACGCTTTCTCCCTCGTAAAAGGTGACCTCCGTAGGCGGAAGAATTACACCGTCTTCAGGAACGAGCTCCGTCTTTTCCGGGTCGAGCCACGCCATATTTTTCAAGATGGAATCGCAGCGCACGGAAATCGTACAGGTATGGGCGGTATCGGTAATCACCGCATCTTGCGGCTCCAGCGGCGCAGGCCTGCCCTCCGGCACGGGTTCTGTGCGATATTGGTCTTTCCCGGTTGCGTCGTTAATGTCCATTCCCTGCAGCTTTGCATATTGCTTGCTACCCGCCTCATTTGCCGGCGGGTTTTCTCCGGCGATTTTCTCTGCTAAATCAATTTTTTCCTCTGCTGTTAAGGGCTTATTCGCCTTGCCGCCCGGCTTGTTTTCCACAGTTGCGGGTTCGTTTGACTTTTTCGCCTCCGGCGCAGCGGAAGAAGCTTCTGCCGGCGCTTCCGACGGAAGCGATGTTTGCTCTGGCTCCGGCGGAATTTCTGTTTCCTGCGGCGGAACAGAGGGAGATGTAACAACGGGTTCGCTTTGCGGATTCCAGCCCCGAAGCCCCGGGGCGTTGCCGCCCCACCAGAACACAAACGCCAAAACCGCCAAAACTGCCGCGCCGAGGATTATTTTGTTCCTGTATTTTCTCATGCCGCTCCACCTCTACAATTGGTTTGCTGCTCCTAACATCTGATAGAGCATCTGCGCGATTTCACAGCGCTTAATTTCCTGCTTTGGCAAAATTTCAATTTCTTCCTCAGATAAAATTTGTTCGCGCAGGCAAAATGCCAATGCGCTTCTTGCCCAATCGCTGGCCGTCACATAATCGGTAAAACCGGCTAAAACGTCTCTTACTGCGGCTGTTTCAAGTTCCGTGTTCATACCGCACAGCTTTGCTGCCCGGGCAGTCATCACAGCTGCTTCTTCACGGGTGATGGTGCCGTTGGGGTTAAATTCCGTTTCGGAAATTCCGTTGATAATTCCATAGCTGCATGCCGTATTTACAAACGGAAAGAACCAGTCCGTTTTTGTTGCATCTTCGAATTTTGCTTCCTCTTTCATGGGAAGCCCTAACGCTTTTACCACAATTGCCGCATACTCCGCCCGCGTCATGGTTGCATCCGGATCAAAGGCATCTGCGCTTTTGCCGTTAATAATTTCCCGGGCCGCTAAGGCTTCAATGGCCAGCTGATTGCTGTGGCCTGCAATATCTGCAAAGGTGACGCCGGGTTTTGTAAGCGGTTTCACCGACACATCTGCGTGTTTGCCGGGCAGACCAGCCGCGTTATCCGTTTCCCCGTCTTCGGCAGAAACGGGCGAATCGCTCATACGGTACAAACTGCTTTTGCCCTCCAATGCACGCTGGGCGGCAACCATGGCGTAAAATCCCTGTTCGGTTGACATTTGGCTGTTGCCGCTGTCGTTTGATGTATGCTGAAAACTGCCGTCACTGTTTCGGAATGATAAAACAGCATCTAACAGAGTGTTTCCGTTTTTCACAAATCTTGCATCATCTGCAGAAATACCGAGTTCACACAAAGCCGTTAGCATCTGTACGCTGCTTTCTAAATTTTCTGCACCGCCATGGGAATAACCGCCGTTTTCGTTCTGCATGGCAGACATGCAGGCGAGCGCTTCTTCGGTTGCCTTTTTAACCTCCGGCCTGTCCTGATACTTCGCTAAGGCTTGCAGCGCCATTCCGGTGATGTCCGGGTCGGAAACACTATTTCCGCTTTCTTCCGCCGCCGTACCGCCGAACAGCGACCATCCGCCGTCAGGGAGCTGACATTCTAAAATGCGGTTTAGATACAGTTCACGTGTTGCCTGTGTTTTCGCATCGGAATTCTGCGGCATTTCATAGCCGCCGCTGTCTAAAGCAATCAGCGCCCAGACAGGGCCGTTCAGCCCCTGCCAGATGGTATTGTCGTAATCCCCTATTGCTGTAAGCAGGTTATACCCAGCCACATCCGCCGGATTTTTGCCGATGGCAGTTAATGCAACAATCACTCTGGAATATTCAGTATATTTTTTATCGTGCAGCTTGCCGCCGCAATTCTTTACATACGCTTCCACATTGCTGTAATAGTTCTGATAATAGCTGTCCGGCACATCGTATCCGCTTCGGGCCAGCCCGATTACCGCCCATTCACCGCCAATTGCGCCAATCTGGGGATTTTGCACGGTTTCATACAGATAGCTTGCCGTTTCAGCAATTGCTTCATCTAACTTCGGATTGCTTGACGCAAACACGTTCATACAGCTGCTCAGTATGATGATTGCTGTTAGAAGAATGGTGATTTTATTTTTCATTCTGATTTTCAATTTCAATACCTCCGTTTTTCTGCGCTTCTGCAGCCGTTGTAGCAATGGATTATTTGTTCATATCAACCAGCAAAACGCCAAGCATTTTTGCCGCCTGTGCACGGGTTGCAAACAAGAGAGGTGCAAACGTGTTGTCGCCCATGCCGGAGATAATGCCCGCCTGCTGCATGGTGCTGACCGCGTTCTTTGCATATTCCGCAATCTCGTTTTCGTCCGCAAAGCGTTCCGCTTCGTTCTCCGCCGCAAACGTGTATGCTTTATACGCCGCATAACGCTCAATCATAACCGCCATGTCCTGACGGGTAATGTTGGCATCCGGTGCAAATTCGGTTTCGCTTACGCCTTTAACAACGCCCGCTGTTACTGCCCATGTGACATTTGCCGCATACCATGCGTCATTTGCAACATCGATAAAGAAACTGTCTGCCGCTGGAAGATCATCGCCGCTCATGCGGGAAAGGATTGCCGCAAATTCCGCACGGGTGATATTGTCCTCCGGCGCAAACTCTGTTTCGCTTTTACCGTTTATCAGTTTCTTGTCAGCCAGGTCTTTGATGTAGGCAGCCGCCCAGTGACTTTCCGGTACATCACGGAATGTCTGATCTGTCTTGTCCGGTTCCTCCGGCGAAACAACATTGGTTCCGTTGCCTCTGTGCCCCGAGCCGCTGCCGGAACCGCCGCCGGAGCCACCGCCTGTGCCTTCTTCTTCGTCGGGATCCCACTCTTCATAGTCTTTTTCTTTGGTGTAGTCGTCGGTATAGAACCACTCAATCTGATCACTTTCAGACAAGACCCTTGTGGCATAGCCTTCGTTGGCAATCTTGCCGTTGTGTCTATACATCCAGCCGGATTTTGGCCCGTTGTCAAATTCACCAAGCCCGTCTATTTCCGAAATATAAATACCATCGGAAATGTAATCAAGCCCCGCATTGTTCAGCATCATTTCCGTAATATATTTCACTGTGGAACCTGCGGGTATGTTTACCGACTGGGATTTGATCCATACCGGGTCTGTGTGTTTTCCTGTATTGGAACCGGTTTCTTTATCATAGTGAAGCTTGTCTCCTGTAAGAGAGAATTTTACGTCAATCGTATCTTGTTCCGAAGACGAGCCGCTGCCCGCTCTGTTTACTGTGACGGAATAACTTTTTGTTTCGCTTTGATCCGCAGACGTAACCGTAAGGATAAAATGATTTTCCCCTACGCTTACAGCAATGGCAGGGCTTGATGTTTTGTTTTGAAGCGCAATATCTTCTATGTTTTCACCGGTTAAAACGGCAGTCGCCTGCTGATAATTCATTTCAGGGGCAAATCGGATCGATTTTACCAAATTTGAAACGGAAAATGCAAGCTTTCCGTTTTCGTCGGGAGTTTTTACATCATCGCCCGGAGTCAGCGTCAGCGATTTTAAGTCAGCATTGCTCTCACCGGCTTTCACATTGGTGAGGTTCAAAAGATAAATTGCCGGTTCTTTCTTTTCCTCCTGAACAATAATTCTCAGTTTTTCCACGGCAGTAAACGCTTTTGTGCTTGCTCCCGAGCCGACTCTTTGGTTAGAAACATAGATGTTCGCTTCCGCATTTGTCGCTGTGGGGGTAACGGTAAGGGAATTGGCGCCCTCCGCGTCCACTTCATATGTAAATGTTCCATCTTCCAGCGCAACGGATTTCCCATTGATGCTTAAAGCGGCAAGCCCCGCTGTTTTTCCAACAGCTTCTTCCGCAGGTGCAGCGCGAAGCACCTGCAAAATTTCCGGCGATTTTTCACCGGTGGCACCGCCGTCGTATAACCAGGGGTTATATATCTTAATATAAGAAATACTGTCTAACTTTACAGGATTTCCCTCGCCGTCTACTGCCCAATCCAAATCAAAACCGTCGCCGTTATACACAGCATAGTGGTTTTCGATATATGGATTTGCCGCCGTGTTGCCTTTTGGGTTGGCGGCAGGGCTGTTTGAATCATCGCCGGCCGCATGATTGTCTGCGTAGCCAAATGCCGGATATACCGCGCCCGCAGTTTTCGTGCCGGTAAAGGAAACGCTTTTGTCTGTATAGGTATCATTTTTACCAATGCCGTTTTGGAACGATTGATATACGGCGGGATTTGGATAATATGGCTGCGTGTGATGGTCGTTTGTCAAAATGGTGCCTGAGCCGCCTTGATTGTCGGTCCACGGCACATGAACCGCACCTGCAAAGGAAGGATCCGGGTTGGTGTAGGTCACGGTTAAATTATGAACGGTATTCGCGTCATAATATTCGCTGCCTGCCAGCTCATACCAATGTTCCCCGTCCTGAGATACCATAACTGCCGCCGGTTCGCTTGCAGACTGGGAGCTGGTACCGTCTGCGTTTGTAAACGCATTTCCCTCTACAATAAAATCAATGCCGTACGGATTCATCGGGTTGTTTTCAATCGGTGTATCATACCGGTACACAATGTTGCCGCCGAAAGCGCCCAGGGTAACCGCCTGTTTTCCCGCCAAAGTGGCGTTCGGATTTGCATAGATAGGCTGGTTTACAAACTGGCCGGGCGCCGGAAGATATGACGCTACACTGCTGGGAGAGTCAGCAGGCATGCGGGACATGTTAATAATATATACCTGTCCTTCCTTCACCCCGTCTACCGTGCGGTAGAGCCACACATAAAGCATTGCTGTGTCCATATCTTTTACCGGCACATTGATGAATTCTCCCGCTTTGCCGGTGTAGGACTGATCTTTTAATGCAATGCGGATGTCAACTTCCTCGTCCTGCGCTACATTCGTGTCAAATTTCAACCGCAGGGTATCAGAATCGTTGCTGAATCTTCCGTTACCGGTGCGATTGGAACCGTTTTCTCCAAATTCTGTGTTTAAAGCGCCGTTTTCTATTTCAACGGCCGTTATATCAAGCTGGCTTTTTCTGTAAACAGTAAGGGTATATTCGGTAACAACATCGTTTTCATCGGTTATTTGAATGGGGATTTTATTTTCACCCACATTCAGCGCAATTTCGGAGGAGGCTTTTCCGCTTGCCACCGTTTCATTTCCTACTAAAATCGTACAATTTGCCGCAGTTGGTTTCACTGTAATCTGGTCGCGCCAGTAATTAACCGTATAGGTGCCCAGCACAAGCGATCCGTTCACGAATACCGGCGTTAGCTCCTCTTCCAACGGCATTTCGCCATCCTTGCCGGCCCAGTTATCTTTCTTTCCGCCTGTTGTGGAGGAAGGCGTAATTGCAAACGCCGTCATAGGTCCGCTGGCGGCCGATTTATTTACATGAATGGTATATGTGCGCGTCTTCTCCTGCTGTGTGCTGCTTTCAGGCGCAGTTACCGTTATCACAATGGCAGAACTCGTATCTGCTTCGTCCGGCAGATAGCAAAGGGTTGTGATTGCCTTTCCGCTTGTTGTCAGCGTGCCGCTGTTTGCATCGGCCAGACTTTTGTAATAGGATGTAATTTTAATGTCTGCGCCTTCCGCGGCCGCTTCGCCTGCAAATTTGAGCGTTCTTATTCCCTTAACATCCAAATGATATTCGTATGTATCCGGGTCAAAAACAAGGCCTGTAACAAAATCTGACGAACCTTCTGACGGAGCAGTGACCGATAACGATTTCAGTTTGGTATCATCTTCGGAGGAGATGGGCAAATCAACCACCGTTGGCTCAAGTCCGCCGTCCGTTACACTGATTGTTCCTGTTTTTGTAATATATCCCTCTTTAGATACTGTATATGTAAATTTTTGTGCACTGCCTGTCGCGCTTGTGTGCAGCATACAGGTATATCGGTCATAGCCCTCCGGCGCGCCGTCCGTTTTTACAATATATTTATCCTCTACTGCAGCATTGCCATAGTAGCTGTCAGTGAGCGAAAGCGAAGCGCCTTCGGTAATGTGAAAGGGAACTGTTACTGCTTCAAACGCCGGAATCGTAATTCTATGCGTAATGCTTGTGCGCACTGCAGTATCTGCTTTTGAAGCAACGGTTGCCGTTAAATCGAAAACAGCATCCTCTTCACCCACATTCGGACGTGTAACCGTTGTAGCCCTTGTTCTTTCATTGATTGTGAATGCGTCACTTTTTCCGCTTACGTTTTCGGCTGTCCATTTTATATCGACCGCCGTCGTATTGTAAAGGCCGCATGCGTTCGGCAGCGCCGTGCTCGAACCAGATTTCTCTCCCAACGCCGAAACCACCGAATTGGCAGAGGCGTTTGAACCAATAATCCGATGAAACGGC
The DNA here is from genome assembly GCF_014384785.1 of Congzhengia minquanensis. Taxonomy (NCBI): domain Bacteria; kingdom Bacillati; phylum Bacillota; class Clostridia; order Eubacteriales; family Oscillospiraceae; genus Congzhengia; species Congzhengia minquanensis. The sequence continues at coordinate 740,770 of NZ_JACRSU010000001.1, forward strand.
AGCTGGCCTGCAACATAGTTAACCAGCTCCTCCGGAGTTCTTTGCAGTGACTGAACGCTTACACAAAGCTTTGAAATTTCTTCAGAGGATGTCGAACCGACTGTAAACGTCACCTTGTCCAGACGGTTCATATTTTTATTTGCATTGTTTGTAAAGTAATCCTGTGTTATTTCACCGTTGATGTCCATGCCGTCATAGGACAGGCTTTTTAAAGCTCCGGTGCTCCAGTCGCTATAATTGGTTGTATAGATGTACGGCGTAAAGTCGATTGTTACATCTCGTCCCGTTTCGTAAAGTGCCCAAGCCTTTAAATAAGACAGAACATTGGTATATGTTGTCCCGTTATATTCAAGAGGAAAAATCAGAGGGGTTTTGGTAAGGTTGGCATACTCCGATTTTGAAAACTCTTCATAAATGGAATTTACCGCATCTTCGTCACTCATCTGCGGAGCGTCGCCTGCAACCGTTACAACGCAGACGGGTGCAATAATCGGGCAGTCTGCAATAAGCTGGTTGCTTCTGAGCGTATGGTAGCTTTCTTGGTTTTCTTTCCACTCCATGAAGTCCACATACAGAACCTCATCCGCCGGATATGGGCCGTCGCCATAATCCGCTTCTGTATATGCCATCTGTGTCTCGTATGTACTGAAGTCCATCACACCATATACAGGATTATCCTGCGTGGACATATTCATTAAATTATAATCGGTGACCACATCTTCTGCAAAGCCTTCGGCAGAAACAGTATAGGTTCCGGCTTCTTCAAAGGACAAGGTCACGTTTCCGTTGCTGTCAGTCGTTTTGCCCTCAATTGCAGAAAAAGTGCCGTTTTCCCATATGCCGATAGAAATGTTTTCAAGCGCAGTGTCCGCTTTATCCGCGTCTGTCCACGCCATACCGAGATGTCCTTTTAAAATAAGGGAAAATTCCTCGTTGGCAGTTACCGTTTTTTCTGTTGCATCAAAGAAGGAATACCAGTCCGAATAATACACATTATCCTTGTTTATGGACGCAACAAGCCGGTCTCCGTTTGCTACGGTATCGACACTTACACCTGTGGCCAAACCCTGATTGTTTACAAAAAACAAAGTGTTTGCGGATTCAATTCCCCACAACTTCCCTACATATCCGCCGGGTGCAGAATAGCCGTCAGCGGAATGATATGTTTCATGCCCAGCTACAAGCGCTTCTTCATAGCTAAGCTTTCCGTCTCCGTTTCTATCGGTAACGGTAACCTCTCTGTTTGCCATTGCCTTGCCGTCGTTATCCGCTGCAAGTAAGCCCTGATTGCTTACGGTTAGATACACCGTTGCCTCCGCGGCAGATGCTGAAACAGCAAATGCCGTTGCGGGAAACATACCTGTCAGCATGGAAAGCGTTAGCAATAAAGCAAGCAGTCCATGTATTTTTCTTTTCATGATTTCTTCCTCCTTAGAATGAATAGAATAAAAAAACTGTGATACCAAATGAAATCCATCTGGTATCACAGCTGTTTTTCTGTGATTTCGTACTTTTTTGCGCACGCAAAAAAAGCTATCGTACCTATGCCCTATTCGGCAAACACGGTTCGACATCAATGCAGGTCTTCTGACTCATGCTTTATAGAGCAATCGCTCTGCGTTTTATGCTTTGCCTTCCCAGTTTCCCAGTGACCGGTTTTCACCGTTAAGCATAAAACATTCGGCATTTACAGCAGCAGTACTGTTCAGGGTTCTAACCTGATTCCCTTTTCACCGCATAAAGCTGCACGCAATATGCGACACATCATACGAATATTGAATTGTCAATTTATTATTTTACTCCATAAATTTCATCTTGTCAATACAATACAAGTTTTTTCATAAAAAGAAAATATTATAAAAAATACATAAAGCGTTGCAATTTGGCGAACAGGAGTGCTATAATGAGTTTAATACACAAAGGGGGGACGCTCTATGCAAAAGATATTCATGAAATATTTTTTGGTGATTATGGTTGTTACAGTTGGCATTACGCTGGCGGGCAATTTTTTTATTCAAAAGCAGTTCGCCCAAAAAAAAGCGGAGCAAAAAGCCGCAGATTATGTGACGCAGATTGTAGACAGGCTAACCGCCAACGACAAAGTAATAGGCAATTTGGTAAACAGCCTGAATGAAAATTATATTGCCAGGGCCAGGGCGCTGGGAGAAATTATTGCCCAGAACCCAAAGATTTTAGATAGCTTCGACGAGCTGAACCGGCTGACCGATGTTTTGCAAGTGGACGAAATTCATGTGATTGACAAAAACAGAATTTTAAGATGGGGAACGGTTCCGGAGTATCATGGCATGGACTTTGATTCCACAGACCAGACGCGGCCCTTTTTAGACGGTATAACAGACAAAACCTTTGCGCTGGCCCAGGAACCCCGCCCAAACGGATATGAGGGGAAGCTGTTTCAATATATCGGCGTGGCCCGGCAGGACGAGCCGGGTGTTGTTCAGGTGGGTGTACGGCCCCAGGTGCTAGACGAGGCACTGAAAAATAACCAGATAAATGTGGTAATTGACAATTTTAATGTTCCCGACGGAACCAACGTTACGGTGTTCGACCCATCAGCTCAAACGGTTGTGGGAGATACGAACAGCCGCCTGATTGGAAAAACCTTTTCCGACTTAGGAGTGAAAGACGCCGCCTTGCAAACCGCGCAGGACGCACAGGACGGGAAACAAGACCCGAATGGAGTATGGCTTTCCCGCAGCGGAGAACGGGTTTTCGCCGTGTATGCCCCAGTGCGCAACTATTTGGCAGAGGTAAGCTTTTCCCGGGCGAGCCTGATGAACGAACGGAAAAACCAGAGCATTGCGGCAGCGGTTAGCAGCGTGCTGCTGGGGTTCATTATCATTCTTTCAATTTATGTGCTGTTAAAGCGAAAAATTATTCACGACATAGACATTGTAAACGCAGGGCTAAGCGCCATTTCCGACGGAAACCTGGACGTGGCGGTAAAAGTGAATTCCACGCCGGAGTTTGTCGCCCTTGCCGGGGGCATTCACAAAATGGCTGCGGCAATTAAAATGCAGATGGGCGAGATTGTGGAACAGTCGGAGCAGCTGAAAAATCAGGCCCGCACTTTAAAAGAAAACAATTTGAGCATTATGTCCAGCATGAACTATGCAAGGAAAATTCAAAACACACTGCTCCCGCCGCGTCAGGCATTTGACGCTGTTTTTCAGGACTGCGGCATTTTCTGGAAACCCCGGGACTTGGTGGGCGGCGATATTTACTGGCTGAAACAGTTTGAAACCGGCGCGGTGCTTTGCCTGTGCGACTGCACGGGCCACGGAACGCCCGGCGCGCTGCTGTCCATGATTGTGGTGACGGCGCTGGACGCTTTGGTAACCGAGCAAAACTGCGGCGACACGGCCCAGGTGTTATATGCTCTCGACCGGCGGCTTGCCGGCAGCTTAAACGCTGGGAAAAACATCGGTGCCGGCGACATTCGCGACGGCGCAGATATTGCGGTTTTCTTTATTGGAAATGATGGAAATATCCGCCTGTCGTCTGCACGGATCCACGTGTTTGTGTGCCGCGGGGAAGATGTTAAAACGATTAAGGGACAGCGAATTACCATAGGCGATGGAAGCATTTCCGGCGCAGAGCAAATTGAAACCATCATTATTGAGGCCGGAAACGGCTGCGAGTGTTTTGCAGCAACGGACGGGCTGTTTGAGCAGGTGGGGGGAGAGAAAAAACTTCCCTTTGGATATTCCAAATTCCGCGAGACGGTGAAAAAAAATTATGGTGCACCTTGCCAAAATACGGTGGACAGCGTGTGGGCAGCGCTTGAGCGCTATATGGGCGGCGAAACCCAGCGGGACGACATCACGCTGATTGGCTTTAAACTTTAAAGTGTATTTAACCGTACGAACGGAGCGGGAGAAATAAATTGACCTTTTTAAGCTTTAGGGAGGATCGCTTTTATGATTGATAACCTGTATGACTGTTACAAAATGGTGCAGGAAAACCACATCTGTTTCATTTATAACGGCCCCATCTGGGCCGACGGCGTTGAGGGCATTGGCCAGACGCTGAGAAAGCGCCTGGAGTTCGAAGAGCTGCCGGTGGTTACTGCTCATTCTGTCTTCTCCATCTTTGTGGAGCAGATGTTTAACATTCTTTACTACGCTGCAGACAAAGAACTTTTGCTTGATGAAGCCACGGGGAAACAATTTCAGGTTGCTTCCGGCGTGTTTATGCTGGGAATTCGGGACAAGCAGTATTACATACAATGCAGTAATAAAATAAAAAACAGCCAGGTTGAAGCAATGAAGAAAAGAATTGATTATTTAAACACCCTGGACAAACAGGAACTGCGCAAAATCTACCGGGAAAAGATACGCGCTGAAAACGACGACCCGGACAGCCAGGGGGCCGGCATTGGGCTGATTGAAATTGCCCGCAGAGCCAGCTCAAAAATTGAGTATCGTTTTACGCCTTTAGATAGCGGCGATACGTTCTTTACATTGTTTGTGACGGTTGACTAAATAAGGAGGATGGATGAATGTATCGGTTAGAATTGGAGAAAACCGGCTCAACGCCGTATATTTTAATTGACGAGGAAAAGGGATATATGCATTTTCAGGGAGAATGCTTTCACGAAAATGTGACGGAGTTTTTTCAGGATATCACCGGGTGGCTGAAATCATTTTTGGAAAGCGATTTTGAACAATTTGTGTTCGACTGTGAGCTAAAATATTTTAACAGCTCCACTGCAAAACTGCTTTTAAACATGTTTTTAATGATGGAAAACGCCGCGAAAAACGGAAAAAACGTAACGGTGAACTGGATTGCGGCGGCGGACAGCGAAATTAACATAGAGTGCGGCGAAGATTTTGCCGCCGAGGTAAGAGAGCTAAACTTTCACATTGTGCTGCACGATTAGGAGGAGATTATCATGGCAGACTGGAACGCAGATCAATATTTAAAATTCCGCGCCCAAAGAACACAGCCGGCGGTTGATTTGGCCGAAAAAATTGGGCTTGCAAATCCTGAAACCATTTTAGACATTGGTTGCGGGCCGGGCAACAGCACGGCTGTTTTGCGCAAAAAATATCCCAATGCCAAAATTCTTGGGATTGATGTTTCGGAGAATATGATTGAAACCGCAAAAAAAACATATCCCGACATAGAGTTTTTACTTTTAGACGCGGGAAAGGATTTAGATAAACTTAACAGAACGTTCGACGCGGCGTTTTCCAACGCCTGTATTCAATGGATTCCCAACCACCGCGCTCTGATCCCCAGTATGCTGTCTGTTTTAAATGTGGGCGGCGTGCTGGCCGTTCAAATGCCCATGAACTATGACGAACCCATTCACCAGATCATCGGCAGGCTGGCCGCAAGTGACCGGTGGCGGGAAAAGCTGGGCACACCGCGGGTGTTTCACAATCTGCCCCAGGGGGAATATTTCGATTTGCTGGCAGAACATGCAAGCGATTTTACCATGTGGCAAACGACCTATTTCCACCGCATGGCCTCGCATGATGCCATTATGGAATGGTATTCAGGCACAGGCCTGCGTCCATATCTAAACGCGCTGGCCGACGAAGCTGACCGCGCGCGCTTTTACAAAGAAGTGTTTGATGAGGTAAAACAAGCCTATCCGATGCAGGAAAACGGTGAAATTATTTTCCGGTTTCCGCGGCTGTTTTTCACGGCTGTTAAATAAGGAGGAAGCGGTTTCGCTTCCTCCTTATTATTTTGCGTTTGCTTTCACATATTTTACAGGTACATCCATACGTTGTGCGGTTTCCTCTACGGTCATGCCGCTGTTTAAAAACCGTTTGCACACAAGCTTCATGTTTTCGCCTACTTCAATAATATGCCCGTCCGGGTCGTAAAACCGCACCACCCGCTGTCCCCACCGGTGCTCGAACACGGGATGCACATAGGTGATGGAGCCTAATGCTTCCAGCTTTTTTATAAATCCGTCAAAATCGTCTTCTTCAAAGCAGATTTCCGTGTCGTTACCACAAAACCGAATTTCATCTTGGCCCTTCTGCAAAAATTCCGACCAGGTTTCTATGGTCTGCAGTGCCACCCCGCCTGTTAAGGTCACGTTGGCGCCGAAATCTAAAATTATCTTTAAACCAAGCACCTCTTTATAAAATTGTTTCGAAACCTCTAAATCTTTTACCGCTAAAAGCGGACACTGATATTTCATTTAAAATTTCCTCCTTTTTCTTTTGTGCCCATCAGAGGCAGACGCAAAACCTCACTGGACAAAATGGAAATGGCCTGTCCCGTCCATATGGTATAAAATTTCCGTTTCCAGTTTTTGTTCATTTGCTTCTCCTAAATCAGTTCTAAAAATTTTTTAAAGGCTGTGGGCAGTGCAATTTCGTTTAAAAGCTGGTCTTGCGTTACCCAGATAAGGGAGTTTACATTGTTTTTTACCCTAAAGCAGTAGCACGTCATGTCCCATTCAATGTGGGTAAAAATGTGCTTGCGCTTTGCAGACTGCAAAATATTCGCCGGAGCAAATCCCTCCTCTTCCAGCATTGACGCGGCCTGATTCACAGTCAGTGCGCCCAAAACGTTGGGCAATTCCCACATGCCGGCCAAAAGCCCTTGCTCCGGCCGTTTGTTTAACGCAATTTTTCCGCCGCATTTCAGCAAGAACACCGTGCGTTTTTCCTTTTTTCGTGCGGCTTTTGCCGGACGGACAGGAAGCGCAAGCTGGGTGCCGTTTGCATGTGCCCTGCAAAAGCCGTTTGCCGGGCACACAGAGCAGTTTGGCGCGCCGTTGGGGATACATACCGTTGCGCCAAGCTCCATGAGGCTTTGCGTAAAATCGCCGCAGCGGCCCTTAGGATAGCAGGCCGCCAGCGCGCGGGAAATTTCCTTTTTCACGGCGGGCTGGTGAATGGGGGCAAACAGCTCGGTGATCCGCGTAACTACCCGCAGCACATTGCCGTCCACCGCGGGGGTGGGAAGATTAAAGCAGATTGACGCCACCGCTCCGGCGGTATAGTCCCCCACGCCCGGCAGGGACAAAATGTCTTCATACGTTTGCGGAAACACGCCGCCGAACTTTTCCACAATGGTAATTGCGGCCTTTTTTAAGTTTTTTGCCCGGGTATAATAGCCCAGCCCCTCCCACAGCTTAAAAAGCTGATCGTCCGGCGCGGCAGCCAAAGCGGATATGGTGGGCAGGTCATTTAAAAACCTTGTGTAATATTGTTTTACGGCCTCAACCCGCGTTTGCTGAAGCATAATTTCTGAAAGCCACACGCGGTAGGGGTCGGTCGTTTCCCGCCAGGGCAGGGGCCGGGCATTTTTTTCATACCAGGCCAGCAGTGCTTCCGGCAGGCGGGCAATTTGTTTTTTTATTGTTTCTTCCATTTGGATCTCCTATTGTTATACACCTTAATACGTAACTTTTGTTTTGCAAAAGTTTTTATTGAAATCTTATTATAAAAACCCAATTTTATTGTACAATAAAATATGGTAGTTGTCAAACTTTTGCTTGATTTCCCATAAAACCTGTAGTATAATAGGAATTAAGAAACTACGGAAAAGGAGAGATAAATTTATGCTGGTTTCGACGAAAGGGCGCTATGCGCTGCGGGTAATGATTGATTTGGCGGAAAACAGCACAGGCGGGTTTATTCCGCTGAAAGACATTGCAGGCAGACAGGATATTTCGGAAAAATATTTAGAAAACATTATTTCCATGCTGACCAAGGCGGGGATGCTGGAAGGGCTTCGCGGCAAAGGCGGCGGCTATAAGCTGACTCAGACGCCGGAGCATTACACCGTGGGCAGCATTTTAAAAGTAACTGAGGGATCGTTAGCGCCGGTGAGCTGTTTGGCGGAGGACTCGAACAGCTGCAAAAACGCATCGGACTGCAAAACCCTGCCCATGTGGAAGCGTCTGGACAAAATGATTGACGATTTTTTTGAGGGAATTACCTTAGCCGATATTGCCTTTCCTAACCACGGTGGCGGCGACTATGTGATTTAAAAAAATTTATATTTTCCTATTGACAAGATAGGAAATTCGTGTTATAATCACTATAAACCTATAGGAAAGGTGGGATTTGTGTGACACTTCTTTTTGAAGCACTGCTCCGCATGAATTTCCGTTTCGGTCGAATGTGTGTTGTGAGGAATGCAAAACAACATTTATAATTTGAAAGGAACGGTTAATATGACAGAGAAAAAACAATATAAATTTGAAACCATTCAGGTGCACGCAGGCCAGGAGGAACCCGACAGCGCAACGGGCGCAAGGGCTGTGCCCATTTATGCCACCACGTCGTATGTTTTTGAAAACAGCGCCCAGGCGGCGGGGCGGTTTGCCCTTTCAGAGGGCGGGAACATTTATACCAGGCTTATGAATCCCACCACAGACGTGTTTGAAAAGCGCATTGCGGCCTTAGAGGGCGGTGCAGCGGCCTTGGCCACAGCTTCTGGCAGCGCTGCAATTGCCTATGCAGTGCAGAACATTGCGGCATGCGGCGACCACATTGTGTCGTCGAAATCGGTTTACGGCGGTACATATAATCTGTTTGCCAACACACTGCCGGAGTTTGGCATTACCACCACCTTTGTGGACGGCAGCAAACCGGAAAATTTTGAAAAGGCCATTCAAAAAAATACAAAAGCGGTTTATTTAGAGTCACTTGGAAACCCCAATTCGGATATAATAGATTTAGAGGCCGTAGCAAGCCTCGCCCACCGAAACGGAATTCCTGTGATTGTTGACAACACTTTTGCAACGCCTTTCCTGTTCCGTCCGATTGAGCACGGGGCGGACGTAGTCGTGCACAGCGCCACAAAATTTATCGGCGGGCACGGCAGCGTGATGGGCGGCGCCATTATAGACGGCGGCACATTTTGCTGGGACAACGGCAAATTTCCCGGTCTTTCCCGGCCCAACCCGTCGTATCACGGTATTGTTTACACTGAGGCCTGCGGAAATTTGGCATATATTATGAAAATCCGCACAACCTTAATGAGAGACACCGGGGCGTGCATCTCACCTTTTCATTCCTTTGCGCTTTTGCAAGGGCTTGAAACGCTCTCCCTGCGGGTGGAGCGTCACGTGGAAAACGCGCTTAAGGTAGTTCAATTTCTGAAAAAGCACCCCAAGGTGAAACGGGTGCACCACCCTTCCCTTTCCGCCGGGCGCGAAAAGGAGCTTTATAACCGGTATTATCCAAATGGCGGCGGCTCCATTTTCACCTTCGAGCTTGACGGAAGCGAAGAGCAGGCGAAAAAGTTTACGGAGAGCTTAACGCTTTTTTCGCTGCTGGCCAATGTGGCAGACGTGAAATCGCTGGTGATTCACCCGGCATCTACCACCCACTCCCAGCTCTCGGAAGAGGAGCTGCTGGCAGCGGGCATCACACCGCAGACCGTGCGGCTTTCTATTGGAACAGAACATATTGACGATTTAATTGACGACTTAAAGCAAGGATTTGATAAAATTTAGATTGAAGGAGCGTTATTTATGGCAAGAATTTTTCATTCGGCAGATGAACTTATCGGCAGAACGCCGCTTTTAGAGCTTTCCCACATTGAACAGGAACACCGCCTATCGGCGCGGATTCTGGCAAAGCTGGAATATTTTAATCCGGCCGGCTCGGTGAAAGACCGGGTGGCCATGGCCATGCTGGACGACGCGGAAAAGAAAGGTCTAATTGACGCGGGCACAGTAATCATTGAGCCCACCAGCGGCAACACAGGCATTGGCCTTGCATCGGTTGCGGCGGCAAGAGGCTATAAAATTATTATTGTTATGCCGGAAACCATGTCGGTTGAGCGCCGCCAGCTCATGAAGGCCTTTGGCGCAGAGCTTGTGCTTACTGACGGGGCAAAGGGCATGAACGGTGCAATTGAAAAGGCAAATCAGCTCATGAGCCAGTTTCCCAACAGCTTTATCCCCAGTCAGTTTACCAACCCGGCCAACCCGGAAATTCACCGCCTTACAACAGGGCCGGAAATTTGGGAGGACACCGACGGTAAGGTAGATATTTTTGTGGCCGGCGTAGGTACAGGCGGCACCATTACCGGCGTGGGCGAGTTTTTAAAGTCGAAAAATCCTGCCATCTCCATTGTGGCAGTGGAACCGGCGGCTTCCGCCGTGCTCTCCGGCGGTGCGGCCGGGCCCCACAAAATTCAGGGTATTGGCGCGGGGTTTGTGCCTAAGGTGCTGAACACCGAAATTTATGATGAAATTATTCAGGTGGAAAACAGTGCAGCCTTTGCGGCGGGAAAATCCGTCGGCAGAAAAGAGGGCATTTTGGTAGGCATTTCCTCTGGTGCAGCGGTGTTTGCTGCGGTGGAGCTTGCAAAACGGCCGGAAAACGCAGGGAAAACCATTGTTACCCTGCTGCCCGACACCGGCGACCGGTATTTGTCAACCCCCATGTTCGACTAACGAAGCAAAGCGCGGCCAAAAGGCCGCGCTTTATTTTTGTATTCACCTTACAGTTTTGAAAACGTTTTAATCGCATTTTTTACGTCTTCCCGCATGGCCTTTTCGGCGCAGACGGCAATATCGTGGAAAAAGGTTTTGTCCGGTAAGTTCTGAACAGCCGTTCCGCCGGCTTTTGCCATGTAGGTATAATAGTTAATTTTTCTCACGCCGCGCTCAATTACCTTTAAATAGTCCTCGCGGCTCACACCGGAGCCGCCGTGCATTACAATGGGCACATCAATCAGCTCGTGAATTTTTTCCAGCCTTTCAAAATCCAGCTTTGGCGTTTCCAGATAGATGCCGTGGGCCGTGCCAAAGGCGCAGGCCAGCGCATCGACTCCAGTTTTTTCAACAAATGTTTTGGCGGTTTGCGGATCTGTGTAAATGCTCTCTCCGCCGCCTTCTCCCGCTTCCCTTGCGCCCATGCTTCCAATTTCTGCCTCTACCGAAGCGCCGTAGCGGCCGGCCATTTTCACCGCAATGGCGGTGTTGGCAAGGTTTTGCTCCAGGGTTAGCTCTGAACCGTCATACATCACCGAGGAAAAGCCCAGTTCAAGGGCGCGGTTTAAATAGCCCAGGTCGGTTCCGTGGTCTAAATGTACGCACACAGGAACCGAGGCCCTGTCCGCCATGAACACCATAAGCGGCGCCATGTCAAACAGCTTGCACAGTCCCATCTCCTCGTGCACCTGGGCGTGCATAATGATGACGGGCTTGTTAAGCTCCTCCGCTCCCTTTATAATGGCAAACAGGCTTTCTAAATTCGGTGTGTTAAAAGCGCCGACAGCAATTTGCTCCGCCTCCGCGGTTTTTAAAATATCTGACAATGATACAATCATGTTTCTTGTCCCCTTTCGTTTAAGTTCTTGATGGAAGAATATAGTTTGCGGTATGTTTCAAACTGTTTTAAATACTGTGCGTGGTTTTCCGCGTTGGGATAAAAAGTTTTGCGTTTTACAGGCGCCATGCCGCCGGAAAACAGCCCCAGCGTTTTTCCGGCAAGATAGGCCGTTCCCGCCGCGCCGATTTCTTCGCCTTGCAGCGCTGTTACGGGAAGTCCCAGAATATCCGCCTTAATTTGCAGCCAAACGTCGGACCGCGCGCCCCCGCCTGTTGCAACCAGCTCTTTTGGCGCAATGGCAAACCGTTTCAGGGTTTCTAAATTCAGCAGAATTTCAAAAGCTGTTCCCTCCATCAGTGCCTTGTAAAAATCAAACTTTGTATGCTCAAAGGTCAGGCCGATTACCGCCGCCTTTGCGTTAATGTCCATATACGGCGTGGCCGCCCCTGCAAAGTGGGGCAAAATCAGCAACCCCGACGGGCCGGCCGGCACCTGTTTGTCCATTTCGTCATAGGGCATTTGAGAAAAATTGTCCCGGAACCACTTTAAGGTGGCGCCCCCGGCGTAGGACAGTGCATAGCAGGCAAACTTGCCGTTTATGTGGGGCGCGGCGGCATAGCCCAGCTGATACAATTCATAGTTTTTCGGAACGGCGTCCATCACCACAGGCACACATTCCACCGTGCCTGTGCCGTCCATTGCCGCCTCCTCTTCAAACACCGCCGCGCCTGTCATGGCGGCAATCTGGTCGTGGCAGCCGGTTACAATGCAAAGTCTTTTTGAAAGCCCAAGCTCTTCTGCCAGCTCCGCCTGAACAGTTCCGGCAGCCGTTCCTGAGGGGACGGGGGTAGACAAAAGCCGCCCGTCAACGCCTGCGCAGTTTAAAATATCTTTGTCCCAGCATTTTTTCTCTATGTCAAAGCAAAGGGTGCGCGACGCCAGGGAGTAGTCAATCTGCGCAATTCCGCAAAGTTTGTAAACCACAAAATCCTGCATTAGCAAAATCCGTTTCACCCTACAAAACTCCTGGGGCAAGTTTTGCTTAATCCACATAATTTTTGGCAGCGAATACATCTGGTGGGGGTTTGTGCCCGTCCGATAGGCCATGCTTTCCGCGCCCAGCCGTTCCGTAAGAAATGCGCACTCCGCCTCGCCCCTGGGGTCGGTGTATAGCATCGACGGTCCAACGGGCCTGTCGTTTTCGTCCAGCATGACAAAGGTCTCTCCAAAGCTGGTAACGGCAATAGCCCCTATCTCTTCACAGGCTGTTTCTTTCAGCACGGTTTTTACCGCCTCCCACACGGCTTCAGCATCAATTTCGTGCAGGCCGTTCCTCCTGTTTACGTCATATTCCCGATAGGCCGACTGCACGGCTATGCCGGTTTCGTCAAACAAAACCACCTTACAGCCGCTTGTTCCAATGTCTAATCCGCCAATTCGCATATTTCCGCCTCCTGACCCTAAAATTTATTTCTGTTTCATTGTTTCCAATATGCAATACTATTGATTTTATCAAAGAATGTGATATAATAATAGGTAATTTCATTCGAAAAATTGTAAATTTGTACATGGCGGGACGGCTTATGAGCTTAAAAATTGATACGCAAAACTTAAAAGATGTTTTGGTTCTGTTCCATACGCTGACAGGAATTCGGCTTGTGATTTATGACGACGAATTTCAAAAAATTATGGCCTATCCGGAGGAAAAGTGCGCTTTTTGCCGTCAAATGCGGCAAACGCCGGAGTTGAGCGAAAAATGTCTTGAAAGCGACAAGGCCGCCTTTGTCCGCTGCAAGGCGGAAAAGGACATTGTATTTTACAACTGCCACGCAGGTTTGGTGGAGTGTGTGGCTCCTATAAAAAACAGCCGCCGGATTATTGGATATGTCATGTTCGGGCAGATTACGGATATGAAAGACAAGGGAAAACTGAAAGATTCTGTGGGCGTGCTTTTAAACAAGTATGGACTTTTGTGCGACATCAGCAATATTAAATATAAAAGCAAACGGCAGATTTTGGCGGCGTCAAAGCTTTTGGAAATCTGCACAAATTATATTTTAATGAAAGACATTGTAGAGTCGGACGACAGCCTGATTGTAAAAAAGGTGAAAGAATATATTGATGTGCATTTGTCGGAACAGATTGAAATTTTGGACTTGTGCAAATGCACGGGCATCAGCCGGACAAAATTGTATGACACATTTTCTAAAAGCTGCGGTTTTGGCATTGCCTCTTACATCAAAGAGGTTCGGCTTCAAAAAGCCCGCGGACTTTTAAAGGAAACCGAGCTTTCGGTTGCGGAGGTTTCCGCCTGCGTGGGGTTCGACGACTATAACTATTTCAGCCGGGTGTTTAAAAGTAAGTTTGGCATTTCCCCCAGGAACTACCGCAAATAGAACATTTAAATTTTGCTTGACATTTGGGGGCTGAATATGCTATAATTTTTATTAGTGTGCGGATGTGGCGGAATTGGCAGACGCGCTAGACTTAGGATCTAGTGGTACTCCCGTGCAGGTTCAAGTCCTGTCATCCGCACCACATTAAGACGTCGTCTATGGATATCGCATAGCGGCGCAAAGTTATGAGACACCCCCGTGAATAACGGGGGTGTCCCGCTTTTTATGCTCATTTCAAGGTATTTTTATTTCTAATCACTATGTCCAGAGGCACCAATTTTGATGGCGAGATATTTTTACCCTTTTTGCAAGAGGAACACTTTGCACCAGTTTTGACACAGATAATTCCTATGCACCACTTTTTTCAGAACTGACACGGATAATTTTTTGTGACAGAAAAGCGCCGCAGGTTGCCCTGCGGCGTTGGTCGTAATGTGCTAGTCCAATGACTGGACGAACTCTTAGAGGGTGATCTTTACTATCTCACCACTCGTTAAGGTGAAGATGAGATGATTGCCTTTATAAACCCTGACGGATTGAACAAGCTCATTCCATCGCTCATCGGTGTATATAGGGGTCAAATCACCGCAGCTTTGCAGCATCTTTTCAAATGCGGCTTTTATTTCGGTTTCTCGGAGCCTCGGAGAGTCGCATATCTCATTGCCGTCATACTTGTGGTTGCAGTACCAAACGTTGTAGCGTTCGCCTGTACTGCGCAGACGCCAGACCTTGTGGCCATAGAACCCGCCGCAATCCCCACAGATGATTTTACCGGCAAACGGGTGATTGGTGCGCACTTTAGCCCGGCGCTTTGAGTATTCCGCCAACAGCTCCTGAACCTTATCGAAAACTTCAGGCTCTATGATTGCATCATGAGAATTTTGCACCAAATACTGTGCCACTTCGCCGTCATTCTTGCGAACCTCCTTGGTGAGATAGTCTACCGTATAGGTCTTTTGGAGCAAAGCATCACCCTTGTATTTTTCGTTGCTGAGGATACTTCGGACGGTGCTGACACTCCATTTGGCCTTGCCTGCTGGCGTTGGGATGTCCATCTCTGTAAGGAATGAGGCAATCTCGTTGATGGCCTTTCCAGATAGGAAAAGGTCATATATCTTCCGAATGATAATAGCCTCTTCCTCAACAATCTCGGGTCTGCCGTCCGCTCCCTTGCGATAGCCGAGGAAATGGGAATATGCCATAGTAACCTTGCCGTCCCGCATACTTTTCTGCTTTCCCCAACGGACGTTTTCACTGATGGAGCGGCTTTCCTCTTGTGCCAGCGAGCTCATGATGGTGAGCATCACCTCGCATTTGGGGTCGAAGGTATGTAGGTTTTCTTTTTCAAAGATCACCTCCACACCGGCGGCCTTGAGCTCGCGAACCGTCTGGAGCGTATCCACGGTGTTTCTGGCAAAACGGGAAATGGATTTGGTGAGAATAAGGTCAATCTCACCGTTCAGGGCTTTCTGAATCATCAGATTAAAGCCATCCCGCTTCTTCGTGTTAGTGCCAGTGATGCCCTCATCTGCGAATACGGATACAAACTCCCAGTTAGGGTTGCTCTGAATGTAGCGGGTATAGAAGTCCACTTGGGCCTCATAGCTGGACTGCTGCTCGTCCTGCTCCGTAGAGACACGAGCATAGGCAGCAACGCGCAGCTTATCCGGCACAGTAGTGCTTTCCGCAGCTACTTTTTGCGAAATTGGTTCAATAATCGTAACTTTGCGTTCTGTGCTCATTTTTCCTCCTTTTGGTGTCTGGCTAAAGCTCGCTGACGAGCCACCTCCCGCATTTCCGGTGTCCAGCCCTCACTACGAGAGCGGTGCTGCCATTCTACCTCTACCTCCGTACCATCCCGCAGGATGTAACGAAGATGATTGTGAGCGGGGACGATGATTTTCTCTATTCGCTCCTGTAGAATCTCCCGGTTTAATTCATCTGTGGTCAGTACCTCCTTCGTTTTAGCAATCAGAATTTCCTCCAAAATACTCTGCGCTGGGCAGATATCTTTCCCGAGAGTATAATAGCTTGGACACACCCAAATAACTCTATCATACTTTTTGACATTCGAATGGCGATACCTATAATAACGTCCGCAATTCCCACACTGTAGCAGACCGCAAAACAAATGGATTTGGTCATTTTGCTTTGAATGGTTGTATTTCGCGGCCCTTTGCGCCATTTCTTCTTGAACTTTGTCAAAGGTTTCTTGATCTATTATAGCTTCGTGGCTGTGCTCTACATAATATTTACGCCGCTCGCCACGATTCTTCCGATAGGTTCTGTCTCTGAAATCTTCGCGGTAAGTTTTCTGGAGAATCATATTTCCAGTGTACTTTTCGTTTGTGAGAATGCCATGGATTGAAGAATGTCCCCATTTGTTGCCGTTGGCAGGAGTTACTCCTTGGTGGATTAATTTCTTTACGATACGGTATATCCCCATACCAGAAAGGTAATCCGAGAAAATCTGCCGGACAATTTCAGCTTCCTCCGGCACAACGACCAACCGGCAATCTTCCAGCCTGTAGCCGAGCATTTTACCAACCCACGGCTCGCCGTTTTCAAACCGCTTGACGATTCTCCAACGCTGGTTTTCGCTGGCAGAGCGTGCTTCTTCCTCGGCGTACATGGCGAGGAGCGTAACCAGTAGCTCACCGTCTGGACTAATGGAGTGCATATCCTCTTTCTCAAAATAGGTGTCCACACCCAGCCGTTTCAGCTCGCGAATCGTCTCCAGCAGGATCACCGTATTCCGGGCGAACCGGGTCACGGATTTGGTGACCACAAGGTCGATCTTTCCGTCCCGGCAGTCCTGTAGCATACGCTGAAACTCTGGGCGGTTGATGGTCGTCCCAGAAATCCCGTTGTCCGAGTAAATTCCAACAAGCTGCCAGTCCGGATGGGCGGCGACATACTGTTCATAGCATTCCGTCTGTGCCTCTAGTGAATGAAACGCGGCGTCTTTATCGGACGAAACACGAGCGTAGGCCGCGACGCGGGTAATTTTCTGTTCCTTTGGTTTCGCTGGTAATTCTGTTATCTTCATGGATTTTTACCTCCTAACACCATTCATCACTCTCTTCGCGAGAACAGTCAAGACTATTTCTGGATGATTTTTCGGTTATTACGCCGCCACTCCGTCCGGCAGGATTCACAGCAGAAAACAGCATCGCTCCGCATATCTACTGGCAGCGGTTTCCGGCAGTTTTTACACAAAACCGCCGTTGTCTTCTCCCATTTGGTCTTGCGCGAACCGGATGCCCTAAAGCCCTTTCGGCGGCAGATAGATTTCACTGTGTTCGGGGAAAGTGTCAGTTCCCGCCCAATAAAGCTGTACGGATAATTCCGCTCTCTGAGGGCGGCGATCTGTTCTAATTGTCTTGCTGTCATAAATCAAACCTCCTTTTTAGAAATCCCCAGCCCATAACAGGCTGGGGATGATAAGGTACGCCCACTCAAATTTTGCGGATATGGTCTTCGCCATAGGCGATGCCGAGGCCGGAACCGCAGTCCCAGCGAACGAACACCGTACCGATGTCATCCACAAACGAGACTGTCCCCCGGTCTCCGGGTTTCAGCTTGGCATAGGGATCGCTCATCGAGATGAGTTCTACCCGTGTGCCTTTGGGATACGTCATCCGCAGACGTTCCACCGTTTCTCTGCTTGGAAAACCATTCATTCAAAGCCCTCCTCTGTGACGGGTATTTCCACAATGGGAAACACATCGTAGTTGCAGTTTTCGCCAAAGGCAGCGAGAATTTCTGCCTGCTTGGAAGGCGTCAGGTCATCCCAATAGATCGGGATGGTCTTGGGCACTGATTTTCCCTCTGCAAGACTCACCTTTCGTCACCCCTTTCCGGCGCACCGTTTTTCCACGCGCTGTTGCCGGAGAGGTTCATCAGAAGAATCTTCCGGGTCTGCTTGTACTTCGGACCTTTCAGCCCAAGCTGTACGAGAAACAGCCGCATGGCGAACTTGTCGTTGGTGCCAGTGTAGGGCCTCGCGGTGATCCGGTGCCGCTCCCGCGCCATCTTGCCGAGGGCGCAGATAAAGCGGCTGTAAGCCTCCGCTTCGCTGTCCAGGCCGTGCAGATGAAACCACGGAAAGCAGAGCTTGTCCTCTTCTATCTCGAAGGAGATATGCTCGTTTTGGAATGCCCTGCGGAACAACGGCGCTTTGCCGCCGATGATCTCCCGCAGCCGATCCAGCGCCTCCGGCGTAAACAGATTACACGGCAGAAAAACGGAAAATGCGTCCCCCTCAACGGATTCCGGGGTAAAGCCCTCTTCCTTAAGTTTTGCGATGATTTGGTCGATCATCTCCTGTGTAGCCGAAGCTGGACAGGTGATTGCACCGTTTTTATCCACGGTGTAGTTACCGACCTTGTAGGCGAAGCTGGGCGCTCCGGCATAGACCGGCTCCCAGAGTGTAATCGTTCCAAGGGCCTGTGCCAGCCGTTTGCGCTCACTGCCGGTGACATTGTAGTAAATGGTCACAATGATCACCTCAACTTTCTTCGCCGGTAAAGATGAAGTGGACATACTCCCGGCGGTGGTCTTCAATAAAACACACCAGCTCGTAGTAGCCCTCGCGGTTGGCGATGACCTGTACCATGTGGGCATCCAACATATTGGTTTCGCCGCTGTCGCGGATGGCCATGATCTGTTCACGGATGGTTTCCGTCATAATGCGTTCCTCCTTTTTAGTCGCATCAGCGTAGCGTTTCAGAATGGCGGGGTCAAAACCGGCGTCCAGATAGCCCTCCAGAATGGTGGCATAGTACCCCTTGCTGGGGGACGAGAGGGGATGACCGTCGTTCATGATGTAGACCATCGCCTGGACAGTTTCGCCGTCCAGTTCCACAGGGATCGTTTCCTTGCGGTAGAAGCTGGGCGCGCCCTCGTAGGTGTCCAGCGCCTGTTCGTCCCGAGGCATAATGCGCCAGATCAGAACGGGAACGCTGTCGTTCTCACTGTGCTCAATGGTGGCAACGCCATTGCCCTTCCCCCGGAAGGTCATCTTCCAGCCCTCCAAGCTGGCTGTGCCAACCACCTTTGCCGTAGGGCAGCGATGGCGCATCTGCTCCAGATTCAAGTTGGAGCCATAGGCGATATAAAGTTTTCCATTTTCCTTCGTCATGCTAAAAACCTCCTCTTTTTGGATACTCATGGATGATCTTGCCGAACAGGGCGTATTGGATAATGGCATCCGATGCTTCGTAATCGATATCGCGGATGTCAATTTGGCCCCGTTCATTGCGATCTACATTCCCACCGGCAATCAGATATTGACGGAAACCGTTCAGCAGTTTCTGCAATGTCAACTCATGAACTGTGTTGGCGTTGTCCCGCAGAAGCAACGTCCCGTTCCGAGAAAGCTGTTCGCTGACCAGCTTGCCTGGGTACTGTCCCTGTGCTGTCGCCTCTTTGCACCAGCGGAGGATACCGCCGCAGAGCGCCTTGCTCATGATTTCGTCGATGTCCTCCCCGGATAGGGAGACAGGCAGTTCCACCGTGATCTCATGCCACACCGGTTGGTAATATACATATTCCAGATCGGCGTAAGCGCTGTCAGCGGGCAGGAGCAGGGAGAGCCTCAGCAGTAGATGCTTCAGCCTGCGCTTCCATTTTCTAAGCCTCATCGGGGCACCTCCTTCTGCTTCTGCAGTTCTCCTTGGAGCCGTAACGCCAGGCGGCGTTGCCGTCCAGGTGTTCATATAGGTGCTGGCGGCAGCTTTTGAACTCGTCGCCGGAGAGACCGATACGGACGAGATACACCCGCATGGCGAACTTCTCGTTCTCGGACTGTACCTTTCGGTAGCTGGCATACTTTTGTGTCAGCGCCTGATGATTCATTGCCAGAGCGAACACGATGTAGGCCCGCACCTTTCCGGCGTGGAGTGTGCTGTTGAAGCCTCGCAGTTCCACCGTGCGGTTGCCGTGGAAGAAGCTGTGCAGATTGAGAAAGTGGTAGCGGCTGTCGTGGTAATGCGTATCGCGGATTCCGCGATACTGGCTATACCAGACCTGCTCGATGGCCTCGAAGGTTTTGGGCTTGACCTCGTTCAACTTCTGCACCATATAGGCGTCCATCTTTTTGCAGTAACGCATCCGCTCCGCAGGAATCTGGAGAGCTTTGTAGAACAGGTCGTTGCGGGAAGCAACGAGGTTCACAAAGTTCCACAGGCTCCGGGGCGTATGGCTGCCGCCGTCCAGATGGACGTGGATGCCGCAGGAGTCGTTGGCAAAGCCTCCGGCCTTTTTGAGACGGCGGACAAGCCCTTGGAGTGCAGCGATGTCCTCACGGTAGGTAAGGACGGGGCTGACCAGCTCCACGCTGTAGCTGCCTCCGGCATTGACGATCCGGCTGCCCTGTTTCTTCTGGCAGTTGATGCTGCCATCGGACATGAACTTCCAGACACGCTGGTCCGGCGCGGTCACGGTATAAGTGCCGTAATAACCGCCAGCCCTGCACGGGGAACCGCCTAAGAACTCTGCGGCGACCTTGGCCGCCTGTTCCCGGGTGATGCCGGTGAACTCGATCTCGATCCCGAACTTGTTGCTGAACATTTTACATACTCGCCTCCTTCTGTTGGTGGGGTGGCGCGTATGCACGCTGGCTCTGCGATGCACGCAGAGATTTTGCGTACGTCGCGGCCACGCTGTTGTGGTTTTCCTTGCTTGTTAAGGTGCTGCCGGGAACCTCCCGGCGAGAGTGCGGCGGATGCCGCTGATTGATTTTCCTCCTTCCTGTCGTTAGTGTTGATATCGTGGCACCCCATACGGGGCAGATTGGTTTGTTTTTCATTTTTCGCCGCATCCGGCGTGCGGGGGCTTGACACAGCCCGGCAGGATAACTGCCAGACGATGCCTGCGCAGTAACAGAACCCTCTGCTGTGCTTATTTTTTGTTTTTGATGATGTTTGTTTTTATGAATGGCGGCACAAGTCCTATCAGAGTGTCAACCGAGTTGCTCAGATATGGCAGTCCACGATGACCATGTACCAGTTGTTTTCAAGCGCCGGCTTCAGAAACCGTTCGTGATATTTCTGATCCCAGGAGCGTTTTACCTCTGCTGTTTCCGAGGATAGCCCAAACCAGCAAACTTTACCGGGCGCATACCATTTTCCATCCGGAGTAATCACTGCATACGCCAAGCCCTCGACCCATTAGCAGAGTTCCTTGGCGTCAATAAACTGGCGGAGCATTTTCTCCAGCTCGTCCGGGGTGATCACGAGGAACATTTTGGGATGCCCCTGCAGGTTCTCCCGGATACAGGCCTTTAAGTTTTCCTTGCGCTGGCTGTCCTTCACGATCCACACTACCAACGGGAACATCTCGGTGGCCTTCTGCTCCAAACCGGTGTAGTAATAGCGGAGATACCCATTGCATTTTTCCGACACCTGCGTCATAGACTCGCTGCCCAAATCCATCTCAATGAACCACCGATCCTCGTAGCCGTCATAACTCGTGACCGCAAAGAGGTCCGGCTTCAAGTAACAGGTGCGGTTGTCATCACGGTATTTGCGCCAGCAGGAGGGCTCCGTATCTACCAGCTCCAGCGAGAGGTCTTCGCTGTCCCGGCAGAGGCAGATCAGCTGAACCGCGCACTCGGCAATGGCGAGGGTATGGTGCAGGAACAGCGCGGACGGCTCGGAGAACCGCTTGCGGGGCTGTGCGCCGGGGTCGTGCAGGACGAGCAGCCGCTGTCCCGCCTCGGTGAGATGCCAGACCTGCACCGTGGAGCCACCGCCGTACCCTCCTACCCGGCGCTCCAGCGGACGGATCAGGCCGTGGCCGCCGAGCCGCTGAAGCAGAAGATTCTGTTGCCGGGTCTGCGAGGTTTTGGTGCTGCAATTCGTAATATACAGCCGCCCGATTTGGGTGGAGGTGAGGAAGCGATATTTGCGGATGGCCTGCAAAACGGCATGGTCACGGGCGGACAGCCGCGCCTCGATTCCCTCCAGTTGCTGGCGGGTCAGCTTGGTGTTCTTGGACTTGACGGGGCGGGCCGCCGCCGGGTGGGATGCTATCCCCTGTAAGGGGATAGAGCCGCCTCCTTTTGCCTCAGAAATCTCCGATGTTCCCGCCACTTTCTCGCCGCCGAACTCCGGGCGGAGGGATGGGCGATTGGATGGGCTGGAAACAGGGGTAGATAGTTGATTTTTGCTTGTTTTATGGTCTTCGTTCATGGTGTTCTCCATAGGTTAAGGTTTCTTCCTGCGCCCGATAGGGGCGTCTGTTACCGCCGGGTCCGGTTCCGGCTCGGGGCGGGTCATCAGGCGGATAAGGGCCGCCTCGGTCTCCTCGGCGGGAACACCGTAGCGCCTCATGCTCTCCGCTTTGATCTCCGCCGCCATCCGGATGGGCGGGGCGGGCGGCATGGTCTGCCCGCTGATCCAGCCGGTGTTTCTGCCGCCGGATTGGAAGCTGGTGTAGATTTGGTAGCGGGGTAAGGTCATAAAGTCCAGCGGGAGCAGCTCCGGGGCCTGTGCCGCCATATCCTTGGCGTCATCGCTGTTCAAACCGAAGATGATCTTGTTCCGGCAGTTGGCGTCGATCCCGGCCTTGATATCCGGCGGGAGTTGACCCCGGTACTGGTGCGCCACGGTGTAGGCTACGCCCAGCCCTCTGGCCTGTGCCAGCGCGTCTGAGAAAGAGGTAGGCAGAGACAGGTAGTCCTGCAGCTCGTCCACATAGACCGAGACCATATGCCGCTTCTCCGGCGCGACGTTGGCCCGTGAGAGCGCGAGCGTCCAGGTCAGGCCCACGATAAGGCTGCCGAGCAGTCGCGCCGACTCCGCCCCGATCAAGCCCCGGTTCAGGGGGACTAAAACGATCCGCCGCTTCAGAAACAAATCCGCCAGAGAAAACTTTGGTTCAGACTGGCCGAGGACGTTGCGGAGGCCCGGCCGGTAGGTGATCTGCCGCAGCTTGTTCAATACCGGCGCGATCTCCGTGCGGCGCTCGGTGTCCTTCATCGCGTCGTAGTGCCGCCAAAACGGCTCGAGAGCGATGGGGTCTTTTACATGGCTGACAATGTTTCGCCGGAAGCTCTCATCGGTGAGCAGTTGGGGCAGCCACAAGAGATTGGAGCCTTTGATGCGCGCCAGCGTCAGCAGCGCGCCGCCCAGCACATCGGCGGAGCGGATTCCCCAATTCTGGGCGAACAACTCCTGGAACACCGCGAGGATGGCGTCCGCCGTGAGGGATGGGTCTTTGTTGTACATCAGGGGGTTGAAGCCTACCGGGGCAGGATCGGAGGGGTCGATAACAACCACATCGTCTTTCCGCTCCTCCGGGATGCGCTCCAGCAGGTCTGTCACGAGGTCGGCCTTGGGGTCAAGGACGAGGACGCTGCGTCCGGCGCGGATGTCCGATAAAATCAAATGCTGCATGGCGGTGCTTTTGCCGCTGCCGGTAGGGCCGAGCAAGACGGTGTGCTCCAGGGCGTCTTTAGGGGCGATACTGAGCGGTCTCGGTTCGGTGTCCAGCGAAGTGGCAAAACACCGATTTTCTGACGCATACCTCGGCTCCCTGTACCACTTGGGCGGCAGGAGCAGCTTGGGGTGCAGCCCCGGCGTTCCCGGCAGCTCTTCTTCCCCAGCGGGGAGCAGCAGGAAACAGGCCAGTTCTTTTACGGACAATCTCAGCGGCATCCGCCACGGCAGAGAAGCGGTATCCAGATGCTCCGGTTGTTCCTTGTCCGTGTGGATATGTACCCCGGCGGACTCCAATGTGCGGAGTGCGGAGATAATGTTGTGCAGCCGGGTGCTGGCGTGGTCGCCGGAGATGCCGGTGCGGATAACAGCGTCATAGGTGTATTGCTCTGCCTTCTCGCGGATAGCCTTCCTCTGCTCCGGCGAGGCGTTGTGGACGCTGCCGAGCATCGCCTGGAGCCAGGTGGCGTTGGGGTCTGGCAGATTTTTAGGGGTGGTGCTGGGAGCAAAAGCTGCCCCCAGCACGATTTGGACTACACATTCCGCACCGGATTTCGCGCCCGTCATGGCGGCGAGGGCGGCTCGGATCATAGCGGCGGACACCTCGGTATTGAGGGAGAGCACCGGCTTGGAGATTTTCACCCTCCGCGCCTCCGTGACTGGCTCCCGCCGGACGCCCTCAGTGAACTGGACGTTGGCATGGGCCTTGAACACCTCTTGCACCCGGCCTACAGACCACTTGGGTGTCCCGACAAGATACCGCATCCGGCCAGCCTTGCACCGGGCCTCCCACACCACCGGCCCACGGGAAGTGAGCGCGGCGATGTGGGTGAGGATATCCCACAGCGTCTCCATCTCATAGGGACGCTGGAGGGAGACCTCCCGCCAGACGAACTCCTTAGTAGTCATCTCTGTCCCTCCGCCACTTCCAATTGCGATAGATAATGACGATGATGACGGCGGTTACTCCGATAACAATCAAGGGGACGCGGATGCAGATCAGGGTCTCGATGGCGACTTTGATGGCGAAGACGCAGATACAGAACACGATAACCCCGTCCACGAGTTTTCCGAACAGGCTGCGATCCGTGTCGCTCTTGTCCTTTTCGCCGCTGGATTTTTTGGACATACATCACACCTCCTCCTTGCGCTCATCTGGTTTGCCGACAGGCTGATCTGCGGCTTTATCGCTATGTTCAAACGAGTATTTGGGAACAGGGTAGCCGGGAATGAAAATGTCCGCGCCGCCCTCAGTCTCGTTACCCCAGCAGTACCACTTTCCACTACTGGCGGGGCGTTTGCGACAGAATACCTCAAGGTACGGTCCAGGCGAAGTGCGCTCTACGACACTGGTAAATTCTCTCGGTTTCTCAGAATGGGCCGTTGGATAGCCGATGAGCCAGTTGATCTGCGTCCGGCACTTTGGCGGCAATTTGCCCCGAACGGCGAACAGACATGTCTCGCTGGCGTTTCTCAGGTAGTTCCCAACGCCCAGCTTGGGCTTGATCCAGTGAAACATGGTGATATAGCGGAACCCCCAAGCTTTGATGACCTCCAGACCTTCATCAATATTGGAGTTGGTCACCCACAGGTAGAGGTGGGCGTTCTCATCCGCGAGGTCTGCCACCGGCATATTTTTGATACGATTCAGGGGCATCAGATCGTAATGGCCAAGTGCGCCGCCGTAACCGCCTGCCGAGCTTTGGTTCTTACACCACGGCGGATCGGCAACGATGCACCGGAACTTCGGAATCTCCGGGATATTTTCCGGCACCCGGCAAACCGCCGGGGCCGTTTTCTCAATCTTGTGTTTCTCCATATATTTGAAATCCTTTCAAAAACATTTTTTAATTGAGCGTTTCCACAGTTATACCATGAGGTTCAAAAATCCGAGCCGATGGAATTAAAAAGAATTGGACACTTTGTCCACTTCTTTTTGATTCAATATCGGAAATAGCCTGAAAACGATTAAAACCGGCCTTGACGCCAATCGTCACCGTTCTGCGTCCACTCCGCCCGCCGGTAGCAGGGGTCGCTTTGCGGGTTGCGCCGAGTGGTGGTGTCCGTGCGGTGGAGGCGGGCAATCTCGGCCATGCTCCGCTGTGCCTCCAGCGCCAGGAGATTGATCTGGAGGCTCTGCCGGGCGGCGCTCCGCAGAGCGGCCACCTTCGGGCTCTCTGGCTGCTGCACAATCTCGACAGGCTCTTTGACCGGCTCCGGCTTGACTTCGACAGCTTGTTCCTTCTTCTTGCGCATTTTCTCCTTCTCCTGATGTTTCTCAAAGGCAACGCCTATGAGGGCGAGGATAATTGCGATGGTAAAAAAGAGAATCACACGTCCGTCGCCCATTACTGCTCACCTCCCGTCCAGACGGCCTTCATCGCCAGACGCGAGTATGCCTGAACGATAAACCTGTAGTCCTCACGCCCGCTGGGAGCGATCTGGCTGAAGTACTCCTCGCTGGCCGCAAGGGCGGCGGTGTTGCTCATCACCTGCTGGGTGAGGGCGGTGTACAACTGATTCTGGAGAGCTGTGTGCTCCGCCAGTGCCAAGCTGCTCTCGGCCAGCCGGGAAACCTGTTGGTTCAGCGCCTCATCCTGATACACGGGGGCGGCATACGGGGTCGCATACGGGATGGTCTGCATTTGATAGTTGCTCATGATAAAAATCCTTTCTCCGTTTTAGCGGTGTAAAATGTGTTTTGAGGGACAAAAAAGACGGCAGGCGATATCCAAATCTATATGATCTGAATATCTGCACTGCCGTCTAGCGGTCTCGCAGGAGGTATTAACTACTAATAGTGCTGTTGCTTACGATCATTCCTCCATCCACGAAGAACTGAATGAGGGTGAGACATCCATGATGCTTAATGTATACACACCATACCTCATCATCTTCGTCGTAGATGGTCTCGCAGATGAGCTTGCCATCAAGGTTGCGAATTTGCTTTCTGTTTTCACTTTCCATCTCCATTGGTAAGTCCTTTCTGCCTCGCGAGGACTTGTGCTTTTTGAGCTCGCCTAGAGGGTAACACGAAAAAATCAGCCGGTCAATGGGGGTGAAAAAAGAAGAATGTTCCGGAAAGGAAAAGAACACCCCGGAAAGCATCTGAAATCCGAAAGCTGTTGAAAAAGAGGCAAAATCGCAGTATAATCTAGGGTAACAGGGGGTGAGAATATGCCGCTTTCAGTAGATCAAATAGCAGCGAAAGCAAACGATATAGCGACGTCAACACTTGTGCCGATGCGGCAGCAAAAGAATTATGCGGTTGCTCTCTTAGAACTTGTCAATAGAAGGATTTCTCCTGATGATGCAGCGGCTGTTTTTATCCATCTTACAATATCTGCTTTGGGACGCAAAGACAAATCGGATATTGTTCTCGCCTCCTGGGGACTAATCCGCGGATACGAGTCAAAGGATTTGATTGTAAAAGAGCGGAGACTAAAATATATAGAAGATTCGGGGTATAAAAGCTCAACCGATAATCTTGCAAAAGAAGAAATAAAATATTATAGGACAGTAGCACAATTTGCAATCAGATTAGCAGAAAACGAAAAAGATTGGCAGGCATTTGTGAAGGAGGCCGTGGACAAGTATTCTGGTGACAACCTTCCTGTGTTACATTTTTTAGAAGTGGAGTCAGATAGGGCTGCAAATATCACCAAGCGACCTGAGAATATTGAGGCAGAAAAATCTGCACAGAAAGCTGAATATACAAAAGGCCAGAATCAGAATATGCAAGAAGATGAATCGCCTCAAGAACCAGAGGGCCTATCACTCCTTAACGCTGACTCAGCTACTCCTGTTCCTAAACTTAAGCCTAAAAAACGCAAAAAAGAGAGCAAATTAGAAAGGGTTCAGAGACGGTGCGCAAAGAGCAAGCTGCGTGGGCCCTATACAAAAGGTGAAAAAATAGGTATTGCCTTGGGATTAATAGTTGTGCTCGTTTTTCTGATTATTTTTTCTATAGAAAGCCAAAAAACGATTGATTCAATTACGGCTGGATTTTTAAGTCAAAACGACGCTGTCCTTGATGTCGAAGATGATTTGTTGGTGCAATTTAGGCACGACATTATTTCGCAAGTACGAGAGGATACAGATATGACCAAGTTGGAGGAACAGGCAAATGCTGGAGATTTAGAAGCACGATACCTGTTGGGGTGTGCTTACTCCTCAAAATACCGTGACGATGAGGCCGAAAAGCAATTTCTTCTTGCTGCCGAAGGTGGATACGCTCCAGCGCAGGCTGCGTTGAGCTATCTGTACATATGTGGATATGTCGTCCCGAAGGATAAAACAGATGGATATGATTATGCAACAAAAGCTGCGGAACAAGGAAATGATACGGGACAGTATCTTTTGGGCCACTGTTATCAACATGGAATAGGAACAAATATTGATTATAAAGCTGCTGCCCAGTGGTATCAATTGGCAGCAGAACAGGATAACGTCCTGGGTAAAAGAGGTCTTGGCACCCTATATCTTGCTGGTGAAGGTGTCCCGCAAGATTACAAGGTGGCGGCTCTACTATTTGAGTCGGCATATACGGATGGTGACATTTTTTCGGCATATCTTATTGGACGTATGTATGAAAAAGGGATGTGGTTCGACAAAAATATAAAAACTGCACTTGAGTGGTATTTAAGAGCTGCCGAAGGTGGAGTTGCACATGCGTGGACTGTTCGAGGCTATTATTTCCATACGGGAGAGGGCGTTGATCAGGACTATGATGAAGCCTTCCGTTGCTATACAAATGCAGCTAAACAGGGGGATTCTGACGGGCAGGCTTTTTTAGGACTAATGTACCTAAATGGAACAGGGGTTGAGCAGAATTCCGAAGTTGGCCTTGATTGGATGTCAAAAAGCGCAGAGCAAGGCAATAAGGAGGCAATTCAATTTCTTGAAGAAATGCTGCAAAAATTGCCTATCGAATAAAAATCGCCTATATTATGAAAAAGGCCGCGATCACTCGCGACCTTTTTTGTCAGTCATACCGAAAACTTTTAAGATAGGTCTCCCCATCGTGCTTGCGGGTGAGCACCTCGTAGGCATATTCCTTGCCGTAGCGGGACTCGCGGATGGTGGCGATCCATTGCCCCTCCTCGGTGGCACCGTCTGACTCATCGTGCATCTCGATGTTATAGTGGTCAAGGACGCTAGTCCCCTGACGCCGAGCCTCGACGGTTAAGGCACCGACGAAGCTTTTGAGGTAAACTGACTGCCCCGAGTAGCGGAACATCGACGTACCTTTGAGCATTTCCGTCCCTTTAGTAGACATGAACCCGAGTTCCAGTTCTTTCTCGCAGATATCGACGCGGACGAGCTTCCAGTCCGAAGATTCTCCACGGCAGGCGGCCTCAAACGGCTGGGGCAGAACTCCGACAGGGTTATCTATCGTCTTCCCGTCCAGATGCTGATAGAGGATGCCGAATCTGAGCGGAGCGTGATTCATGTCCTCTTCGAAATAGACGTCCGTGTCATCGGAGGCATTCTGGAATCCGATGATCTGATATGTCTCGCATTTCGTTTCGGTAATAGTGTATTTCATATTTTATCCCCCTAAAATTAAGATTATTACGGTATCGCACGTCCTGACGAGCAGAACAGGCGAATTCCGCAATAATCTGGGGGGTAAAGATATCAAGGTGCTAATCGTTAGACTATATCTACCATTATAGCATATTTGTTAAAAAATGTCAATAACGCTATGCTTTTCTTGGGAATTACGACTATATTGACCTGCTCCGCGCTAAATCTTCGGTAGTGCGGAGCAGGCTGTCAACGCATCGGCCTCCCCGCCTAACATCGCAGTGCGTATCCTCGCCCCACCTGCGGATAATCCCGACACATTTATGGATATACGCCTCGACCCGCTCACTGCCCGCCTCCGGCGCTGGCAGACCAACAGGCAGCCATGTGATTTCCAGCCTTGGATACGCGACCTCCATAATTTTGTAGAGCAACTCCTGGTTGTTGCGGTCTGCACAGATTGGGCAGAAGATTTCCTTATGCCGGGTCATAAAGATGAGAATCGCATAAAAAATACGGCCATTGGGACTGGCCGTGGTGCGGGAGAGGAGCCGGAGCTGGTCATCCAGCCCGGATGAAAACTCCTCTACCAGCGCCTCCTCACTGTTGATGATTGCCTGGTTGATGTTGGAATGGTGGTTATAGATTGTTTGTCGGGACAGCCCCGCCGCTTTCGCCACCTGCCGCGCCGTGATCCGCCCGCGATGCCGTTTCAGCAGCTTCAGAATTGCGCTTTGCATCGCACGTTCGCTGTGTTCATACCGGCGGTTGTGCGGATTTTTGCGACTATGTTTTTCGATGCCCATCATATTTATAATAACACGGTGGGCGAAAAAAACATAAAAAGTCCGGAAAAATCCTTGCAAAATGCTTTTGTGTGGTATAATTAAAGTGCAATAATTAAATATTTACAAGTCAAGATATAACCGTTTTTTAGCGGATCGAACAATATGGAAATGGCACTATGAGGCGTCAAATACGTATTGTTCGGTTATATATCGACGTAAATATTTGATTATTGCACCCTCGTGGTGCCATTTTTGTTATGGTACCTCGGGCTAATAATAAGAGAGGTAATAAAGCAGAGGTAAAAATGAAGGCCATACAAACAGCAAATAATGGGGGAAATTCAAGGTTCAGCTTGAAGAATAATCATTATATTAAGCTACTAAGTAATATTAACAGAACGGGGTTATTCTCCGCATTTACATTTCTTTTGCTCGCTCTTACATGCCTTTTTCCAATAAGTAAGGGCGAGCAGAGCACAGAAGCCGTCACCGGCCACGCTCAAAGTTCATCTCTCACTTTGAGCGTGGCCGGTGACACCGCTTCTGTGGAACTAGACATGAATTCAACGGAGGGAACTTTTGCTTCCTCTTCGGCGGCTAACTCTGCTTCCTTCTCTGTCGTGACGAATAACTTCTCGGGTTACACGCTTTCTATCTCCGGTAGTGATAATGACGGAAAACTTTACGATACAACAAAACAATATTTCCTCGAGCCTTTAACTTCCGCAGTTTCCGAAGCAGATTTCTCTTCAACTTCGAGCCTAAATGGTAAATGGGGCTACAAACCAAGTAAGTTCAATTCTGCTGTAAATAGTAATTATCTCCCAGCCCCAACCACTACGGCCTCAACCTTAGATAAGACTAGCGTAGCAAATGCTACAGCAAACGACTACACTATCTCTCTCGGTCTTCGTGCAGATTATGGCACTGCAGCAAACACCTACACTAACGCCTTCGTGATCACTGCCGTCCCGAACCCAATCGCCTATGTTATCACCTATAATGCAAACACAACGGATACGGTTTCTAATATGCCTGCCGCACAAAATAGCACCACTTCGGCCACTTCTATCACGCTCTCCGACAAAACCCCGGCAAGAGAAGGTTATGATTTCAAAGGCTGGTGTACCGTTGCCCCGACAGAAGCAGCCCCGGATACTTGCACTGGTCTCACTTTCCAACCCGGAGCTGTCTACGGTATAGACCAGACCGTAGAGAATATTACTACGCTTTATGCGATGTGGGACATCTTGGTCTCTGGCTACATCCAAGATTATACCTACAGTCAATGCTCTACAGATGCGGTAAACCGCCCAGTACGACTTCTGGATAAACGAGACAACAAAACTTATACTGTCCGTTATATTAATGGCCTCTGTACCATGACCCAGAATCTCGCGGTAGATAAAGGGCAAGCGATGACCCCGGAAGACACCAATATTAATTCCAACTATACGATGACCTCAGCTGATTTAGAGGCTGGCGATAATTCCTATACCGTAGCAGAAATCCACGAAGGCGACGCTACCAATGGTAATTGGTATAACTATTGTGCTGCTACGGCTGGTGAAATTTGCCAAGATTCAACTACAATCGAAGCTACTCAGGATATTTGTCCTAAAGGTTGGCGTCTCCCAACTGGGCAGAACGGTGGGGAACAAACCCTCTTAACAAACGGTAAATGGCAGACCTACGACACGACTTACCAAGCACTCTTTAACCCTGTTGCCTCTGGTTTCTACAACAATGGTGCCCTCGGCACTTCCGGCTCTGAAGGGCGTTGGTGGTTGTCCACTGCACTTAGCAGTACTGATCGCTATGTTCTCGATTATACTGCTGGATGGGGTCTATACTCGGGCGATGGTTTTAGACGTAGTTTTGGTCTCTCAATACGTTGTGTGAAAGCGAAGCCGGGAGTAACGATTAGCTTCAACACTAATGGCGGCACTGGAACTATGGATATGCAAAAAATTGATGCGGGACAAAGTGCAAACCTTACGGCCAACACCTTCACTCGAACTGATTATATCTTTACTGGTTGGAACACTGAACCAGACGGCTCTGGCACTTCCTATGCCGACCAAGCCAGCTACTCCGCAGCATCCGAAGATAATAAAATCGTTGTCCTCTACGCCCAATGGAGAGATCCTAATCTACTAGATAATGAAACTAACATGCAAGATTTAACTACAGAGCACTGCACCGGAAGCGATAATGGATCAACGGCAATAGTAACGGACTCTCGTGATAGCAAAACTTACAAAATCGCTAAGATTAACGGCGTTTGCACGATGGTGGATAACCTAGATTTCCAAATCTCAACTGGTATGACTTTAAGCCCAGACACGACAAATGTTACGGCGAGTAGAACTCTAGGCACGGTAGGCTCACTTACTTCTGGCAACTCATATGATGAGATGCGAACTGCAAGAAACTCTAGCGTGACTGGCGCAGGCTTGCACTATAACTACGCTGCAGCAACCGCAGGCACTATTACTGGTTCTTCTAACTCCACGGAAGCTACCCAAGGCATTTGTCCTAAAGGATGGCGATTGCCAACCAATTCGGAACAATCAAAAATGACAAGTTACCAAACAGAGTTTGATCCTGTTGCGGCTGGCCTCTATAGCGGTGGCTCCCTCAGCAGTTCTAGCTCTTACGGTCTCTGGTGGTCTTCTACCGCAGGCAATGCCACCACCCGTTACATCCTTAGCTACAATACCAACAATGGTCTACGCTCAGGTAGCTACGGCACTCGCAACTACGGACGCTCAGTACGTTGTGTGCTTAAGTAGCCATCGCTACTTTACAGTAATTCCACCCCTAGATATGCTCGATCCAGATCATCCTGCGCCACACCGAGATACCGCTTTGTCACCGCGTAATTGCTATGATTATAGATATCCATAATCACCACTGGTGAGACCTTGCCGCTGTTCCAAGCGTGGTAGCCCCAAGTCTTTCTGAGGCTGTGGCAGGAGATGTGACCGGTTGCACCTACGGTGGTGGCGGCATCACGGATGATCCGCCAAGCCTGGGTGCGGGTGATCGGGTGGTCTGTATTGTTGCGGCTGGCGAAAATGTAGCTGCCCTTCCGGTGCGGGAGATATATGCGGAGAGCCTCTATCGCCTGTTCGTTTAAGGCAATTTCCTTGTGCTTGCCGGTTTTCTGCTCGGTGAGCGAGATATGGGTGCGGAACTGCTGTCGCTCTTCGCTATACACATCCTCCCAGCGGAGCTCCAGAAGATCACCGATGCGGAGTGCGGTATAGACGCCAAGAACAATAAGCGCATAGTTACGAAACTCTCCACGGCTGCGGAAATACTCCGCTAAGGCGCGGAGTTCTTGTTTGTTACGGATAGGTTCGGTTGTTGCCATAATATTTTAGGCTCCTTTCTCTATGATACCTCTATTATGAGGGCGATCATATAGAAGGAGCCTACGCAATTTTTTGAGGATATTGTTACTTATTATAGCATAGAGCCCCGGCTTTTTCAACCCGCTTGCCCCTATTTTTGCAGTGCTTTACAGCAAATTTCACAACCGCCGCCACCCATCCCGCGAGCGCCCCCAACAAATTGTTGCGGCGAATGTAACATAATCCTCAAAGTGTTACATTGGGGCAAAATACTTCTTTGTTGAGGGGGATTCGGCATGAAAAAGTTGGTTTCCATTTTACTTTCTGCGTGTCTATGCGTGACGGCTCTGACAGGGTGCGGAGCATCGGATAGATCTGCTGGGCCAGCGCCAGCAGAAGCTGTTTCCACTGAAACAGCGAGTAATAAAACTCCTACTGATGGTCACGAAAAAATACTTGGCATTGTCGCTGATGCAGTCCTGCCTTCAACGCAGGAAGAAGAGCGGGCGTTATGCGAATCCTGCGGCTTGAATTTTGAGGACTATACTACTTGGGTATGGGCGGAGTCTGATAAAGAATCGGCTGCTGGGGATGCAATAGGCTTAATTCTGGATCAAGATTGTACAACCGTCATTTTTGCGGTAAAGGGCTCGGAGCAGATTGCTGACCAGTTTTCGCTTGAACATCCCGATATCCAGGTTGTTATTGCGGACATGACGGAGTTTACAGATATATCGGAGGAGCCGAAAAAGCGGATATCGACTGGACGGAGGTTTCTTACACCAAAACCGACTCCGATGGCTATACATACGAAATCACCTTCAAACTCAGCCCGTGGATTTTGCTGTCCGACACTGATATTGTAACCTCTGCATGGGCGGAAGTCGGGGGAAATAACACAATCCCAGGTTTCAATGATTGGGGGCTCAGGCCGGAAAGCTCGGGGAATCAGTTTAGACAGGGAATTTCTGAAGGGGGTACCACCAATTATTTTGCTCACCATATGACTGATATGTACTATTGTGTCGGTACGGTGCGGATTACAAATATAACGGAGGGCTGGAGTATCAGTGCCAGCAGTCCGCGTTCCCTTCATTTCAGTCTGAGATGGGTAAGCGGTTTCGATAAAATGGATTATGCTGGTGTGTACTCCATAGGTAGAGTGTTTTATAGCAACGACACCGAGGATGAAAGTGATGGGCTTGGGCATAGTGCTAAAATGACAAGCGACCAATGGGGGCCAACTTCATTTATAATCATGGCGCCCGAAAACTTTACTCCTAACTCTCCAAACGGAGAGCATGCAGACGATATGCTCAACGGATATTTCCATTACTTTGCAAATGGGGAGATGTCTGAAGAGATTCATCTCGGAATGTTCGGCAAAGACGGAGCATACACCCCGCCGATTAGCGTGGAATAAAAAAGAGGAGGTTCAGCATGAAAAAGCGAATTATTTCTGTGTTGTTAGCATTATGCCTATGCGCTGCGTTGCTGCCGACTACGGCGCTGGCCACGGACTATGCAATCTACAGTAAAGAGCCTGTGGTTTTTCAAGTGAGCGGCGACGTTCTGGGGGCCTTGAAAAGTGACAGCTCCCTTTGGACATGGGGCAGAAATTCCAACGGAGCCGTAGGCAACGGGAAAGGGTTTGAGAATTATTACGATTTTCAACATACAAAGTGGATCGAAGCCTTTGTAGACACTCCGTATAAGGTGCTGGACAATGTAAAGACCTACGAGGGCGGTACATGGGCCATCAAAACGGACAATTCGCTCTGGGTCTGGGGGGAAACGGCGTTCCTTCTGGGGCTGAGCGATGACGCGCTTACCGCCGTGCCCCAAAAGTACATGGACAACATTCGCTCCTTCAACTATGGAATGTCGCTTGAAGCGTCTGATCAGCCCTATGCGGAGGAAACTCTGGCGGAGTACAATATGTATCTGGTAAAAACGGATGGAAGCCTTTGGACTTGGAGCAGAAACGGCTACAGCGAGACAGGGGACGGTACGACCCAGGAGCGGACAACACCGGTTAAAATTATGGACGGCGTGCGCTCTGTGAGATATGTGTAAGGGCGCGGGCCGGGGACTGCTCCCTATCCGGGGTATGGGCACGTTTTTGTTCTCAAAGAGGATGACAGCCTCTGGGGTTGGGGAGCGGATGCCGCCCGTATGTGTGATGCGAGAAATGGCATTTCTACGATAACGCCCGAAAAACACTTGGACAATGTAAAATGTATATGTGGCAACAAATACTCCGTGGCTGTCATTACGAAAGACGGAACTCTTTATATCTGGAACGAAGTCCCCACTGCAGTGGAAGGTTCAAATCACTATACCATAGGTATGAGCTCCAATCAGGGTTCCAGTGGGGCCGACCACTACTATGTCGATAACTTTTATCCTGTGGCGGAGAATGTCCGGGAAGTCCATATTCCCAGAGATCGGAAAATCGTCTATGTAACCAACTCCAATGAGGTTTATAACTGGGGCTTTAACCATGACGGATATCACGAAACGCCCACCAAACTCATGGATGGAGTGTCCACTGTGACAAGCAGTAGTGACATACTGTACTTGTGCAAGACCAACGGCGACCTGCTGCGGTATGACGGTCAAGTCTACGACCGGGACACGGGAACCATGAACGATTCTGCTCCGCGAAAGGTATTGGACGGTGTGGCCGGAGTTTATTACCACGCCAGTAATAGTTCCGTTGTTTTTGCGATAAAAACAGATGGAAGTCTTTGGGGATGTGAAGTTGAATCTAAAGATATTAGTCACGCGTTGATGGGGAAAGCGGGCAGCGGGTGGCCGCCCAGCGAAACCTTTGTTCACTTGATGGACGGCGTTAAATTGCCCTATACTGACCAGCCTGTCCAGCCGCCTGTTCCAACTGAGGCAACCGTTGAGCCGTTCACTGATGTGAAGGTCAGCGCTTACTATGCCGAACCCGTAAAGTGGGCGGTGGATCGCGGCGTGACCGTAGGCACGTCCGCCACCACGTTCTCACCGGACGCTACCTGTACCAACGCACAAATTCTGACCTTTATCTGGCGGGCTGCCGGATCTCCCACCCCCAGCCTTGCTAACCCATTTACAAATCTGTCTGGCAGCGAGTATTACGCCAAAGCCGCTGTGTGGGCATATTCCATGGGTATGGTTTCCAGTAACGCTTTTGATGCCAGCAAAGCCTGTACCCGTGCCATGACGATGGAATACCTGTGGAAACAGGCAGGAAGCCCCGCCGTGGCTGCCAGCGGGAAATTTACCGATGTACCCTCCAGCGCGGCCTATGTCACGGCGGTAGCTTGGGCTGTAGACAACGGCATCACTGTGGGAACCTCCAGCACGACTTTCTCCCCAGACAGCATTTGCACCCGTGGGCAGATTATGACGTTCCTATACCGGGCAGAGAATTAATCATGAAGATAAAGTGGAACCGCGCAGGCTGGAAAGCCTTGCGGATCAACAAAAAGTGGAAAGCGAGTGGTAAGAGTGATATGAAAAGATAGACCAGGTATTCCTCAAGGGAGTGTAGGAATACTGCAAATTGTGAAAAAATGACCGCAGGTCGAATGCATAGTGCATCGGCTTGCGGTCATTTTTGTCTTTGGTCTGAGCTGTGGTATAATTAAGAGTGTCAAAGGTAAAATCCGAGCAGTAAGCTAAATAATAAGTTTTCGGAACTTTATTGTGCAATACTGCTCTAAAAATAAGGATCACTATGGAAGAAGTTTATAATTATCTTAAAGCCCTAGATGTCAACTTTCTTGCCACTAGAAATGGCGATGGTGTTAGTTGCCGTCCGTTCGGCGACCCAGTCAAGTTTGACGGCAAGATTTATATGCTGACCCATGCCGAGAAAGATGTTGCGAAGCAACTCGCCGAGAATAATCAAATTTGTATCGTAGCTCATAATTCCGAGAAAGACGACTGGCTACGAGTTTTTTGTGAGGCAGTTGACGATAGCAATAATACTGCTGCCAAGCAGGCAATTATTGACGAGTTCGACTGGGCGGAGGAGGCAGGCTATCGTCTAGATAACCCGAGCTTTAAGTGCTACTATCTTGCGAATGCCAAAGCTGAAGTCCGCGATAGCGAAGGAGAGGTGCTAGCGAGTTATGAGTTCTAATCCGAATTACTTCCTAATTCACGGCAGTTTCGGTTCGCCTTTTGTGAACTGGCTACCGTGGCTCCGCAAACAACTCCGTAACCAAAGTAAAGAAGTTTATACGCCAGATTTCCCGACAGGTGTTGGTTTCCAAAATTACGAGAACTGGGCGAAACTTCTCAAAGTCTATCTTGACGCCGGTTTAATTACAGAAGACACTACAATCATTGCCCACTCCATCGCCCCGGTTTTCATTTGTAAGTTTTTAATTGAGAATAAAGTTAAGGTTAAGAAACTAGTCTTTGTTTGTGGTTTTAATAATTATCTTGGTATTGATGACGATTACGATAATGTTAATCGTGGCATGTATTTAGAAAACCTTTCCGAAGTGAAAAAATACTGCGACGAAATCATTTGCTTCTATACCAAAAACGATCCGTATGTAAGCTACGAAGCCGAGAAAAGGTTTGCCGATACTATTGCCGCCAAACAAATAATCATCGATGATGGTGGGCATCTCAATTCCGAAAGCGGTTATCGCGAGTTCTCGGCATTATTGGAGGTTATATGAAAATTTACATTGCCCGCCACGGCCTAACCGACTGGAACAAAGAAATGCGGGCGCAGGGTCGCAAAGATTTGCCACTTAATGCGGAGGGGCGTGCCCAAGCTGAAGAACTGCGTAATACAATTAAAGACATTGAATTTACCGCCGTCTATGCCTCACCTCTGAAGCGTGCCGCTGAAACCGCCCAAATCGCTGTTGGTGACCGTTACGATATTATTTATGACGACAGACTCTTGGAACGCTCGTTTGGCGATTTCGAGGGCAAGGTTGTAAAGTCATGGTCGGAACTAGTTGATGGTGTCAATATCGACGATATTGCACTGGAAGAAATACCGGGTGGAGTGGAGCCGGTGTGCAGTATGCTTGCGCGCGTAAATAGCTTTCTGGACTATCTTAAGGAAAATTATGACGATAATGCCACAATTCTCGTAGTTGGACACGGTGCGATGTCTAAGGCTTTTGACTGGGCGCTAACCGAACATAGCGCCGACGATGTCTTTGGAAAAACCCATCTTGGTAATGCAGAAGCTAAAAAATATGAGGCAAAGGGAAGGTTTAGCACAATAAGGAAATGAAGAAGAACTGTATCAAGGCTGAGATTATTATTCCGGCAGGAAGGCAAATCTGGTCACACGAAATCCGTGTAGCGCAAATCTTAGCAATGGCTGGGCATAGGGTGGAGTTTTTGGTTGAAACCAACAGTCTGCCAACGGCAGACATAAAATTGGACGGGGTGGAGTATGAGATAAAATCGCCTGAGAAGATGAATGCTAATTCATTAGAGCATCTACTAAAGAATGCCTTGCGCCAATCGCCAAATATTATAATAGATGCCTCAAGGATGCAAAGAGTGCGAGACGATAGCCTTTGTAAGTTTCTTGTGCGTCAGGCTAATAGCCGAAAACAAATTAAAAGCTTACTCTTGATTACGAAACAGGGCAGAATTATTGACATTTGTGCATTGACGTAATATAATAAGATTATCGAAGTTCCTACAGGGCGCCGAAGGTGCTGAGCGTGGGAGCTTCTTTTTTATTGCTTGCTGCGAGATGTTTTTGTCTTAATCGTCTTGTTTAAAATTAAGTGACTAGATTTAGATCTATAGTGTGTGTCGCCTTAAATCAATCTATCTTGATCATGAAAGTGTATATGCAAATGCACAATTATATGGTATAATATAATGGATTAGACATGTTGCGTGAAGGTATATCTACTTTAAAGGGTGGTGCTGAATATGGCAATAAGTAAAATTAAGATACAAAATTTCAAAAGCTTCAAGGATTTGTTCTCCCTTTCACTCAAAAAGGGACTCAATATCATTGTTGGAGATAATGAGTCTGGTAAATCAACGATCTTAGAAGCCATACATATTGCACTTACCGGACTTTATTGTGGGCGCAACATAAGGAATGAGTTGTCGCAATATCTGTTCAATAATGAAGTGGTAAGGGAGTACATTAAATCTGTCCAGGACGGTGCTGCCATTGCGCCACCTATGATTTTAATTGAGATATTCTTTGATGAGCCAATCAACGCAGAACTATTTGAAGGTAACGAAAATACGGAGAAAGCAACCAAGGTAGAAGGACTACAGTTTAAAATTGCTTATAACGAAAAATACAATGACGAATATCAAAAAATTATAGATGCTAAGAAACTCACCAGTCTACCGATTGAGTATTATGAGGCTTCTTGGACTACATTTGCAAGACACATAATTACGACAAAGAGTATACCTCTTAAATCTGCCATGATTGACTCCTCAAGCTATCGATATCAGAACGGATCGGATATGTATATCTCTCGTATTGTGAAGGATTTGCTATCTCCAGAAGAGGTAACTACTGTCGCCCAAGCTCATAGAAATATGGTCGAGGCCTTTGCCGCTGATCAATCCATTAAGGATATCAATGAAAGAATTACCTCCGAATCGTCTATTGTCAACGGGGAAGTTTCTTTGTCCGTTGACTTTGGAACGAAAAACGCTTGGGAAAGCAGCCTAATTACACAGATAGATAATGTGCCGTTTGGCTTTATTGGAAAAGGTGCTCAATGCGTTGTAAAGACGGAGTTAGCATTAAGCCACAGACGCGCACAGAATGCAGGCATTATTTTAATAGAAGAACCAGAAAGTCATCTCTCTTTCTCCAATCTAAATCAGCTTATTAGTTCAATATCACAAAAATGCAGTGATAGGCAGATTTTGATGTCTACACATAGTAGTTATGTGGCCAATAAATTAGGGCTGAATAATCTTATTTTGCTAAATGAGCATAGAGTGATCCGTTTATCCGATTTAACGTCTGCAGATTTCTTTAAGAAGATGGCTGGCTATGATACTCTGCGTCTCATCTTGTGTAAAAGGGCCATTTTAGTTGAGGGTGACTCAGATGAATTAGTTGTTCAGAAAGCCTACATGAACACACATGATGGTCGATTACCAATTCAAGATGGCGTCGACATAATTTCCGTAGGTACCTCTTTCCTTCGGTTCTTAGAGATTGCTGACAGCCTCCAAAAGACTACTGCGGTTGTAACCGATAATGATGGCGACATTTCGGCACTTGAAGAAAAGTACGCTGGCTACATAGGTGAAAATCAGAAGGATTATATTAAGATTTTTTATGATAGTGTTGTAGATACTGGAGACTTAATGATTGGTGCAAGTAAATACAACTACAATACTTTGGAACCCAAAATGCTCAAAGTTAATAATCGTCAATTATTTAATGAGATATTCGGAACGGAATATACAAGTGATGACGATTTAAGGAAGTATATGAAGTATCATAAAACCGAATGTGCTTTAGCAATTTTTGATACAGATAAGCAAATTGGTTTCCCTGATTATATTTCTGAGGCAATTGCTTATGGCGAATAAATTGGTAATTGCAGCCGCTGGCTCCGGAAAAACTACCTATTTGGTTGAAGAGGCATTGAAGATTACAGATGATAAAGTGTTAATTACGACATTTACGGAATCAAATGAGCAAGAGATCCGAAAAAAATTTCTTGAGATAAGAGGATATATTCCCTCCAATGTAGTAATACAGACATGGTTTTCTTTCCTCATTCAACAGGGAGTTAAACCATATCAGAGCTTTTTATATGAGGACAAGGTGGCTGGACTATTACTTGTAAATCAAAAGTCCGGTCTTGTTCGTTATTATAAGGGACGACCTATATATTTCAAGGAAGAAGATGTGGTACACCATTATTTCACTGCAGATGGTCGTATTTATTCCGATAAGCTTTCTAAGTTCGTATATAAGCTTAATGCGATAAACAGTGGCCTTACTATTGATAGGATTGCTCGAATATATAAGCACATTTTCATAGATGAAGTACAAGATCTTGCTGGTTATGATTTGGAAATCATTGACCTATTGTCGCAAACAGCAAGTAATCTATTATTGGTCGGTGACCCTAGACAAATAACTTATCATACGCACGAAGAAGCTAAAAACAGCAAATACAGCGAAGGAAAAATCGAGTTGTTTATTCAGGAGCGATGCCACAATATCCAAATTGATAAGACGACACTAAATGTCACGCATAGAAATGAACAAAATATATGTTCCTTCGCAAACTCTATATATCCAGATTTTGAACCCTGTACAGCTGACGCAAAAGAACCTACAGGACATGATGGAGTGTTTTTTGTCCGAAAGAAAGATGTTGGAGCATATTTAAAGAAATATCAACCAATGCAGCTACGAGATTCTCGGTCAACTTCCGTCGACGAAACTTATCCCGCTATGAATTTTGGATACTCCAAAGGTCTAACTTTTAATCGGACTATTATTTACCCTACAGCCCCCATGAAAGAATGGATATTCGATCACAGCAGTGACCTCAAAGCCGAAAGCAGAGCAAGATTATATGTGGCCGTAACAAGAGCACAATATAGTGTGGCAATAATAATTGATAAACTAAAAAGTGATGTTGCAGGAGTAGTTGTATGGGAACCCATATAGTAAATCTTAAATTTGCTCAGATCTAATATTCTCTTGTAACCTCCGAACTCATATTAAAAATTGGTGCAGTTTCAATTATCCGTGTCACCTATCACGAAAATTGGTGCAAACGTGTCAAAGTATGATATAATGAAAAAGTAGGGGCGACGATATCCATTGTCGACGTCCCAACACACGTTACGGCGAGCCATAAGGCTCGCCGTATTTTTATAAAAATTAAGGTTTCACTTTTCTTACCATTTCTTATCTTGTATATCACCAGACAGCTGTCAGCCAGTAAACAGTATGGCATAACTGTTTTTCGCAGGCTGAGTTTTAAAATTAAACTTGAACCCAATCATAAAATATAGTATAATTAAGAAAAAAAGCAGTTCTGACAGGATGGGTGATTAGCCGTGGAAAATATTTTTTTTGTGCTTACGGTGTTAGAGATGCTCTGCGTAAATATGCACATGTTTCATAAATGCTCTAAAAAAAGGGTTTCTACTTTTGTGATTATACTTGTAATCAGTATTTTTACAGCGCTGCTCTTGGTAATATTTCATGTGTTCTTAAACGACACGAATATTTTTGGCGGCGGAAGCGGCTTCGTCTACCTTTTGCCGCTGATGTTTTTGTACCGTCAGCCTGTCAGTTACAGCGTTTCTATTATGTGCTCCTGCTGGATTTATACTATGCTGATTTATGTTTTGTCCACCCAAGTTTCAAGCCTTTTCCCCCAATGGAATTATGAAATTTCTTTACTGGCGGTACAGACAGGGCTGTACGTGCTTACAATACGGCCGTTTTTTAAGTTCGTCACCCAAAAATTTTTGTATATTTTAAAAAACGCAGACCAAAAGACGAAAAAGCTTTTACTCTGGCTTGGAATATCCTGGTGTTTATTTGCCTTCCTGCTAAATTATACGATGATTTTCGATATGCCTTCTTTCGGCGCAAAAATTACAAAAATACTATCACTGTGTGCATCCGCCGCAAATGCGCTTATGACGTATCAGATTTTTTATTCCTTTCGCCGCGAGAACCAAAATGCTTTGGAATTTGGGATTGCGCTCAGGCTTGATGCTCTAACCGGTTTGAAAAATCGGACGGCTTTTTTTGAAGAAGCCCAGGCTTTGATTGACAGCCACATTCCATTTACGCTCTTTTTTATAGATTTAGATAATTTTAAATCTATAAATGACGACTATGGCCATGTTAAGGGCGATCTGTATTTAAAGCAATTTTCTGACAGCTTCTCCGCCGGTTTTTCATCTTCCGGAACTGTTTACAGAATTTCAGGAGACGAATTTGTTTTCCTTCATATCAACGGGAAGCATGACCACTTAATTTGTCAAAAAGTAGGGCAGTTTAATATGCGCGACTGCGATGGAATTCCCTTTAAGGGCTTTAGCGTAGGCAGCGCGTCCTATCCGGAGGATGCACAAACTTTGAATCTGCTGGTTGCAGCTGCCGACAAACAGATGTACGAGGGAAAGAAGGCACAGGATTAGAAGAGAACCAGATTCTTTCGCTTGTCTATGACGAAACGGATAATAAGGTGCCGGGGTTTGCGCAAGTTCTGAACGGCACTGGTTTTTTTGTTGCATTCTGTAAATTACGCGCATAACTCCTGGTTTTTAGAGTACAATAAAATGCACCTTCAAAACTGTCTTACTTTTGGAGGTGCATTTTATAACGGTGGTTTTCTTTTTATTTATTTTAAATCGTCATCGTTTATGGGATCGCCGCATTCAGGACAGAACTTCGGCGGATTACTTGGATTTTCCGGTTTCCAGCCACATTTATCACATTGATAAAACGGACGCTTAGCGCCGCACTCCATACAGAATTTTCCGCTGTTGGAAGTTCCGCATTTGCATACCCATGTGCTGGTGCTGGAGGCGGCAGAAGCAGGCGCTGCGGGCTGGCCCTGTGCAGGCGTTCCCGTCTGACCGTTTGCCATGTTTTGCATCATGTTCATTCCCATCATTCCAACCATGGCATTCATCATACTGCCGCTGTC
This sequence comes from Congzhengia minquanensis, assembly GCF_014384785.1. NCBI lineage: Bacteria > Bacillati > Bacillota > Clostridia > Eubacteriales > Oscillospiraceae > Congzhengia > Congzhengia minquanensis. The sequence goes on from NZ_JACRSU010000001.1 coordinate 784,240, forward strand.
GGCTCCGCCGGGCTGTTTGCCCATATTTTCAAACATGGCCGCCTGTGCTGCAGTCATACGGCCCTGCATGGCGCTCTGGTTGGCGCCCAGCATTACAGCGTTATCGAAATCTTCAATTCTGGAACGCGACTTATCGTCGGGCGTAATTTTTTCTATGCTGACCGCCGTTACTTCCAGACCGCGCAGCTGTTTCCAGGTTTTGTCCAAAACATTGTTCATGATATCAGCCAGTTCCATTTGATGCGAAGGAATTTCGCTGAATTTAATACCCTTGCCGGAAAGCTGGTTTATTGAGGTATCCAGCGCGGTTAAAAATTCGCTTCGGCATTGCTCTAAAAGCTGGTCGCTGTTAAAGGAATCGCTGACGTTTCCGGCGATGCTGTGATAAAATACAAGCGGGTCGGTAATTTGAAACGTAAACATGCCAAAATAGCGGATATACAAAACGGTTTTATAGTAAGGGTCGTTATAGGGCATAGGCTGTGCGGAACCATATTTGTTGCCCAGAATTTCTTTTGTGTTGATATAATATACGCGCTGGTCGTTTCCGGTATCACCGCCGAAGGTGAAGCGTTTGCCCAAATTGCGGAAGGACTCTTTTAAACCTTCGGAGAACTTTCCGGTTAGCATGGAAGGTTCGGTGCTGCTGTCAAAAGTATAGGCTCCCGGTTCACAGGTAAAGTCGATGATTTTTCCCTGTTCTGTAACAATCATAGCCTGACCTTCGTTAACAACCAGCAAGCTGCCTTTGGTAATGATGTGTTCGCTGCCTTTGGTATTGCTGGATTGATAATTGGTAGTATTTATGCGTTTCTTTCCGAGCTGCATCAATGTGCTGCCGGTCATGCTTTCACAGATAAAGTATTCTTTCCACTGGTCTGCCAGTTCTGAACGAAATGCGCCGGTAAAGGCTTTTATCAGTCCCATAATCATTCTTCCTTTCTTAATTAAAGATTTTCTCCGATGAATTTGCAAAGTACCCAGTTAAATGTTCCGGACGTAATAACCGATTTACAATAGGGGCATTCTCCGGCCGAGGTAATTTCTGTAGGAGCGCCGCAGTTGGGGCAATTGGTAACATGAAGTGTTTCGGGATGTTCTACGGTTTGTACGCCGGCTGTGCGCATAAATGTAAGCGTATGAACCATTTCCCACAGCTGCGTTGTGCTGCCGGCTAAAATGCGGCCTGTTTCGGTTTCTTTTACATAATCAATCATATTTGTACGCATTTTAACCACAATATATTCTTTGTTTTGGTCAACATAATAGCGATCAATAAAGCTGTCTTTCACAGCAACGCGTTCCAGATAATTTACCGTGCCGTTGCGGATATATTCGTCCAATTGCATAGAATGTTCCCGGAAAAGCTCTTCCGATTCAAAGGGGCGAATCATTTTCCAGTCTTGTTTCGTCCAGGCGACGTTTAGCGTAATAAACACCTCGTTTGCCCAGGCCAGAAACGCTTCTTCTGAAAAATTGGGGTCTGTGCGCCGAATTTCTGCTTCCGGGCTGACAGCGGGCTTTATAAACGGATTTGGTTTCGGCTGCGGCGGGACATATGTTGTTTGTCTCGTTTGCGCCTGGCCTTTTTTCACGCCGCTGTAAATTGAGACAATCACGATTATAATAAAGACGATTATGATGACGCCGCTGCCAAGACCAAAGGAGCTGCTTCCGCTGTATGTATGGCCGTATCCGGTGTAAGAACTGTTGTATCTGCCTGAAGAACTTCCATAATCTGATGAACTGCCGTAGCCTGATGAGCTGCTGTAATCTGATGAACCGCTGGAATAACTGTTTTGATTTCCAACTCCGGTTGGAACAATTTGATAACCATAGCCCAAAATCTGCTCCTCAGTCATGGCAAAAGCAGAATAAACCGCCAAACAGGAGTATGTTAACACGATGAGTATTACAAAAAAGGAACAAACTTTTAACATTTTACGTGTATGTTTTTTCATGTTTCTTCTCCTTTACCACACAAGTTATTGTTTTAATTTAATCTTAACATGATTTTGATAATGTGTCAATTGTTGATCTTTGTAAAAAATTCTAATATGCAATTTTTTGTTTGATAATAAACGATAATTCACAATATCACTTGAAAACGGGGCATTTGGCAAATATGAAACTTGAATTTACTATTGATTTACTACTTGAACTTGGGGAAAAGGCATATGAGATAGGTGTTACCATTAGAGAAAAGTCAGCAGTCTTTTTTATTTAAATATTGTGTTGGCGTCATACCAACAACCTTTTTGAACACAGATGAAAAATACAAAGCATCATTATATCCCGACAGAGCTGCTACATTTTTTATGCTATCAAGACCGCTGTCAAAGAGAGAAATCGCAAATTTAATACGCATATTCCGAAGATACTCATTATAGCCCATTCCAACTTTATTTTTAAATAAATGTGACAGATATTTTGAATTATATGATAATTTTTTAGAAATATATTCTATGGAAAGTTTGGAGTCGGTAAAGGATTTATCGGTCAGCTCAAATATCTGCTCTAATATACAGTTGTTTTTATCAGGTTTGCTTATAATTTTTGAAAGAGCATATAGAAGCATGCTTTCACTAACCAGGTCGATTGTTTCTTTTTTCGCTCTGGCAAGACTCTCGAACCAAAGGGGGACAACACTTTCAAAATTTTGAAAACATCTTGAATAATGATTGATATTTAAACGATGAAAAAGCTCTTCACAACGCAAACCGTCAAAATCTAAATACATATATTCGGAATCCGCTTGTGACACACATTTCATCGTTTCACCCTTAAAGCCGAATATAAGATTTCCTGATGTATACGGACAGACTTTTCCTGAAAAGTAAATTTCTCCTCGTCCGGTTGAAATCAGAATTGCCCTGTTCTGAGCAAGTACAGACTCCTTTGAATAAACGTTTTTATTTGTTTCATGTACAAAATTGGAAACAGTTAGCCTATTAAGAGAAATAAATTCCGAAAATTTGCATATGTTCTTGCTCATATATATCACCCTCCCTGACACATATTAACACATAAAAAAGCATTTTTCAATACATTATCAAACTATTTTATATGTAAATATAGAAAATTTCTATTTATTGCAGTGTTTTTTTATGATATAATCATTTCACGTTTCGCAGGAAGGGGGTGAGAGTATGTATTATGGACTTATAATGCTCTCGACATTGATTTTTTCAGGGTGCTTTTGGTTTAAGGATATATACAGGGAACAAAAAGGCAGTTCATTTAAGGCGAGCTTCGAATTTTCTTTTTACAGCGGAATAGCCGGATTTCTTGCACTTTTAATTATAAACAAATTTTCTTTTGAATTTTCGCCCTTTACATTTATAATAGCAATGATAGCAGCAGTAAATGGACTGTTATTTACAATATGTTCTTTTAAAGCGTTGGATAAAATAAATCTTTCGGTATATTCTGTGTTTTCAATGCTTGGCGGTATGGCACTTCCGTTTGCTATTGGTATAATATTCTATAATGAGGCTATGACATTATCAAAGGGATTATGCTTTGTCTGCATTTTAATAGCTATTTTGTTTACATTACAAAAGGGTGAGAGCAAAAAAGGAACAAAATACTATTTGGGAGTTTTTGTTTTAAATGGTATGTCAGGCGTTCTAACAAAGATTTTCACCGCGGCGGATTATACCAAGACAAGCCCAGCAGGATATTCAATTCTTACATCTGTTTGCTCAATTGCACTTTCTGCTATTATGCTCTTTATTATTTCGAGGAAGGAAAAACTTCCAAAAACTAATTCGAAGGTGGTTTTTGCATGCTTGGGAAGCGGAATTGCAAACAGATTAGCAAACTATATTTTAGTTGCAGCTCTTCTTTTTGTGGATGCTTCGGTTCAATATCCTATGGTAACAGGCGGTGTTATGATTATTTCAACGCTGATTTGTTTATTTACTGGCAAGAAGGTATCTAAATGTGAAATGTTATCGGTATTGATTTCATTTATAGGTTTAATGTGTTTATTTTTAATTAAGTAACAGGAGGTTTAATTATGAGAAAAATTAAAATAGGAGTATTTGGAACAAATATACGCGGAGTAGGCCTTGTCAAGTCTTTTATGTTGTTAAATTGTGAAATTGTTGCTGCCTGTGAAAAAAACAGCGACAGAATTAAATACGGAAAGGATAGCTTGGGAGATATTCCGTTTTATTCCGATTTTGATGAATTTTTAAATTCGGGTATAGATGCAGTTATCTTGGCAAACTATTTCCATGAGCATGCATCTTATGCTATAAAGTGTTTTGAAAAAGGAATTCATGTGTTCTCTGAATGTATCAGCAATGGTACAATGGCGGAAGGTGTACAGCTTGCCCAGGCATTTAAAAATACAAATTCAATATATTTTCTTGCCGAAAATTATCCACAGATGATTTTCAATCGCGAGATGCAAAAGGTATGTAAAAGCGGAACTCTCGGCAAAATATTATATGCCGAGGGAGAATATAATCATCCGGGAAATCCTCAGGATACTAAATTCAAAAAAGATTATAATTACTTTGAAAAGCATTGGCGAAATTTCTTGCCGAGAACATATTATATAACGCATTCATTAGGTCCCATTATGTGTGCAACGGGAGCAACCCCTCAGGTTGTAACCGCATTTGCGGCATATGCTCCAACCGAGGGGGATGTAGCTACTGCTTCTTACGGTGGTGACAAAGCAGCAATTATTACTACACAAAATGATGATGGCTCAATCTTCAGAATTACAGGATGTGCGGCATTTGGCGGTCATCATAATGCATATCGTATTTGCGGAACTGAGGGACAGGTGGAAAATCTGCGAGGTATGGATAACAAAATAATGCTTCGATATAATGATTGGACAAAACCTGAAGGCAAAGATGAAATCAATCTTTATGACGCACAATGGAATGATAAGGACGAGGATTTGATAAAAAAAACCGGCCATGGCGGAGCTGATTTCATTACAGCGAGAATGTTTATTGAATGTATAAACGAAAATCGCCAGCCGGAGCATCCTTTTAACCTAAAATCTGCTATTGCAATGTCGTCTGTTGCAATTTTAGCAAATCGTTCTATGCTTGAAGGCGGTAAGCCGTATCAAATTCCTGATTTTGATAATCCTGAAGATGTAAAATTATATGAAAATGATACATTATCACCATTTTATTCAAGCGATGGAAGAGAACCATCCATTCCTTGTTGTTCGCATCCCGACTTCAAGCCTACTGAGGAACAAGTTGAGCTTTTTAAAAAGTTGGTTGTTGAGATAGATGAATAATCTTATGTTTTTTGTTATAGAATGATGACAGGAAGCACAAATAAAAAGTAAGGAGTTAATTGTCCGTCTTAAAATTTTACTTTAATAGACATTTTTTTATAGATATTAACAATTTGACAGAGCAAAGCACAAAAAAGCCCGGCACTTATGTAAAAGTGCCGGGCTTGCATCAGTGTTTGGCTATCCCTTACCGTTTAAGCGATTCGCCGTTTGTTTCAATTACATTTTTATACCAATAAAACGACTTCTTTTTATACCGCTCCAGGTTTCCTTTTCCGTCGTTGTCCCGGTCGACATAAATATAGCCATACCGCTTTTTCATTTCTGCCGTGGAGGCGCTGACAATGTCGATGCATCCCCAGGAGGTATATCCCATTACGGGAATTCCGTCGTCAATAGCCTTTTCCACCTCAACAAGATGGTCGTTTAAATATGCAATCCGGTAGTCGTCGTTTACGGTTTTCTCCCCATTTTCCCCGGTTGTTAAAACATCCTCTGCCCCCAGGCCGTTTTCCACAATAAACAACGGCAAAGAATACAGGTCGTAAAGCTTTGTCAGCGTATACCGCAGGCCCTTAGGGTCAATTTGCCAGCCCCAGTCCGTGGACTTTAAATAGGGATTAATAAATCCCTTGCTTAAATTTCCTCCGGTCATTTTTGCAGATTCATTTGCGCTTTCGCAAATGCTGGAATAGTAGCTGAAGGAAATAAAATCAACGGTGTTTTTCAAAATTTCTTTGTCTTCGTCGGTGATGTCCACCCCAATATTATTTTTCTCAAAATACCGCAGCAGATAACTGGGATATTCCCCCCGGGCGTGAATGTGGGCAAACTGATAGGTTTCCCGGTCACGGAGCATGGTTTTGATTACATCGTCCGGCGACGGCGTAAGCGGATACACCGTAACGCCCAAAATCATGCAGCCAACCATGGCGTCTGGAATGATTTCGTGGCACAGCTTCGTCACCGACGCGCTGGCCACCAGCTGGTGATGCATGGCGGTGTAAAGCTGCGACTCTGTCAGCTCCTCTTTGTCAGTTAAAATTGCGCCGCACATAAAAGGCGCTTTTAAAATGGCGTTAATTTCGTTAAACGTAAGCCAATATTTTACCTTGTTTTGATACCGCTCGAACACCGTTTTGGCAAACCGCTCAAAAAACGAAATGGTGCGCCGGTCCATCCAGCCGTTATATTTTTTCCCCAGCGCCAGCGGCATTTCATAGTGAGAGAGCGTAACCAGCGGCTGAATTCCATGCTTTAAACACTCGTCAAACAAATCGTCATAAAATGCAAGCCCTTTTTCGTTGGGCTCCTCGTCGTCGCCGTTGGGAAAAATTCTGCTCCAGGCAATCGACGTTCGAAACACCTTAAACCCCATTTCGGCAAACAGCGCAATGTCTTCTTTATAACGGTGGTAAAAATCAATTGCTTTTAGCTTCAAGTTGTCTTCCGTTGGCACGTCTGTCCGCTGTCCCCGGATTCCCCGGGGCAAAACGTCCTGAACGGAAAGGCCTTTTCCGTCCTCGTTATAGGCCCCTTCGCACTGGTTTGCGGCAACTGCCCCGCCCCACAAAAAATCCTTTGGGAATTTGCTTTTCATAAACTATTCGTTCCCTCCCGTCAGCGTTAAAAACGGCTTTTTCTCCACAGCTTCGCCGCTTTCTTTGTCAATTGCGGCATAATCGCCGGAGTTGGTTACCACCACCGACGTGGTAACATCGTAGCCCTCTTCTTTAATTTTGTCAAGGTCAAACTCAATTAAGGGCTGACCCAGTTTTACCTTTTCGCCGTCTTTTACCATGGGTTTAAAGTGCCGTCCTTTCAGCTTCACGGTGTCAATTCCAATGTGAATTAAAAGCTCCGCTCCGCCGTCGGTTACCAGATTCACCGCGTGGTTCGTTCCGAACACTGTTTCCACCGTTGCGTCGGCCGGTGAAACCACCAGCCCTGTGTCAGGCAGCACCGCCGCGCCGTCGCCCAGCACCTTTTCGGCAAAGGTTTCGTCTTTCACCTCTTCAATAGGTATGATTTTACCCTTCACCGGAGCGCAGAGGATTTCGGTTCCGGCGCTTTTTTCTTCGCCGCCTGCGGCCTGCATATCGCCAAATTGTTGTTTCCCGCCGTCTGCGGTTGCCAGTTCACCGTCTTTTACGTCGTCAAAGCCCAAAATCAACGCCGCAACAAAGGACACCACCAAGGCAATTGCACTTCCGATTACGGCGTTTGTAATGTTTGTGAAGCCTTCTGTTCCAATATAGCCCGGCAGTGCCAATAGACCAGGAGAACCGGAGGTGTAGCGCCCAACGCCTGTAATTCCAAGATAAAGACCGGAAGCCGCACCGCCGATAATTGCCGCTATCAGCGGTTTTTTCAGTTTTAAATTCACACCGTAAAGGGCAGGCTCTGTAATTCCGCAAACCGCCGTAATGCCGGAGGAGTATGCCTCCTGCCGCATGATTTTGCTTTTTGTTCTCAGCGCCACGGCAAAGGCCGCGCCGCCCTGGGCAATGTTCGAACCCAGCATACCCGGGCCTACAATGGTGTCGAATCCGGCTGTGGCAATGTTGTTAATACCGATGGGAATGAGTCCGTAATGCGTGCCTGTCATAACCAAAAGCGGTGAAACCGCGCCGATAATCAGCGGAACAAGCCAGCTTGCATAGTTGTTTAAGAACGAAATTCCCGCGGCAATTCCGTTACCAATTATCGTTCCCAGAGGCCCTAAAACCGTGATGGAAATTGCCCCTGTTACCACCAGGGTAATCAGTGGTTTTGTAAAAAACTTCACCGGTTTGGGCGAAATTTTGTCCGCAATGGGCTCAATGTATGACATGAGCCAAATCGCCAAAATAATGGGTATGACCGACGACGAATAGGTGGCCGGCGTTACAGGTATTCCAATAAACTTTAATGCGTCCCCCGTTTCTTTTACCTTATTTAACATAGTTACAAAATTCGGATGGAGCAAAATTCCTGCAATAGACATTGCCATAACGGCGTTGCAATTAAACTTGCGCGCCGCAGAATATGCAATTAAAAACGGCAGAAAATAAAACGCCGCGTCGGAAAACACGGCTAAAATGCTGTAGGTCTGAGAGGTGTTGTCAATCCACCCAAAGGCCACCAGCAGCGCCATAAACGCCTTTAAAATACCCGCGCCGGTAATGGCGGGGATAATGGGCGTAAAAATGCCCGCAATGGTGTCTAAAATTCGGACAAAAACGTTCCTGTCGTCCGTTTCGTTTTTTTCTCCCTCTGTGCCGCCAAAGCTGCCCATCATGTTCAGCTCGCGGTAAACGTTGGGCACGTCGCTGCCAATGACCACCTGAAACTGGCCGCCCTTGTTCACAACGCCCATAACGCCTTTTGTGGCGTCTAAGTGCTTTTTGTCCACCTTGTTGTCGTCTTTTAAGTTAAACCTTAGGCGCGTAGCGCAGTGTGTAAAAGATACAACGTTTTCCTCACCGCCGATGTCATGTAAAATTGATTTTGCCAATGCTTTATAATCCATAAATTTCAACTCCTCATAAAACGCATTTCATGCATTTTCTTTTAGTATTTGCCCGCGCATAAATTTTATTCGGCACAGTGCGCGTTCTTTTTGCGCTGTTGACTTTTTTGAATTTTTGTTATATTCTTAATTTTTAAGGAGGAGTCAGCCATGCTCGTAAACATCAGCCAATCACACCCAATTTTTCTCGATTGCAGATATTTGCAGGATATTGTTCCGTTTCAATTGATGGAATGCATCAAACAAAACCCATTGCTTTTGGTAAGCGACGAAACGGATTTTATCCTTGGTATGGCGTCGCCGGAGGCGCCTGTTTGGATTTGGACGGCGGCGGACTTAAGCGCAGAATCGGCGGCGCTGCTCACAGATTATTTTTATGAAACGTTTCAAAACAGCACTTCGTTCCGGTTTGTCGCCCGGCCGGAAATTGCGGATATGCTTGTGCAGCCCTTACGCAAACACAAAACGTTTTGTGAAACGCGCATTCACATGGAAAGTTATGAAAATAAACATCCTATTTTTCCAAAAAATGTTTCTTTTTCCATTGAAACAGCTTCATCCGGCGACGTAAACCAAATTGCAGAATGTATGGCAGCATTCGAATTTGCCTGCCATGGCAAAGCTGTTTTGCCCGCCGACTGTCTGGAAAACGCAAAAAAATTTGTGCAAAATTCATGTGTTTTCATCATCAAAGACGGTGAAACGGTGGCGGCAATGGCGCGAACCACCAGAGAAACCGAAACCCATGTTTCCATCAGCGGCGTTTACACCAGGCCGAACTATCGCGGGAGTGGCCTTGCCACAGCTCTGGCCGCACAGCTAAGCCGCGATATTATAAGCAGAAAAAAAGCACCCATTCTGTATGCCGACTTGTCCAATCCCTGTTCAAACCGCGCCTATTTAAAAGCCGGTTTTACGCCGCGGGGCAAAGTAGACGAGGTAACGCTTTTCCAAAACAAATAAACGCCCGAAAGGGCGTTTATTTGTGTCTGGCAACTATTTCCTTTTTGTTTTACCTTTCTTTTATGTATCAATTGTGGTATAATATACGCAGGAATCTTGCTTTGTAAGCTTTATGATATAATGACTTAAAACAGTTTCGAAATTGCCAGCATAATTAAAATGGCGCCGCTGACCCAGGACAGGTTAAAGGGTATTTTCTGGGCCGCTTTGTTTCCAAAAAACCAGCCAAGCATAACTGCCAGCGCGTTGGTAACCAGCGAGCAGGCAACCACCGCCCAGGGGCTTATGCTGCCTAAGGCCGCGCCAAAGCCCACCGCCGCCCCGTCTAATGACAGCGCCGCGGCCAGCGAGGCCGCTTCTCCCGGCGAAATGGTTTTCGACCTGTCGCTGTCTGCCTTGTCTGGATCGGCATAAATGCTTAAAACGCACCGGAACTGAAACATGTTAAAATGAATTTGCTTTTTTATGGAATTGTGCTTTCGTATCATAGCTTTTGTAACACTGTCAAAAAGCGTGGCAAGCCCCAAAAGAAATAAAATGGTGAAGGAAATGGCAATTTCCAGCCACTGCGGAATGAGCTGTTTAAAAAATTCCCCCGCCAGCATGGATACGCCCAAAATAAAGCTGCATAGAACATTAATAATCAACACGGACACCGCGGGAATTTTAATTTTGTCCGCACCATATGCAAAGCTGACAACAAACGCATCTAACGACAGAACCAAAGCCAAAACAACCGCTTCAAAACCTGAAAAAAATATATGCACTGCGCTCCCCCTCTTTTCAATCGCTAATAGTATCCTATGAAACGGAAAACGGTTGCGTTACAAACCCAGTGTAAAATATGCCGTTTTGATGCTTAAATGATGTAATGTAATAAAAAAGGGAGTGACAGTCTTGATTAAAATTCTGGTCGTCGAAGACGAACAGCCAATTTCCAATTTAATTAAGCTCAGCTTGAAAAAGGCGGGATATTTCTGCGACTGTGTGTTCGACGGGGAGGCTGCCGCCGATAAAATTGACGAAACCGCCTATGACCTTGTTTTGTTAGACGTTATGCTGCCCAAAGCAGACGGCTTTGAGCTATTAGAATATATCCGCCCCTTAGGAATTCCGGTAATATTCATCACCGCAAAAAGCGCGGTGGAAGACCGGGTGAAGGGCCTGCGCATGGGCGCGGAGGACTACATTGTAAAACCCTTTGAGGTGTTAGAGCTTTTAGCCCGGATTGATGTTGTGCTCCGCCGTTACCAAAAAACCGACGACACCATATCTATTTTAGGTCTCACCGTAGATATGCGCTCCATGAGCGTTCGCCGGGGGAACACCGAAATTCCGCTGACCAGAAAAGAATATGACCTTTTGCTGCTGTTCATCCGCAACCCAAACACAGCCCTTTACCGGGAAACCATTTATGAGCGGGTGTGGGGCGGCGAGTTTGAATTTGGCAGCAAAACCGTTGACCTGCATGTGCAGCGGCTGCGAAAAAAGGCCAGTCTGCAAAAGGAACTGAAGGCCGTGAACAAAGTGGGCTACAGACTTGAGGTACCAAAATGAAATTCCGATTCAAAATAACTCTTTGCATGATTTGCCTTTTGTCGTTTCTCATTGGCATTGGCGGCGGCGCGCTGATTAACGTGTCGTTTCAAACCTCCTTAAATCAGGAGAAGGAAACTGCCTTAAAGTCCTACCAGCTTATGCTGGGGGCACTGCAAATTGTAAACGGCACCAACACCCAGGCAGACAGTGTAACCATTCCGAAAACGCTCAAGCAAATGACCTCTCAGGGGTTATTTTCCTGGGCGGGGCTTAACTTGTCGTCTGAAACGGAAACCCTCTACGAGCAGGGCAGCGTCACCACATATTTTTCCGACGTTTCTGAGCGGCTCACCGGTGATCACTGTCTGGTAACAAATTTTAAAGACGCGCAGAATAAGCGATATCTGCAGCTTTCGGGACAGACTTCGGCCGGTGCGGACAAGCTTTATTTAACCGTGGCCTACGACATCTCCTCCATTTACATCACACGGGCGCGGAACTTGGCAACCTATTACCGCATCTTTTTCGTTATGATTTTGCTGTGCGCAGTTTTAGCCTACAGTATGTCGTATATGCTCACCCGCCCCCTTTCCGTGTTGTCCAAAGCGTCGAAGGAAATTGCGTCGGGAAACCTGTCTTTCCGGTCTGAAATCTTCACAAACGACGAGGTTGGCTCTCTCTCCTCAGACTTTGACGCAATGGCTGAGCAGGTGGAACAAAGCGTGCACGATTTAAAAGACGCAATGGAACGGCAGGACAGGTTTATCGGCAGCTTTGCCCACGAAATGAAAACGCCCATGACGTCTATTATTGGCTACGCCGACCTGCTGCGGGGACAAACCCTGTCGGCAGAGGAGCAGGCAGAGGCCGCAAACTATATATTTTCTGAAGGGAAACGGTTAGAAAGCCTTTCGTTTAAACTGCTGGACCTGTTTGTAACAGGCAAGAAAAACCTTGTGAAAGCTTCCCTTTCGCCGGCAAAAATTGTGCGGGAAACCGTTGCCTCTTTAAAACCGATTTATCAAAAAGAAGGCGTTGCCTTAAATTGCAGCTGCCAGGAGGGCACGTGCCTTTTAGAGCCGGACTTGTTTTCCTCGCTTTTGTTAAATCTTTTGGATAACGCAAAAAAAGCCATGGAGGGCGAAGGCAGCATCCGCATTGAGGTTACTATGCTCTCCAACGGCTGCCGCATTGCGGTGGCAGACAACGGCAAAGGAATTCCGCCGGAAGCTCTGGCCCACATCACGGAAGCGTTTTACCGCGTTGACAAGTCCCGTTCCAGAAAGCAGGGAGGCGTTGGTTTAGGTCTTGCTTTATGTGCCAAAATTGCCGAGCTTCACGGCGGCACAATTCGGTTTGCCAGCAAGCCTGGCGAGGGAACCACGGTAACGGTGGAGCTGAAAGGAGGCCGCAGTTCATGAAACACAAAAACTGGCTGTTCGGCTTGGTGTCTGTTTTGGCCGTTGTTTTTGGTCTGTCCTTTCCCGGCATTACCGCCACGGTGGAAGACCAAAACGCCGGCGATTTGGCTGACTTTTATAAAATTACAAATCCGCAGCTGGCGCCGCCCGTTCTGCTGCCAGACGTTATCCGCCTCATTTCGGGCAAATATACCCGGGTGGATTTAGAATCCGGCAAGGTGCTGACCGAAGATGACGTTTACCGTGCAGCGACAGACGCAGCAGAGTTTTTGGCTTCCGGCGGCGCAGTTTCCTTACCGGAAAACGGCTATGACAGCTTTCAAACCATTCCGTTTCTGGCCGTTGCTTCCGACGGTTCGGCAACGGCGGTGCTGTGGCAGTGCGTGCTTTACAGCGAGGAGGATCCCAGCATCGGCCTGAGCTTTATCATGGATGATAACAGCGGGAAAATGGTTTCTTTTACCGGCTATGTTGCGCAGCGCACGGCAGTGGATTCGGCTGAATCGGTAACTCCGGCAAACGGACAAATTGAAACCGTTTCAGAGCTGTTTGCCAAATATCTTGGCTTAAAACTCACAGGCATCAGCACAAAAACGGCGGATAACAAAAATGGACTTTTGACTGTTACCGTAAACTACGAAGATGAAGACGGCGCTGTGGTGTCCGTCCCTATTATTGCGCTGGGTGATTACATGATGTTTAACAGTTCCTTCAATGTAAAAGAAAGTATGCTGTTTTGATGCCATTTGATTGCCATTTTTAAGAAACGGCCTGTTATGATGGAAGCACCAAAGAAAACAGGAGGATAAAACCATGACAAATACGAAAGAAACACAGCAAAAACATAATACAGGACAAGCAGGCGGACATCCGTTTCGTGCACTTTTGGCCGTTTTGGTGCTGCTGGCGCTGTTTTTTGGCGCAGCATCCCATTTCTGGGGCGAGAAAATGGGCTCTATCGGTGCCACGGTGAACACCTTTTTAAACACCAACACCACCACTGTGTCTGCAGAAGACGACTGGAATTTAATTTTGGTAAATCCCTGGAACAAGGTGCCGAACGGCTATGATGTGACGTTGAAACAGCTTCCCAACGGACTTTCCATTGACGAGCGCTGCTATTCCGATTTGCTTAAAATGATGCAGGACTGCGAAAAGGCAGGCCTGTCCCCTAAAATTTGTTCTGCATACCGCACCCAGGAAAAACAGACACAGCTTTTTGAGGACAAGGTAAGACGGCTGAAAAAACAGGGCTATGCCGAAGATGCGGCAAGAAAAGAAGCAGCAAAATCGGTTGCCGTTCCCGGCACCAGCGAGCACCAGTTAGGCCTTGCGGTGGACGTTACCGACGCTCACAACCAAAATTTAGACAGTTCCCAGGAAAAAACAAAGGTGCAAAAGTGGCTGATGAAAAATTCCTGGAAATATGGGTTTATCCTACGCTATCCCAACGGGAAAAGCGACATCACCGGCATTATATACGAGCCCTGGCATTACCGTTATGTGGGAAAAAAAGCGGCCAAGGAGATTACCAATCAGGGCATAACGCTGGAAGAATATTTAAACAAAACGAGATGATGAAACAGCCGGGTGATTGCACTCGGCTGTTTTTATTGTGCTTTCTTTTTGCCCAGCGCTTTACAAAACTGAAGCAAATTTTCTTTAAACCGAATACAGATAATTCCAACAGCAGCGGTTACGAGAAACATAACGGCAGACTGGGCAAAATTTCCATTCTGCACATTCGCTCCAACAAAGGTGGACGTAACAATGGAAGGAATCCGCGCAATGGTGGAAATGAGCAAAAATCGCGAAAGCTTTATAGGACTGACGCCGGCAAGGTATGTCAGCGGGTCTTTTGGTGTTCCGGGAATGAAAAATAAAAAGAACGTTACGCTTTCAATCTGATTGCTGTCGTTTAAAAAACGGAACCGTTTCATCTTTTCGCCAAACAGCTTATTGAAAAGAGGCATTCCCAGCTTTCTGGAAATGCAAAACACAAATGCGGAGGCAATTACACTCCCCAGCAAGCACACAAACAGCCCGCCCCACGTGCCAAACAGGGCGCCGCACAAAATTTCAATGGGCTCTCCCGGGAGAAACGCAATGACAATTTGAAGAATCTGAAGCCCCAGCACCGCAAAAAAAGCCGCCGGGCCAAAAGCGCTTGCCCAGTTTTGAAAATCCCTTCGTGACGCGGGGTCACATAATTTTTGCATATATGGAAAAATAAATATCGTAACTGCAGTTATAACGGCTGCAATGACAAAAACTGCAGCTGTAAGCCATATCCTGTTTTTGCCTCTGTTCTTGTTCATAAAATCAATCACACTCCACTTTTACTATTCCCCTGCAGAACGCTTGGCATACGCAGAACGAAGTGTTTCAAAATGTGAACTTTTTTCTTGCTTTTTTCCTTGAAATTCCGCGAAAAAGCTGGTATAATAATTTTTGTTGCAGAAATTTATTGTTTTCTTTAGGCGCACAATCCAATGCAGGCGGCGATTTTGGCTATGCTTCGCCCTCAGCGCAAGGGTTAAAGCATGTCCTTACACACAACACACACATCACACACCACACAAACGAACACACGCACCTTAAAAGGGGAAAGGGAATTATAGACGTAACGCAAACTTGACAATGCTGTCTTTTTTATATGCGTTGCCGCACCCCGGGGCACGGGAAAAGCCTCCTGCTTGCATGCGGCCACATATACACCGCTGTCTGTGTTCGGAAATTGGATTATGTGCCTAATGGGGATTAAAGGGACACACACAACTTTGTTTGCAGAAACCATACTGCAAACCGCTTTTTATTCAGGTGCGCGATTGCGCACCTGGGTAGAAAGTGTTCTTTCGTGCGTCTAAAGAAAACAATAATAAAAAACCAGACATTTAGCCGGGGCTTCGTAAAACAGTTATTTTGAAAAATGCTTGAAAACGACTGTTTTCAAGGGGCGGCGTGACGAAAGTCACGCCGTTTCCTTTTTCGCAAGTTCTTCCAAAGGGATCAAGCCGATGCCGTCATATTCGATGTGGATGTTCTGTCTGCGTTTGCCGCTGGACTTGTCGGGTGCTTCCACATAGATTGCCTTTATCAGCTCTCGCAGCATACATGGGTCGATTTCCTCGATGTCCACATATTTATCTGCCGTTCGGATGAACCTTTCAATATTTTCGTTCTGTCTTTCCTGTACTTCAATTTCCTGTCGCAGAGCGATAACCTCTGCTTCAAGCTGTTTCTGTTCCGCTTCGTAGTTCTGACTCATCATCTCGTAGCGTTCATCACGCAGATTGCCTTTGGCATTGTCCTCGTAAATCTGAATAAATAGCCTTTTCAACTCTGAGATTCGGCGTTCGTTGCGTTCAAGCTGCTTGCGGCTCGTCTGCAATTTTTCTGCCGACTCCAAGTCTGTCACGACTCTCCTTGACCTCTATACCACGGCGGAGAAGCTTCTCAGCGAAGTCCTCAAAGCTGACGGCATCAGAAAGAGCCATACGGATTTCCTCACGGAGCTTATCCTTGTCCGTTTCAAACTTTGTCTGCTTGATGGATTCACCCTTTTCTGTGAGGTCGGCATTTTCTTCATCCAAGGCAAGCTGCCCTTTTTTCTTCGCCCAATACTCACGCTCGGTCACTCTTACCTTGCTGCCGTTGTGTCCGTCCGGGTGGGTACAGACGATTGCTTGATGACCGGGGAAATGATTTTTGCAAAAGTCCTCGCCAAGCTGTTGTGCCATATCCACGGTCAAACCGTGGTCGAGTACATCCTTAGGGTCAAAGCTGATGATGTAGTGATAGCCTTTGACATCCTCTCGTTTTTGGTTTTTGCCGCATCGGAGATTGGCTCGGAGACAGGCAATCGCAAAATCTTCACCCCCGCAGTTGAGGGTGGTAATACGATAATCCTCTCTTTGGATAAGCCTGCCATTTTCATCCAGGGTGGCTTTCATGGTAAACTCATCATGCTCAAAAGCGAGATAAAGCTCGGCTGCGGAGTAGTCCGCATTTTTAGAGCTTATATGCTTGAATGTCGCCAACAGCATCACCTACCTTTTTTTCATAACTTCAAATTTCAGCGTAGCAAGGTCAGCGGCGGCATCCCGCAATTCATTAGCCATATCTGGATAGGGGGAAGGCCATTCATTGAGGTGTCGGGCAATCTGATTGAGATTATTTCCGACTCTTCCATATTCAGCGGTCAGCTTGCCGATGGCAGACAGCAGCTCGTCATTGATGACGGATGCCACAATGACCGGACGGATGGTTGCACCGGAAATGGCTTCACGAATAAACTCTGATTGGTTCATATCGTAAATTTTTAGTTGCCGCATAAACTCGGCGTGTTCTTCATCGTCCAAACGAGTCTTGACGATGTTGTTGCGTTTTGGCGTGTTGTTGGTTTTGGTCATTCGGTTCCTCCTTTGATTTTTGAAAATTCAAAATCGGCGGCAGCCGTAACGCTTCCGATTTGCTTTTGGGGTCCCCGCACAAGCCCAACGAAGTGGGTTGTGTGGGGAAAGGACGAGCGACGGAATGTACGAGCTTTCGCTCCCAAGCGGAAGCGAGGGATATGAAGTTCGTGAGGACGTGAGCAGGGTTTGGGGAAGGCACTCCCCAACAAGATTCCAAGAGGGCAAAATAAGCAGTAGGCGAAATTTGGACCCTTGGTAGAATCTTGCTCTACGCTACCCAGCTATATCGTTTTTGTCCTTTCTTCAAAGTCTCATTTTGATACTTTGACGCATCCTGCATATTTTTGAAAATGGGCAAAACAAAGAGCCGATTACACGGAACATCAAAATCGGCGGGAGCATAGCTCTCGCTTCAAACGATGTTCTATGTAATCGGCTCTGAAAAATCAAAGTCGGGTTCTGTGTTCGTACTGCTCTTGCCAACAGAACCTATGGCGTGGTGGAGCAGCTCGGCACTTCAGGTGTACCGATACCGTGTCGGGCAATCCCGACGTATTCAATAAATGAACATTTCGCTATTCAGTTGTGTGTGAATAAACTTTGCACGACATCATTATACAGAAAACAACCATTGCTGTCAAGATTTACATATAAAATTATTGCCATCGTAATTGTATCTTTTCTATGAATAGGAGCGGCAGCACTTTTTGCCGTCGCCCCTTAATTGCCCATCAGCGGAGTCGGGCACACTTGTCAACGGCGGGCAAAGCCCGTTCATCTTGACCGTTGACACGGGTGGTCGGCTCTGCTATTTCCCAAATTCGTGTCAGCGTGGCACAGATTTTCAAAATCGAACTTCTGACCAACTTGGACAGAAGTGGAAAATCCAACTTGTACACAGCCTGTGTCGAAGTTAAGAATTACTTCTATGCAATCTGCGTAGAAGTGATTTTCGCTACAAACCAAAAAGCAAGGCACAAACTTTTTTACGATTTGTGCCTTTTGGCTTGGTCATTTATTGAATTTGATTAGGATTTATTATTTTGTTACTTATAATCCGTTGTCTTATTTGCGACAACTAAGTAAAATTTTAATATATAATGTTTAATCATGGAGGTGGACTTCATTTGAATATTCAAAAAGAGTTTGGTCTGAGGATACAACAATTACGAAAAGCAACCGGAAAGAGTCAAGAAAAATTTGCTCTGTCTATTGATATGGACAGAACCTATCTTGCTTCGATTGAGGCAGGTAAAAGAAATCCTGCACTCCAGAACATCAAGAAGATTGCTGATGGATTGGAAATATCTTTGAGTGACTTGTTTCGAGATTTATAACATTTGGGGAGGTTATTAGTAAATGACTCGTAATGAACAATTAGCATCTGTTGAGGTTGAACGAAAGCACCTCGAAGAAAAGCTTAATCAACTAATTAAACACATCGGCAACATTCCAATTGCTAATACCGATATTATGCCATATGGTTGGCGCAAAGCAGCAAAAGGGCGTACCGTGTGGCGAATTGTCGAAGAAGTAATTAGCCAAGGTCTTGAAAGTCGTGTTAAACAACTGGGCTTTGATAGCGTACACACCGCAGACTCTGAAGTTGGTGTCTTTGACTTTAGATTTTGTTACGATGGCAACAAGGAATCATATGTTAATATCAAGTCTGCTGTATTAGGTGGTAGAACCAATAAGGACGATATATCAAAAGCGGTAGGGTTAATTGATTTTTATAAAGAAAATCCTTCAGCCAATTTGTATGTAGCGACGTTTGTGATAAGTTTCAACGATGACATGACAATAGGCTTGAACAAATGCATTGTATTCCCGACAGCATGGATACCGGATGTTTATGTGAATCCAAGCAATAACGGAAATCTTCAATCTTCTATGTACAAAAATCTGAGTACTGCTGTCAAACGTACACCGCAAGAGTTCCTTTTGGTGTTGGAGGAAGCAAACCAAGTAGCACTTGAAAAAAAAGAAAAGAAAAAGCGGGAGGTGATTTTGTGACAATTACATTTCAGCAACTGATTGACTCCTTCCTTTCTGGAGAGACAGAGGGAGTATCGGGCTCACAATCTAATCCCGGCACTTTGAAAATTTCTGGAAATTAACTTGTTCATTATAGCACACCCATTGCTGAACGCTATAATGACAAAATCATTTTCAATGTTTCCAGATATTCTCTCCAGACTGGACAACTGCAAAAGGAATTAAAAGCTTCAATTCCAAAGAACATCCGCATTGATGTAAAAAGAGTTCCTTCAGATGTGGCAGTATCCTTGTCTAACTATATTGAGGAATAACGAAAGAGCGAAGGTTTTGCCTTCGCTCTTTCTATTAGCAATCACTTAAATATTTTAGAAATATACCGTTTAACATATCAAGTTCCGCATCTGTTATTGTTGTTGTCAGCGAATGATAAATGTCCATTATTCGTTCACAATCCTCAGGCGTAATCAATGTTACATCCAGCATCAACGCAGAATTCAAATCGTTTGGCTGAAACTTTTCCAATCCATTTCCCAATTTCTTTCTATTTTCCCTCAGTATCGTTTGGGCAATTGGTGTAAGAAAATAACAAAAAATCAAATCTGTATATTTTTCGTATTCCTCTCTTACATAAATAGAGTGAAATGTAGTTAGTGCCTTGATTCCCATAATATTCCTTACAAACTTAATTTTATCTCTACATGCAGAACTTACCCATATAGGAGCTGGCTTTTTTTGCTCCATAGAATACCAAGGAGTTCGACCAGCCGGTAAATATTTTTTATTAACGCCTTCCTCTTCGCCATGTTTAATATATTTTTTTATGCTTTCCGTCAATTCCCCTTGGACATCCAACAAGTAGACAGTTTTGTCTTGTTCTGCCAAGGAGCTGAAATCTTTTTCCGTGAAGATAATCGATTTGACATCTGCTGATCTACAAATACACTTTGAGAAATAACTGTCCTCAATATCATTTTCTCGCATCTTACTTTTGTTAAAACAGTAAAAATCATTTGCTCCTGTCGCTATTCCTCTTGAAACTCCACAGAAGTTAGATAGATTCAAAAGATTGCTATAGGATACTGTTTCTTCGCGATAAAGGTAACTTCTCCATTTTTCATTAGGGTTAATCTCTCCATACTTAACGCTAAGATGCTCTTGGTTTTCCAATAGTATAGCTGTTGATTTTTCCAGTTGACTAACCGAGTCAAGATTATAGAATAGAACCTCATCTTTCTCTTCCTTGTCAAGTAGCAGAATACAACAAGTGGTGGTTGCATTGAAGAACAAGTCTTTATCGTTACTAAAATTGATGATTGCTTTTAGCAATCTTTTTTCAATCATGAGTTTCTTTATTGCAACACCATATTTAGAATTAAGGAATTCGCTCGGAATAATATATGCCAAGCGACCATTGTTAGACATTTGAAAGATACTCTTAATAAGAAATAATACATATAAATTTGTATAACTACTGTATTCAATTCCAGTATGGGAACATATATTTTCGAGTATTTCCGTTCTGTTTGAGACGGCTTGAAATCTATTATATGGAGGATTGCATACAATAGCATCAAATTGTAAATCCCAGCCATTTAATAAATAATCAGAGTTATATATGTTGGCAGATGTTGGATTTCCAAAGAAGTCCAAGATTTTCTTGTCGATTTCATAACCAGTTAATTCACAATTAGGGCTAATATCAGCTGCATATTGCAAAAAAATACTATTGCCCACCGCAGGGTCAAGAACAGTCTTAGCATTTCTGCATGCCCAATCGCACATAAAATGAGCAATTGCAGGGTTAGTGAAGTACTGTCCTAATGACTTAATGTGTTGTTGTGTTACTGATTTTGTATAATCAACTTCTTTACGCATTACGGTTTTATTCATTATCGTTATCATCCTTTATTAACACAATATGATTTTCGGATTGGTCATAATAAATCTTAAATTGTGTCACCCCTTTTTCTGCATTAAGGTTTGCTATTATGCTTTTGGGCAACCTAATTCGCATATCTTTTTGCAAAATATAAGTGTCTAAGTATATAAGTTCTTTCGACATTCCAATCCCTCCAGACTAATTTTAGTCTAATTATAGCACAAAACCAGTCCAGAATCAATATCCTGTGATAATATAGCCTTATAGCTTCCTCAGCCTGTGCAACACAAGAATTCATCTGGCGTACCCATTCAAGCTGATTACTCGCTTTCAGTTTCTCCACCACGCCGTAGTGCTTCATGAGCTGTGGCACGATAATCTCCATACGGCTCTCGGCTGTTGATTCGATTTTGGCACAATGCTCGTAGAGCTTTTCGGACAGTACCAGTTCGGAGAATAGGACAGGGTGTGCCAGTCGCAGATACTCTCTACGCATCCGTCCCCACTTGCCGAGACGGATATTCGGCTTTTCCAATCGGATGTCCGGAATGTAGTAATCACCACAACGAAGATAGTTCAGTTCTTGCATAATAAATACCTCCATAAAATTAAAAGAAAATGTGTTGAGATAAAAAATGAGTGATGCCAGGTCGAAAGACCGAGCATCACTCATTTTTCGTTGTTGTTTACCAACCCCGTCTGACAGATGCCGTAAATAGTTAAATTTGTCATTTAACTGTTTTACGGACACCCACCATATTGTCTGGTTTTTTCATTTTATGCCCTTTCTTGAAAAAGCATGCCAATTGTGGTATAATAGAGGTGTTTCATTACAGCAAGTAATTTGAAAGGGCGTGAATGTTCATGGCGTCGTTTACGAAAAAGGCAATTATCGCCTCGTTTTTAAAGTTTTTAAATGAAAAGCCCCTGTCTAAAATCACCGTGAAGGATATTGTGGAGGACTGCGGAATAAACCGCAATTCGTTTTACTACCATTTTGAAGACCTCCCCAGCCTGGCGGAGGCCGTTTTGATGGAAGACGCGGCAAAAATCGTTGAACAGGCCAAAGACCTGACCTCGTTTGAAGACTGCCTGACCATTGCCCTGGATATGGCGCTGAAAAACAAAAGGGCCGTAATGCACCTTTACCAGTCTCAAAGCCGGGAATCCTTTGAGCGGTATTTAAACAAAATTGCGGAATTTACAGCAAAAGAATATATTCACAAAATTGCCCGGGGATATGACGTTTCCTCCGCTGACAAAGAGATTATCATTCATTACTACAAGTGCCAGTTAATCGGCTTTGTGTTAGACTGGCTGAACTCCGGCATGAATTATGACATTCAGCAGAACATAAAGCGCCTTTGTGAGCTGTTTAGCGGCGCAACCCAAACCGCGTTTCTGCGCAGTGCGGAAAACGAATAAACGAAACGGCCGGCAAAATGCCGGCCGTTTTTAATGTCCGCAAATGTTCGACTCGCCCAACTTTTTTGACAGCGGCGCCATTTTCCTTGCAAGGAACGATTTTAAGAAAAATCCAATCAGGAAAAACGTAATGCCGTAAACCGTAAGTACACAAATGTCTTTCAGCAAATTTGCCGCCACAATGCCGCCTACGCACTCCCGCATGCCCATAATGCCATAGGTAAAGGGCATGATTTTATAAATCATTTGGAAAAATGCCGGTGTAACCTCAATGGGGAACGTGCCGCCGGTGCCGCCAATCTGGAACACCAAAAATACCACGGCCAGCGCCTTGCCCACATTGTCAAACAGCGAAACCAACGTATAAACAATGGTAGTGAACACCAGGCTGTAAAACATGGACAGCAGAACGAACAGGGCCGGGTGCTCCATCCGCACGTTTAACAGCACCACATCTCCCAGTCCTGCAATCATGCCTTGCAGGACGCCGAAAAATGCAAAGAACATCAGCTTTCCCACATATTCCTGTCTGGGAGTCACCGGGAACGGAACATTGTGCGCTTTGGTTGAAAACAGCGCGCACATTAACACCGCGCCCACCCACAGGCACAGGGTGGTATAAAACGGCGTCAGCCCCGCGCCGTAGTTTTCCATGGGGAACAGCTTGGTAGAATCCACCTTCACCGGGGCGGAAATAAAATCACTCTCGCCGCTGCCGTCCATGTTCAAGAGCTTTGAAACGTCCGACATGCTCACCGCGTTCATCACATTTTTCAGCTTTTCGGCGGCGTCGTAAAACGGTGAAAGCCGCTCCTCTACCTTGTCTTTAAAGCTTTGCACATCATCTAATGCAATGGTGCTTTTGTCCTTCAGCTTGTCAACAAAGCTCTTTAATTCCCCAATGTCCACACTCTTTTCCAACAGAACAGATGCAATGTCCGACGCTGCAGTTTTGGTATTGTTCAGCATTTCATAAATTTTGGGCATCATTTCCGAATTGTCAATTTGACCGGTTAAGTCGTTTGCCAGGTCTGCGCCCTTGCGGGCGGTTTTCGCCGCGTCGTTTAACAGCTTTTCAACCGTGTCGCTGTCTGAAACCTTGTTCGAAACGTTAGCCAGCCCGTTTGAAACCTCTTTTAAATTGCCGATAAACCGGTTTAAATCCTTTTGAAAATTGCTGATGTCCGCATCGCCGGCGTCTTCTATAATGGCGCTGGTGTCGTTTAAGGTGCTGATCATTCCGTCAAGCGACGACTGCAGCGAGGAGATTGTGTTCCCAGGCGCGGCTCTTAAATTTTTCAACGTTTTATAAAGGGCCTTGCTGGCCCTTGCACCGGCCCTGGCGGCGGTCTGCGCCGCACTGATGGAGGAAACCGTGCTGTTTCGGCTTGCGTCCATGCGGGTTTCCAGCCTGGTGAGCTGTGCGCTTAGTTTCAGCGAGTCAAGGGTCAGGTCTGCGTCGCTGTCAATGTGTTTTAAAATGGTTTCGCAAACGGTTTTCAGCGACGCATAAATGGGATTGTCGGAGAGCAGCGCATCAAGCTCCCGCACTTTTGCGGCAATTGCCTGCACGGGTTCTTTATTTTCAATGGCCGCAGACAGCTCATACCCCTTTTTTACCACGGCTCCGGCGTTTTGATAGGCCTTGTTTATCACACTTTCCACTTTGTCCAGCCCGTCGCTCAAGCCGTTAAACGCAGCCGACAAGTTATCAAATGCCGTCATGCCGTAAGACATTGCGCCGGACAGGGAATTTAATTCTGAAAGCGTGTCTTTCAGCCCTTCGGCGGTTTCAATGAGACCTTTGTTCATTGAAATAACCTGGTCTCTCGTCTCCTGCGACAAAATGTCGTTATTTATGGTGTCTGCCGCGTCGCCAAAGGTTTTGTTCACCGACTCTAAAGTGGAAATAAAGTCGTCTAAATGGTTCTCCGCCTTTAAAATGCCGGCCGCCGCATCTGTCTTAGTGGCGGCAGCGTCGCTGCCTGCGTCGGCCGCCGCTGTTTGAATGTCTGTAAGAATGTCCCGGGCAGAAACCAAATCGTCCCGCACATTCACCGAAACGTTTTGAAGCCGGTCAGAAAGCGCCATGGCGTTGTCCCCTACGGTTTCGGAATAATAGACACATTTGTCTAAAATTTCCGCCAGCCTGTCGGCGTCTTCCTTACAGTCATCTAGGTAGATTACGCCGTCTTTCGCGTTGGAAATCATGTTATCTAAACGGCCGCTCACACTTTTTAAGTCGCCCTCGGCAAAGCTGACAAAACCCTTTAACATTGCGATTTTGTCGTAGTGGCTGTCAAAATCCACGCCGAGGCTGTTGAGCACCTCAAAAACCTTGTCTACAATGGTTTTTGCAAAAGACGAGGTAATTTGATTTTGAAGTGTATTCATGCCACTGTCGGTCATTTTTGGCGCAATGGCATTGATTTTTTCATTTACATAATACCGCATAGTGGGCTTTTCCATGTCCTCGGTGAGAAAGCTGACCATTTTTTCCGAAAAATCGGAGGGAACAACCACCGCGGCATATACCTTACCGGTTCTGCAAAGCTCCACTGCCTCGTCCTCCGTGTCGCAGAACACCCAGCCCAGCTTGTTATTTTCGTGAAGGTTCGACTCCACCTCCGCGCCAATGTCAATATTCATGTTTTCAATGGCCGTTCCTGCATCGTCGTTCACCACTGCCACCTTCACGCCGCCTGTGTTTCCGTAGGGGTCCCACGAAACCAAGATGTTCACCCATCCGTATAAAGACGGCAAAATTGCAATGCCCGCCGCAATTACCATTGCCACCCAGTTGCGCGCCAGCTTTTTTAGGTCTGACGTAAATATTTTGCCGCACACCGTCATAAACTTCATTGTTTCAGCCCTTTCCATTCTTATTTCATCAAAACCTCGCCGGTTCCCGCTAATTCGCCCAGCGTATATTGAAACGTAAGGCCGTGCTCCGCCGGCTCCTTGCTGCCCGCAATTGCAAACGTGTTGCCCCCGGACACGGTTTTGCTCTCGCCTGCAATTTGAAACCGGCCGCCGCTGTCTTTAAAATGAACCGAAGCAGAAAGAATGTTCAGCTGGTCGTAAACCAAATTCAGCCCGGCCTCTGCTGTTTGCTTCTTTAAGCCGACATTTCCCTTTAAAATAATTTTTCTGTCCGCCAGGGTACTGGTATAATAGACTTTTGCGTCGTTTAGCACCTGTTTTCCGCTGCCGTTTCCAAAGGTCACGCTCATGTTCACGTCGCTTAACGCAATGCTGCGGAAAGCCGCTTTCAAGTCAATTCGGCGGATAATATTTTTATTGATATAAATAAAAATCTCCACGTTGTCCTTTAAATGTTTCGTAATGTCCTCCGGGTCAATCAGCATCTTGTCTAACACAAAATTGACGGTGTCGTAATCCAGCTTGAGGCCAAGCTCCTGTTCTAAGCGTTTCGCCGTTTCAAGCACCTCGTCTTTCGTAAATTCGTAGGTAGAAGACAGATGAAACTCGTCGAAAAACTCGGAAAGCAGCTTGTGTGAAAGCGTGGTGTGGTAAACCGTGCACCGCACGCTTTCGCTGCCTAAGACAATCGTTTTTGAGTCCTGCTTTCTCACTGTAAGCTTATCGTAAAACCTGCGGACGGCTTCGGCGTTTTTGAGTTGCTCCTGAATGGCGTCGTTTACCTTTGCGTCTGTTTGAATGTGCACTTTATCGAAATCGGTGTTGAGGTTAAAGTCCACGCCCTCTTGCTCCATGTGAAAGGAACGGAACTTTCCCTTTAGCCCAACGCTGTGCAAAAGGAAGTCTACATCGCTCTGCATTTGATCATACGTGTTGGCAAAGCACGAAACCGTATAGACCTTGGGGGACAGCGCGGGAAATAATATTTGGGAGCAAACATGACACAACAAAAACATCAGCGCTGCGGCCGCAGCGCCTCCTGCAATAAACTTTGTTTTTTTCCCCACAGTGTTTTTAAGCCCCCTTGTTGTTTTTTCATTCTTTATTTTATCAGACCGGCCCTTTTGGCACAACAGACAAATTTATGTCCCGTGTCTGTTTTTTGGTCATTTCATGCCGATTGCCCAAATTTAAGACACATTCCTTTGTATGACTATTTTCTTTTACCATTTTATGCGGTACAATAGGGATAAAGTAAAAAAAGGAGTGAATTTTTATGCGTTCTCTTTGGCCTGTGAAACTCGCAAAATCCGGTTATATTCTCTTGTCCCTGCTGTTATGCGTGCTCGGCGTGGTGTTAATTGCCTGTCCGCTGTTTTCGGCAAAGCTGCTCTGTTACATTTTGGGCGGATTGCTCATGGTTTATGGGGCAATTAAAATTGTGGGCTATTTTTCTAAGGATTTATATCGTTTGGCGTTTCAGTTCGATTTTGCCTTCGGCATGCTTTTGTGCCTGGTTGGACTTTTAATGATTTTGTTCCCCGAGGGGGCCTTAACCGTTATCTACACGGTAATTGGCATTATTGTTCTGGCTGACGGGCTTTTTAAAATTCAAACGGCATTTGAAGCGAAAAAATTCGGCATCAATAAGTGGTGGGCCATTTTGCTGTTTGCGGTGGCTTCCGCCCTGCTGGGACTTGTGTTGGTATTAAATCCGGTGAAAACGGCAGGATTTATCATGGTTTTGCTGGGTGTTTCCCTTATTTTAGAGGGCATTTTAAACTTTCTTGTGGCGCTTCTCACGGTGCGAATTATGAAAAACCAGCTTCCCGACGGGTTCGATTTTGAAGATGAGCAATAAACAGCACGCGGACGAATTTACAATTTTTTGTACACATAACTCTTTTCCTGTCAGCGGTTTTCCGCTATAATGGTGGTAAAAAGGAACGACAGGAGGAATTCCATGGCAGAGCAAATTAAACCGGGCTTTTTTAGTAAATCTGTGGCTGCGGACGACAACCGGATTTTGTTTGACATTCAAAACGAACAGCTTCTTTGCAAACAGAAAAAAATTGATTTTTTGTTTATCGGCGACTCCATTACCTGGATGTGGGACTTAAATTTGTATTTTGGTCCAGGCGCCTTTTTCGTAAACCGCGGGATTGGGGGCGACGTTTCGGCTATAGCCCTGAAACGGTTCCGGGCGGACTGTTTGCAGTTAAATCCCGGCGCCATTGTCTACATGATTGGCACCAACGACATTTTAACCACCGCACCGGACCTTTGGTGGCGCAAACCGGGGGCAGACAAAAACCGCGTTTTAGAGCAGCTCCTGGCAAACATTGAAGAAGCAATGCGCCTTTGCGCCGGCAAAAGGCTTTACCAGTGCTCCATTTTGCCAACGGACATCTGCCCGCCTTTTGACAAAGCTGGCATAAATCAAATGGTGCAAGAGGCGAACGACGGCATAAAAGTCCTTTGCAGTAAGCACGGCGTGCCTTATGTGGATTATCACAGCGCTCTCTGCCGGGAAGACAAAAAAACTATGAAAGACGGGCTCACCCACGACGGCATTCACCCCAACGGAGCCTGCTATGAAATTATGGCAAATGTGTTAAAACAGGAAATTGATTTTCAGAAGGAGATGGAAAAATGAAACGGTCTGAACTAAACGCCATTATGCGGGACGCGGTGGCCTTTATTGACGAAATGAACTTTAAGCTACCCCCCTTTGCCTTTTGGACGCCGGAGGACTGGAAGGACAAGGGCAAAGAATATGACGAAATCCGGGACAATATGCTGGGCTGGGACATTACCGATTTTGGATATGGAGATTATAAAAAAATCGGCCTTTTAATGTTTACCCTGCGGAACGGAAACTTCAGCGACAAAAAATATGTAAAACCCTATGCGGAAAAGCTTTTAATTGTGGAGGAGGAACAAATTACCCCATTCCATTTTCACTGGAGCAAAATGGAAGACATTATAAACCGCGGCGGGGGCAACCTGATTGTGCAGGTGTATAACTCCACAGAAGACGAGCAGTTTGCCGACACCCCCGTGGAAATTATGGTGGACGGGCGTCATTTTCAAATTGAAGCAGGCGGCACCGTGCGCATAACGCCGGGAGAAAGCATCACCCTCCCCAGCGGACAGTATCACAAGTTTTGGGGCGAAAAGGGCACGGGAAAAATCCTGCTGGGCGAGGTGTCTAAGGTGAACGACGACCGGGTGGACAACCGCTTTTTTGAAAAGACGGGCCGTTTTCCCGAAATTGAGGAAGACGTTTTGCCCCTCTACCTTTTAAGCAACGAATATCCGGCGAAATAAAAAAACCGGGAGCGGTTTCGCTCCCGTTTTTTTATTCTTTCATATACGGCAAATCCATATAATCAAAATTTGAAATATATAGCTTGGGCGCGTCAAAGCAAAAGTCGTTGCACGCCATGTGCTTAATTCCCTCGCTGGCAGGGGAATATTCACAGCTCAGCTTCATGTTTTCCGATTCATACGTTACCGCTCTGATATAGGTTTGCCTCTGATGCATGCTGGTTTCCAGCCTGTCCGTAATTTTGGTTTTTTTAACGCCATCTACAAACGCGTCAAACGAGGGGCACTCCTCATTGGTTTTCACGGAGAACACAAACCCGTTTCGAATGTGCAGAAAATCCCGCTTTTTAAAGTCTTTCACTTCGCCCTCATAGTTATAGAACGAAATTATAATGTAGTGCTCTTCCTTTGTCACCGTAACCGCCGCTTTGCGGCCCTTGTCTGTTACGAAAAGTGGCTGGAACGAAAGATAAACCCCGCCGTCTTTCACAAACACCGGCGCCAAATCGACAGACGCGCCCACGTTTCCGCTTAAAACCTTATCGCCAATGCGGATTTCGTCCGGCTCGTTTCCCTCCCGCAGGGGAAAGAAAATGGAGAGCTTTAACGAGGAAACGTCAACATTTCCTGGAATTTCCTGCTTTTTGTAGTGCTCTGTTTCCGCTTTGGAAAGCCCTAAATAGGTCGGCGGATTTCCCTTTATTTTCGGCTTATACAGCACCATTGCGGTGCCGTCCTTTTGAAAGGCTGTATTTCTGCCCTGCTCCACAAAGGGCTTCGGCTTATCGGCAGGTGCGTCGTTAATCAGATACCGGCAGAATACGTTCCGCACGTCTTTTGCGCTTTCCGCTGTTTCTGTCCGTTTGTAAATTAAGGTAAAGCTATTGGTTTGCACGCCGTTGTGAAAGTCCTTCGTGGCGGTGCCCACCGCGTAATCCCGCGTCATATAAGTTTCAACGTCTGTCACGCCGGCGGGATATTCATAAAAATCGTCCTCTTTGGTGTAGTCGCGGAAAGCCTCCTCCGGCGTGGAATCGGTAGAAGCGGAAAACTCCGACTTTGCCAAAAAGCGCATGGGAAACTCTTTTTTGTGCACAAAGTCGAACAGCTCTTTTGTCAGCGTAAATTCCTCTAAATTATAGTAGCCATAGCTGACAATAGACTCCATATCCTTCAGCTCGTCGGGAAAGAACTGTTTCTCTGTGTTCAGCAGGTTGGTAAACCATTTTGTTTCAAAAATTGTCGCGCCGTTGGTGTCGCCGATATAGGCCCGGGAATTGGGGCCTGCAAACCTGCCAATGAATGGGTGGTAGTGGCTGATTAAGTCTGCCCACACGCGGATTTGCGCATTTTGGGCAATGGTTTTAAACGCCTCACAGGTGGCATATTCCGTCAGCCTTGCCAGCACGTTAATCTGCAATGCGGAATAGACAACGCTGGTATATTCGCTTAAAACGCCCCGACGCTTTAAAAGGCATTCCAGCTGCTTTAGCCGCCTTTCTGCCTCTTTCTGCATCACGTCATCGTCAAACATTGCCGCCA
The DNA here is from genome assembly GCF_014384785.1 of Congzhengia minquanensis. Classification (NCBI taxonomy): domain Bacteria; kingdom Bacillati; phylum Bacillota; class Clostridia; order Eubacteriales; family Oscillospiraceae; genus Congzhengia; species Congzhengia minquanensis. Next base: position 814,424 of record NZ_JACRSU010000001.1, read on the forward strand.
TATTCATGGCCGTCAGCGTGCTCATCATGGGAAAATTGTCGTTCACGCCGATAAAATCCAAATCGTGGCCCATAAATTCGTCCCGCACAGACAGCAAATAGTCTTTTATTTTTTCTTTTGCCTGCTGAGACATCACGGTTTCGTACTTGCGGTAAAGCAGCGACACAATGGCCGGCGTAAAGTGGCACATGCGCGGATTATAATTTGCAATAATCGTTTCAGCCACCTGAAAATTTTCTGCAATGCCCGTTGCATATAAAATGTCGCACAGCCGGTACCAAATCCGGCTTCCCAGCTCTTCACCGTTAAATTTCAGCCCGCCTTCTGTGGTAATTTTACCCTTTTGCACAATTGCGGTAATTTCTTGAAAAACTTTCTCCCTGTCTGCGTGAAGCTTCATCAGTTCCATTTTCCGTTCTCCTTTATTTTGCAAGCTCAAATATGTCTACAATTTCTTTCGTGTTCAAGGGCAGCCAGCCGGGCAGCGTGCGCCCGCCGCTTTCGGTGCACTTCTCCGCCATTTCGTAAAACGCTTCGTCTCCCACGTTCAACTGAGAAAGCCGCACCGGCATGCCAATTTCAGCAAAATAGCGTTCCGTTGCCAAAATGCCTGCCAGGGCCGTTTCCTCCGGATTTTCCTGACTTACGGGGATGTCCCACACCTTGTTTGCAAACTGCACAAAGCGCGGCACGTTGTGTTTGTAAACATATTTTGCCCAGGCGGGAAAAATCACAGAAAGGCCTGCGCCGTGGGCCACAAAATCATATTTCCCGCTGAGCTCGTGCTCTATCTGATGGCAGGCCATAAACGTTTCCCTGCCGCAGCCTGTTAAATCGTTGTGGGAAAGGCTTGAAGCCCACATCAAATCTGCCCGGGCGTCATAGTCCTCGGGGTTTTTAATGGCCCGCCGGCCGGCCGCAATGGTTTGCCTTACCACCGATTCTGCAATTGCATCGGTTAGGGGTGTATCCGGCGATTTTGAAAAATAGCGTTCCAGGGTGTGCATTGAAATGTCCACAATGCCGCAGCCCGTTTGGAACTTATTCACGGTGAAAGTAAGCTCCGGGTTGCAAATGGAAAACAGCGGCCTGTGAAACTCTGAATTATATCCGCGCTTTAGCCCCAGCTTTTCGTTGGTAATTACCGCAGACGCGCTCATTTCGCTGCCCGATGCGGAAAGGGTTAAAATTACGCCCACAGGCAGCGCTGCCCGCGGCGTTTTTGCCTTTGTAGAAAAATCCCACGTGCTGCCGTCATAGCATGCGCCCACGGCAATTTCCTTTGCCGAGTCAATTGCGCTTCCGCCGCCCACAGCCAAAACCAGTTCAACGCCGTGATCTTTGCAAAGCTGTGCGCCCTTTTCCACCAATTCCAGCTTGGGGTTCGGTTCTGCGCCGCCAAAGTCTAAATAGTCTATGCCCGCGTCCTTTAAAGATGCGGTAACCTGCTCATAAACGCCGTTTTTCTGAATGCTGCCGCCGCCGTAATGGAGCATAATTTTGTGAAACCCATAGCTTTTTATCACTTCTCCCACTCGCTTGTGGGTATCTTTTCCGAAAATCATTTTTGTTGGGGTGAAAAACTCAAAATTTAGCATGTCGCTTTGCTCCTTTCGGTATGTTTGTTTCGTTTAATGTCCAGCATGTAGTAGTCCACCGAGTCTACCAGCGCGCGCCAGCTGGCCTCTAAAATATCCTCTGAAACGCCCACGGTGCTCCAGTTTGTCCTGCCGTCGGTCGATTCCATTAACACCCGCGTTAAAGCCGCCGTGCCGGTTTTGCTGCCATCTAACACGCGGACCTTAAAGTCAATCAGACGCGTGTTTTTCAGTTCGGGATAAAACCGGTAAAGCGCCTTTCTAAGTGCTTTATCCAGCGCGTTCACCGGGCCTTCGCCCTCCGCCGCCGTAATTTCTGCGGTGTCTCCCACACAGATTTTAATCATGGCAGTGGCGGTATATTGAGACTTTGCCGGCGCCGCGGCAATCACCTGAAACTGCTCCAATTGAAACTGGGGCTTGTAAAAACCCAGCTTTTTTAAAACCATCAGCTCAAAAGAGCTTTCCGCTCCCTCAAACTGATACCCCTCATTTTCCAGCCGCTTTATCTCGTCTAAAATTTCCGAAATTACCGGCGCGTCTTTTTTTGTGTCCGGCTCAAACTTTCTGATAATGTCATACACCAGCGCCCTGCCGGACATTTCAGACATTAACAGCTTGCGCTCGTTCCCCACGTTCTCCGGCGAGATGTGCTCAAACGTAACGGGATTTTTCAAAACCGCGTCGATGTGCATGCCGCCCTTGTGGGCAAAGGCCATGCCGCCTACATAGGGCTTGCGTTCGTCAGGGACAATGTTTGCCAGCTCATAAATGTGGCGGGAAATGCTCTTCAGCTTTTTCAGCGACTCTTTCGGCACCAGGTCATATCCGCGCTTTAGCTGCAAATTGGGAATGATGGTGCAGAGGTTTGCGTTGCCGCACCGTTCGCCGAATCCGTTCATGGTGCCCTGCACCTGCTCTGCCCCGGCAAACACGCCCAAAAGGGTGTTTGAAACCGCCACGCCAACATCGTTGTGGCAGTGAATTGCAAGCTTTGTTCCGCCCAAATACGCTTTCACCTCTGCCACAATGGAAGAAATTTCGTCAGGAAACGCGGCGCCGTTGGTGTCACACAGGCAGATGATGTCCGCCCCGGCGCTTTTTGCCGCATTCAAACTTGACAGCGCATATTCCCGGTTTTGTTTATATCCGTCAAAAAAATGCTCCGCGTCGAAAATTACTTCTTTGCCGAAGGACTTTACATAGCAAACCGTTTCGCGGATAATGTCTAAATTCTCAGACAGGCGGGCATGGAACACCTCTTTCACATGCAAGTCCCACGCTTTGCCAAAAATGGTCACCACAGGAGCGCCTGCGTCGATTAACGCCTTCACCGCGCTGTCTTGTTCTACGGGCACGCCAATCCGGTGGGTGCTGCCAAAAGCCGCGATTTTTGCGTGCTTCAGTTTTATTTCCGCAAGGCAGGCAAACAGCTCTGCGTCTTTGGGATTTGAAGCCGGAATGCCGGCTTCAATATAAGACACGCCCAGCTCATCTAAAAGTTTCACAATTTTTATTTTGTCGGCCAGGGAAAACGAAATCCCCTCGCCCTGGGTGCCGTCCCGCAGGGTGGTATCATATACGTCGATTTTAGCCATGATAAAAACTCCGTTTCTTTCAGGAATTTAAAAGCGAATAAAAATGGGTTTTCTGTTTTTATAGTAGTAATATCCCGTAAACCCGCACTGCCGCAGCATTTCCGCCGCATCAAACAGCAGACGGGCGGCATTTTCCGGAGCGTGGGCGTCAGAACCAATGGTAACAAATTTGCCGCCCTTTTCTTTATAAAGGGAAAGAATGTCATAGCTCGGCAAACACTCCTGGGTGCAATTGGCGTAAGCCGTGTTCACCTCTAAGGCAATTCCCCGTTCAATGATTTGTTTCAGCACGGTTTCAACCTTATCCCGGTAGGGGGTTAAAAAATCAATGTCCCGGCCATATTTCCGGTTTACATAACGCAGCGGGCAGGTGATGTGCGGCAAAACGTCAAAGTCCAGCTTTTCTGTCATTTCAATCATATCGGTGTAATATTGGTCTATATATTGCTCCAGCGTCTCCCTCGGCAGTTTGCCAAAATCAATTGTGGAAAAGGGTGCTGTCAGCCCCGGATACCGCACCGCGTGAACAGAAGAAAGAACCACATCATAGTCGAATGCGCGGCACATCTTTGCAGCGCGGGCTTCGTCCCAAATGCCCTCTCCAATTTCAATCCCTGTTAAAACTTCAACCTGGCCGGAAAAACGTTTTTGGGCGGCGAGGGCGTCTTCTACAGAATTTTGAATTCTTTCAAACACATGGTCACGCTCATAAAACTGCACGTCGCAGTGGTCGGTAACGGCAAACCCCGCCGCGCCCGCCGCAATTTGTGCCTTTGTCTGCGTGATGATATCTGCTTTCGAGTCGTGTGAATTGTTTGTGTGCGTATGCATGTCGTAAAGTTTCAAACGAATACCGCTTCCTTTCCATAAAAATAGGCCTGCCGGTAATACCGGCAGGCCGCATAATGCGTTACTGAAGAACCATGAGCGACGATACCTCATAAACGCCCAGCTTCTCTGTGCCGGCGGCCGTAATCACGTTGCCGACATTTAAATTTTTAATGGTTAAAAGTTTTCCGGACTTGGTATCTAAAATCTTTGTGCTGTCTTTCAAGAACAGCTGTTTTTCAAGCTCCTGGCCGTTTAATCCCTCATAGGTAATCACAACCAAGCCATAAGAGGTGTTAATGGTTTTAATGGTTCCCGTCACTGTCAGCGCTTCAGAGGCCGCCTCAGAAGCAATTTCCGTTACGGTTTCGCTGGAAACTTCAAGCTTAACATAGGAACCCAGCTTTAAGTCGTAAATGGTGGCTTCCTTGCCCTCAATTGTAATGGTGCAGTCCCGTGCCATGGGATATTTCGATTTGTTTCCGCCTGAGGAAATGGTGATATACGAGGTGGAGCTGGAAACGGTAATTTCATCAATGGTGCCTTCAATGCTCTTTGCCTTGCCGGTTGCCATAATGTCGGAAATTTCACCGTAATCCAATGTGAGCTCGGCGTTGTCGCCAATAGCAAGCTCAGAAAAGTCTGCCTTTTTGCCGTTGCGCGTTATGGTCGCATTGTCTGCCAGCGTATATTCCACAGATTCTTCGTCGCTTGTCAGCACGGTAATCACAACACCGTTTGAGGAGGTGTCGATATTTTCAATCTTCACGCTGGAGATTTTTCTTGTTTTTGGCTCTGCGCTTAACGACACGCCCAAGCCGCCGGACATTTTAATGGTAACATAGTCGCCGTTTTTAATGTCTGTAATGGCGCCGGAACCTCCGTTAATTTTAATTACCACATTTGACGCCAGCTTATAGCTTGTAACCGTTTCTTCCTCTTTCGTAATGTCCGCCAGCTTCACAGTGGTTCCAGCGTTCGTGGTCTGCTTGCCGCGGAACGCGCCGGAAACGGTTTCTTCGCCCTCATATGTAATTGCATCAATCTGATAAAGGCTTTCTTTCGAGAATGTGAACACACATTCCATGCCCACTTCCAGGTCGGTCAGCGTAACCTTTTCGCCGTCTAAGAAAATCGCGCTGGAGTTACCCACGCCAAATTTCACGGTTTCGCCTTCCTCAGTTTTAATGCTCAAATTGTTCATTAAAGTATCTACGCTTGAAATCATGCCGCGGATATATTCAAAATCCATAGTGTCTAAAATTCTGCGAATCATAACGGCAATCTGTGCCCGGGTAACGGTTTCGTTCGGGCCGAACTTGTTGTCTCCCATGCCGTTCATAATGCCCAGCTCTGTGGCATAGAACACATAGCCCAAAGCCATTGCGGGAATATCGTCTTTATCGGCAAAGGTCACATCAATCTCGGGGTTTGTTTTCATCCATGCGTCTGCGCCCAGAGCTTTAGCAATTAAGGTTGCCGCCTCATAGCGCTTCAGCTCAACGTCACGCTTTTCTTTTGACAAATATTCTTTCACTTCATCGATGGTCAAAACTTTTCTGTAAACCATGTAAGCGCCCTGCTTCACAGCATAGGAGTCTTCACAGCCCGCAAGATCTGCTTCATAAATGCCATAGGCCAAATTCACAATGGGCTCGTTCATCTTTTCGCTGGCGCCCAGGGCTTTTGAAAACAAGGTAATGGCCTCCTGCCGGGTAATGCTTTTACCAGGTTGAAACGTCCCGTCGTCATAGCCGGTGATAACACCGCTTTCTGACAGGGAATTTATTGCTTCCTGTGCCCAGGAATAATTGCTGTTTACGTCAGGAAATCCAGCCGCGAACGCGACAACCGCGGTTGACAATACCAGTACCAGTGACAAGACCAATGAAAGTACTTTTTTCATATTTTTATCCTCCTGTATCGTTTTTTCATACAAATATAAATACACGATATTATTATACAACATTCAGAGAAAAAAAGCAATAGATGATTTTCATGTCACAAAAAAATAATATAAAAAAACGGGATAGCGGTAACACGCTTTCCCGTTTAAAATTCAATTCCCTCCCGGGGCGCTGTGCCTGTATCAAAAGGATGTTTCACCGCCCGGATTTCAGACACATAGTCTGCCGCCGAACGCATTTCCTGCGAAAAATCCCGCCCGGTTAAAACAATTTCCAGCGTCTTTCCATAATTTTTTAAAAGCGCCAGCACGTCGTTTTCTGAAAGAATTCCATTTGCAATGCAGCCGGCAATTTCGTCTAACACCAGCATGTCGCACAGCCGGTTTGCCGCGCAGTTTGCAGCAAACGCAAAGCCCGCCTGGGTTTCGGCCTTCAGCACCTCCCGCTCCGGTTCCGTCATGTTCCAAAAAAAGCCGTTTACCGTGGTTTGAAAACACCGAATGTTCATATTGGGCACAGATTTTGCCAGCAAAACTTCACCGCTGTTTCCGTCCTTTAAAAATTCCAAAAACGCCACCCTAAGTCCCCGGCCGGCGGCCCGGAACGAAAGCCCCAAAGCGGCGGTGGTTTTTCCTTTTCCGTCCCCTGTGTAAATGTGAACCATGTTCAGTCCCTTCTCCTTGAAATGAGCACCAGCCGCAAAAGCTGTGCGGCAGAGGTCAGCGCCGCAGCAACATAGGTCATGGCGGCGGCTCCCAACACCTTTTTGGCTCCTGTAAGCTCTTCAGACGACAATATGCCGCCCTCATCCAGCGTTTTTATAGCGCGCCTGCTTGCGTCAAACTCCACAGGGAGCGTTACAAGCTGAAACAAAAGCACGCAGGAAAACAGCAAAATTCCAAAGGTTACCAGCGGCTGCATGGAAAACAAAAAGCCAATGAATATCAGCGGGACAGACAGCGTAGACCCAATGTTTGCCACAGGCAGCACCGCATTTCTCAATTTAATGGGGAAATAACCGGTGGCATATTGCACGGCGTGGCCCGCTTCGTGAGCCGCAACGCCGATGGACGCAACCGACACGTCGCCCCGGACAGAATCGGACAGGCGGATTACATTGGTCCGCGGGTCATAGTGGTCGGTCAGGCTTCCGCGAACGCCCTCCACCGCAACATTTAAAAGCCCGTTGCGGTCTAAAATCTGCCGGGTGATTTCCGCCGCCGTACGGTTTCTGGAAGACATCACCTGAGCATATTTCCGATAGGTGCTTTGCACCTTAAACTGCGCAAAAAGCGAAATTAAAATTGCAGGCACAACCAGCACGATATAATAATAGTCATAAAACCAAAACATAGCATTGCTCCTTCTACATCGGCAAAAACAGCCGCACAATTTGAAAATAGATAATCAGCGACAGCGCGTCTACAATGGTTGTGATAAACGGGCTTGCCATCACCGCCGGGTCGAACCCCACCCGCTTTGCCAAAAGCGGCATCACACAGCCCACCAATTTTGCAATTACAATGGTTAAAAATATGGTAATGCTTACAATCAGCGCCGTTACAAAGTTTACGCCGTCGGTAAACCGCGCGTCAATCACCATTGCCTTCAAAAAGCACACAACTGCCATAATCAGGCCGCACAAAAGCGCTACGCGAAGCTCTTTCCAAACAATTTTAAAAATATCTTTAAATTCCACTTCGTTCAGCGCAAGGCTTCTGATAACCGCAACAGACGCCTGGCCGCCGGCGTTGCCGCCTGTGTCCATAAACATGGGAATAAACGCCACCAGAGCCGGATAAATCGCCAGCGAAGTTTCATAAGACGAGAGGATTCCCCCCGTAAAAGTTGCAGAAATCATTAACAGCAGCAGCCAGGGGATTCGCTTTTGGAACGTTCCCAGCGCACCTGTTTCGGTATAGGGTTTGTCGGTAGGCGTGATGGCCGCCATGATTTCAATGTCCTCCGTTGCCTCCTGCTCAATAACGTCTACAATGTCGTCTATGGTGATAATTCCAACAAGCCTGTTCTCACCGTCCACCACCGGCATGGACAAAAGGTCATACTTTTTAAACCGGAAAGCGCTGGTTTCCTGGTCGTCATATGTGTATAAATATTTCACTTCAGTGGTCATCATATCAGAAACCAGGGTTTCCGGCGCGCTTAAAATAATTTTGCGGATGGAGATTGCACCCTCCAGCTTCCGCTCTTTGTCAATTACATAGCAGGTGTTAATGGTTTCGCTGTCTACCCCGGTTATGCGGATATGACGCAGCGCCTCCCGGGCGGTCATTTCTTTCTTTAAATCCACATACTCTGTGGTCATAATAGAGCCGGCGCTGCCGTCAGGATATCGAAGAAGCTGGTTAATGGTGTGCCTCGTTTTTGCGTCGGTGGTTTTTAGCACCCGTTTCACCACATTGGCCGGCATTTCCTCCAAAAAGTCCACGGTGTCGTCCATGAACATTTCGTCCATAATATTGTTAATTTCGTTGTCGGTGATGGATTCAATGATATACTGCTGCTGGTCGCTTTTCATGTAGGCAAACGTGTCTGCCGCCAGCGTTTTGGGCAGCATGCGGAACACCCGAAGCATTTTTTCACGGGGTATTTCGTCCAGCAAAAGCTCAATGTCCACAGCGTCCATGGTAATAATTTTTTCACGGGCCTTAATTAATTTCCCGTCCTCGATTAAATCGATGATAGTTTCCATATCATCTTTTAAAGTTTCCTTGAAGTCCATAGTTCACTTCCCCCTTTCTAATTTTTGCGTAAAATGGGCGTGGGAAAGAAACAGGGAAGTTTCATAAACATAAGACTATTGATAAAAATGAAGCACACAATACAACTTAAGCTTATGAAAAATTCCTGTTTCGTTACTTCGGGGTTTTGGTTTGTTATCCATAAGCTCATCTCCTTTTTTTGTATTTTGTGCATTTAATTGAAATTAAACCGCGTTTCGCGGCAAGCAAAAAATTCCTGCCTTTTTATTTTACTACAAATTCCCAAAAAATGCAACCGCTAACCATGTGAAATCTGCATAAAATTTTTTATTCCTTTTGTCCGAGAGGCAAAACATAAATAAGAACCGTCTTGAATAAGCTTTAAGCGGAGGTGTTTTGCCATTGATGAACTACATCTGGGTTTTTCTGATTCTTTTTTCTTACATATATTCCTTTTTTGCCGGCACCACTGAAGCAGTAACGGCCAGCGTATTTTCCGGCGCTGACAAAGCCACCCAAATGGTGATATCTCTCATGGGCATGATGTGTCTGTGGACGGGACTGTTGGAGGTAGCCGAGCACGCGGGGATTACCAAAAAAATTGAGCGTTTGCTTTCGCCCATAACCAGAATTCTGTTTCCCTCCCTGCCCGACGGTTCCGAGGCAAAAAGCGCCATTGTTATGAGTATGACGGCAAACCTTTTGGGCCTTTCAAACGCGGCAACGCCCTTAGGCCTTGCCGCCATGAACAAGCTGGAGGCCCGCAGCCTGACCCCCGGCGTTGCCACCGACGACATGTGCATGTTTGTGGTCATTAACACCGCGTCGATTACGCTGATTCCCACAACCCTGCTCACCCTGCGCACGGCTGCCGGCTCTGCCGCCCCCTTTGAAATTATGGTGCCGGTTTGGATTTGTTCCATTTTGTCCGTTGCAAGCGGAATTATTGCCGCAAAATTACTTGCCCGGAGGTGCCCATAAATGCTAGCCCAAAAGATTTCTATTCTTATTATGCCGTTCATTTTCATTTCTATTTTGGGCTATGCCCTTTTTAAAAAGGTGCGTGTTTTCGACGTGTTTTTAAACGGTGCTTCAAACGGTCTGCGCTCGGCGGTAAGCATTTTGCCGGCGCTGGTTGGCCTGATTTGCGCCATTTCCATGCTCCGGGCCTCCGGTGCGCTGGACTTTTTGGAAACCCTTTTGTCGCCCCTGCTTTCAAAAATCGGCATGCCGCCGGACGTTCTTCCCTTGGCGCTTCTAAAGCCCGTGTCCGGGAGCGGTGCACTGGCCATGGTGAAGGACATTTTCGACGCAAACGGGCCGGACTCTTTTGCCGGAAAAGTTGCTTCTGTTATGCTGGGCTCCTCGGAAACCACGTTCTACACCTTAGCTGTGTACTACGGCGCGGTGAAAATTAAAGACTCCCGCTACACCGTGAGCGCCGCCGTCATTGCAGATTTGGTGGGCGTGTTCGCCGCGGTCTTCCTCTGCGGCATGATATACAGCCATTAAAAAAACCTCCGTTTCGGAGGTTTTATTTTTGTGTTTGTTTCTTTCGATAAAACAGCCTGTGCACCGCAAGGGCAATGAAAAACGCTAATACCACCGCCGCTAAAACGTCGCTGGGATAGTGCACATAGAGGTAAAGCCTTGAAAACGCCATGAGCGCAGCGAAAGGAATGGCTGCGTAACCAAATTTGTGATTGTCCATTGAAATCAGAAACGCCGCCACAAAGGAAGACAGCGTGTGCCCCGACGGAAACGAAAAGTCTAACGGATTATCAATTAAAAGCTCCACTCCCAGGTTCACCCAGTTGGGGCGCGGGCGGGCAATTAGGGGCTTTAGCAAGAGGTTTCCCAAAACAAACCCTGCCGCAAGGCCAACCAACAGCACAACCCCCTGCTTGCGGTATTTTTCCCTAAGCAGCATTACCGCCGCAAAGAAAAGCCAAATCAGTCCGCCGTTTCCCAGGCTTGAAACAAGGGGCATAAAAAAGTCTAAAAATGCGCACCGAACGTGCGACTGAATAAAATCAAGCACGCAAAAATCGATATTCGTGATTTGCTCAACCATCAATAAAAAATCCTTCCAATCAGGCCATAACCGTAACGCCGTAGGTTAAAAACGCAATAATTGCCCCTGCCGCTGTAACACCCAAAAAAATTGCCGGCAGCGCGCTTTTCAGGCGCATATCCATCATTGCCGCAACCAAGGCCCCGGTCCACGCGCCGGTACCAGGCAGCGGAATGGCCACCAAAATAAAAAGGCCCCAAAATTCATACTTTAAAACGGTTTTCTTATGTTTTTCCGCCTTTTGTTCGAACCGCGTCACCAATCTGTTTAACCCGTCGCTTTTTTTGCGCATCCATTCAAAAATTTTGCGGATGAAAATGATAATAAACGGAACGGGAATCATGTTTCCAATAATAGAGATGCCGATTGCCACCCACAAATTCAGCCCGTTGGCTGTGGCAATTGGAATTGCGCCGCGCAGCTCTAAAACCGGCGTCATCGCAACAATCATCGTCATTAAAATTTTACCGGGTAAGCTATTCCATAAAAAAGACAAAGTCATTCTCCTTACTTTTATATATTCTCTATTCATATATTTTACCATAAAAATTTTTCCAGTACAACCAATAAAGTGTTAATTCTGTGTAAATATATCATTTTATACCCCCCTCATTGACTTTTTCCCCATTTTATTATAAAATAATCTTAAATATAACGAAAGTAGGTGCTGTTATGAAAGTTGTGAGTGTGTCGCAGATGCGCGGCCTGGAGCAGGCCGCAATAGAGGACTGCGGCGTTCCCTCCCTGCTGTTAATGGAAAATGCCGCGGCAGGATTTTTAATGGCTCTTGAGCGTGAAACAGGGCCGGTTGCTGGCAAAAAAATTCACGTTTTTTGCGGCAGGGGCAACAACGGCGGCGACGGGTTCGCCATTGCGCGCATGGCCCACAACTTGCATGCAGACGTTACCATAACCCTGCTGTTTGACGAGGCCTCGGCGGAAGGTGATGCGAAGACCAATTTAGAAATCGTAAAAAAAATGGGAATTCCCTTTTCCGCTGCCGGCGGCGGTATTTCCTGCGACATTATTGTGGACGCCATTTTCGGAACCGGCTTTCACGGTGAAATTGAGGGAAACGCGAAATCGTGTATTGATGCAATAAACAACAGCGGCGCGTTCATCGCCTCTGTGGACATTCCCAGCGGTGTTTCGGCGGATACCGGACACGCATCGGCCTCTTCTGTTTTTGCAGACCTTTGCGTGACCTTTGCAGCTTTAAAGCCCGGGCATCTGTTATTTCCCGGCCGCGGTCACTTTCAGAAACTGATAAAAGGAAACATTTCTGTGCCAAGAGAAGTCATAAACGAACTGCGAAGCGGATATGATGTAATAGATAACTCCAAAAGAGAGCTAATTCCAAAGCGGGAAACCAATTCCCACAAGGGGAGTTTTGGCAAGGCCTTGGCGTTTGTGGGATCGGCAGGAATGAGCGGCGCGGCGGTTTTGTCATCCTCCGCTATTTTGAAAAGCGGCGCGGGCATGGCCACCGCCGCCGTGCCGGAAACGGTTTTGGGCGCGGTTTGCGCTCATCTCACCTCGGTGATGACCGTTCCGCTTCCCTGTGAAAACGGAAGTTTAGCCGAACCTGCCGCCGATTTGCTTTTGGAAAAGCTGAAGCATCAAGACGTTTTGCTGGCCGGCTGCGGCATTGGCACGTCTGATGCTGCGAAAAAAACCATTTGCCGTTTGGTAACAGAAAACGAAAAGCCAATGGTGTTAGACGCAGACGGGTTAAACGCCGTGTCTGGCTGTACTGAATTACTGCTTGAGAAAAAATGTGAGCTGATTCTAACGCCGCATATTGTGGAATTTTCCAGGCTCACAGGTCTTACAGTTTTAAAAATTAAAGAAAATCCCATTTTAGCCGCCCGCGAATTTGCGCAGAAATTTCAGGTAACGCTGGTTTTAAAGGATGCGGTCACGGTGGTTGCCGCAAAGGATGGAACGGTATTCATTAGCCCCAGCTCTAACTCGGGGCTGGCCACGGCGGGCAGCGGCGACGTTTTGGCGGGAATTATCACAGGGCTTCTGTCCCAGGGGGCAAGGCCTGAGCACGCGGCAGTCGGCGGCGTTTATCTTCACCTGGCCGCGGGAAATATCGCAAGAAAAGCAAAAGGCGAATATGGCATGACGTCGGAGGATTTGCTATCTTCCGTGCCAGCCGCCTTTATGGAGGAAATTGACATAGCACCTGACATAAAGGAGTGGTAACAAAAAAGATGTGTAAGAAACTGATTTCCGTTTTTCTTACACTAATGATAAGCGTTTTCGCGTTATCCGCCTGCGGCGGCAACCGTTTAAGCGACAGCGATATGGACATTTATGAAAAAATCCACACGTATTACAGCAAGATGGAAAGCTACAGCGCAAACGTCACGTTTTCCTGTTTTTCAAACAAAACGGAAAACAAATATACGGCAGAGCAAAAGGCCATGGGTAACGACAAGTTTTTTATTAAAGTGTCAAATCCCGACAGCACCCTGTCTGTTACCACCATTGCCAACGGCGCAAAAACAAAAACGCTTACCGACGGAACGGACTATTCTGTCACCGTTCCCACGGCAGACACAACAAACCTGCTGTTTGTAAACAACTTTTTTAAGACCTACTATTCCTCAGAAGAAACCTATCTTGCAGTAAACGGGGCAGGCAAAGGAAACGTAACCGTTCTGGAAACGGATATTTCGCCTAAGAGCGCAAACAGCGCAAAGGTTTCGCTTTCTGTCAGCAACAAAACCCTGGCGCCGGTAAACCTCACGGTTTACGACATGGGCGGAAAAGTTGTTCTGTCTGCTGAATTTTCGAATTTTCAATATAACGACAAATCGGTTACCGATTCAGATTTTACAACAGATTAACGAAAGGAACGACCACAAGTTGAACAACCTATATACAACCAGAACATGGGCCGAGATTGACTTAGACGCCATTGCGTTTAATATGAAAAATATTCGCAGCATCACCAGCCCCGCGGCAAAAATTATGTGTGTGGTGAAAGCAGACGCCTATGGCCACGGATTTTTTGAAGCGGCAAAAACAATGCACGAAAACGGTGCCGACGCCTTTGCCGTTGCCACCTTTGAAGAGGCAAAGCTATTGCGCGACAAAGGGTTTGACGAAGTGATTTTAATTTTGGGCCGTGTGGATGAAATTTTTGCAAAAGACATGATAAATTTAGGAATCAGCGCCACGGTTTGTGACGAAGAATTTGCAAAAGCTTTGTCTGACGCTGCAGTTTCCATGAATAAAAAGGCCCGTATTCACATAAAATTGGATACTGGGATGTCGAGAATCGGGTTCGACTGCGAAGCGGACGACGTGGAAAAAATTACGAAAATCTGCTCCATGCCGAACATGATTGCCGAAGGAATTTTTTCGCATTTTGCATGTGCGGACGAACCGGACAGTAAAATGTCTGAAAAACAGTTTTCAGCGTTTCAGTCTATGATTCACGCATTAAACGTGCGAGGAATTCATTTTGAATATGCCCATATCTGCAACAGCGCAGGGATTATGGAATTTCCCGCATATCACCTTACCATGGTGCGGCCGGGCATTATTTTATACGGCTGCTACCCGTCTGAGGCGGTTCACAAGGAGCGGCTTTCCTTAAGGCCTGCCATGACAGTGAAAGCAAGAATTACAAGAATCGACACAAAGCCCGCCGGAACCAAGGTGAGTTACGGCGCAACCTATACAACAAAGCAAGAAGAAAAAATTGCAACGGTGTCCATCGGATATGCCGACGGATACTTCCGCAGTCTTTCAGATAACGCATATATGAGCGTTTCAGGGGTAAAAGTTCCTGTTGTGGGAAGAATTTGTATGGATCAATGTATGATAGACGTTTCCTCTGTCAATAATATTACTGTCGGCGACGAAGTAACCGTATTTGGAAACGGAGGAGATAACAGTGAAACAGCAACATCCTTAGCTGCACGTGCTGGGACAATTAACTACGAAATCCTGTGCGCAGTCGGGAACAGAACCCCCAGAATTTATGTCAGGAACGGCGAAATTATTGACGTACTTACCTATTTGTAATAGAATTGCTAATATTTGTGTATTGACTTAGCTTGACCTTTCATTATATAATATTAGTGTGGCGTAAACGCTAAAAATCACTCTTAATTTACTTTCGCGTTCTGACGTTTATGTTTTCAAAACACACGCTATTTACCAGCGTAATAACAAACGAATGGGGGCTTGACTATTTTGTCGCAACTCAAGAAGGTTCTGATAACCGTTCCCGACGCGTTGCTTGCGCAAGTTGATTCTG
The DNA here is from genome assembly GCF_014384785.1 of Congzhengia minquanensis. Taxonomy (NCBI): domain Bacteria; kingdom Bacillati; phylum Bacillota; class Clostridia; order Eubacteriales; family Oscillospiraceae; genus Congzhengia; species Congzhengia minquanensis. The sequence continues at coordinate 829,431 of NZ_JACRSU010000001.1, forward strand.
TTGCCAGCAGTGAAAATATCAACAGAAGTGAATTTGTCCGCGAAGCTATGAAAATGTACCTTCGTGAAAAGAAAAAGCAGTCGGTAGCAGAACAAATGAAAAAGGGTTATCAGGAAATGGCAGATATTAATTTAAATATCGCCATGATGTGTTTTGACGCGGATGAGCAGGAGCTTGCCGCGTATGAGGAAAAACTGGCGGAGTGTGAATAGTGTGGTTGTAAAACGAGGAGATATTTTTTACGCTGATTTAAGCCCTGTGGTCGGTTCGGAACAAGGCGGGATAAGGCCTGTTTTAGTCGTGCAGAACGACATTGGAAACAAGTTTTCCCCAACCATTATTATTGCGGCTATTACGTCGCAGATTAATAAAGCCAAGCTTCCCACTCACATTGAAATAAGTGCAAATGATTTTGGCCTTGCCAAGGATTCCGTGATTTTATTAGAGCAGGTACGCACCATTGATAAAAAGCGCCTGCGTGAGAAAATTGGGAAATTAGATGATGAGCTTATGGACAGTGTGAACGAGGCATTGGTGATCAGTTTCGGAATAGCAGAGCTATAAATTTGATATTTGGTCGGTAATCCGCACCATAAGCGGAAAAATGGGCTAAAACTGTGTTTTTGTCCAAAACGAAACTGCCTTACAGTAGTCTGTAAGGCAGTTTTTATGTAATTTTTTTTAAAATGTCTGCAAGAGGCGCGCCGCCTCTCTTCTGCTTTTCAAAATGATGATGTTTTTATTTTTTTCTGTTTCCAGCAGGTGATACGTTTTTTGTCTGTTGTTTTTGTTAAAATTCCAAACGTATTTTAAAAACTCCCAGTCGAACCGTTCCGGGCATCCCTCGCCCATGTCAGGCCGGGTTTTGCCATATCCCGTAAGGATTCTTTTCAGCACTCCCATCAAACAGACGAAACGAGAATAGTCCAGAAAGATTACAGTGTCGCAGTAAGAAAGCCTTGTTTTCAGTGTTCTGCTATATTCGCCGTCAATAATCCATGCTGGCTGCATCAGTTCCTTTAAAAGCCGGTTGTCAAATTCTTCTCGTGACACATGCTGCCAGCCGGCGCGCCAGAAAAGCCTATCCAAATGCACCAGCGGAAGATTTAATTTTTTAGCCAGTTCCACGGAAAGCGTTGATTTTCCCGCTCCGCTTCCGCCGATTACCAAAATCCGCTGCATTGACATGGGGTCTTACCTCCTGCTTCCCGCTTTGTCGCGGTACATCGCCGCGTCTGCATTATGAAACACCTGCTCCGGCTGGATTGTATCCCCCGGATTTTTACACGCCACACCGCAGGCAACTTTCAGCGGAACCCGGTGCTCCTCACCGTTATATGCCTCCGCCTGGCTGCGGAAAACTGACAGCGCGGCGTCAATGATGTTTTTCGTTTTCCCTGCTGCAACCACAGCAAATTCGTCTCCGCCAATGCGGAAACATAAGCCAATGTTTACAAACGCCTCCTGAATGCATTTTGCACCGTTAATAATTAAAAGATCGCCCTCGCTGTGGCCGAAATGGTCGTTGGCTTCTTTCAGCCCGTTAATGTCGAACATCAAGATAGTAAACGACTCTTCAGCAGCTTCTTGCAGACGCTTTAGCTCCTCCTCAAAGGAACGCCGGTTAAAAAGGCCCGTAAGCGCGTCGAGATAAGCATATTGCCGATACCGTTCCGCCTTTTCATTTTCCCGCAAAATATATGCCATTTGCTGAAACGTTTCCGCGCTGAACAGCAGAACAAACAGGAACAGTCCAAACCGGAAAATGGCAGAATTGCTGCCGTTGCCCTCCGACAGGTAATACTGAATTACCGATATAACCACAGACAGCCCCAAAATGCCCATTCCAGCAAGGCTCACCATTGACTCTCTGCTTCGATACAGCCAACGCTCCCGCGCCAGCGTGACTGTCATTACAACAATAGAAACAAGCATCAGCGCATGAATTTCCACAATCATATGGGTCAGCGGAACAACCTTGCATAAGTGCAGAAGCAAGCAGATTAAAAGATTTACCAAGTGAATCCAGCAAAGGATATGCAATACCTTTGTGCAGTGAAGCTTCATTTCGCCCAAAAACAAAAATATCATCGGCGGCAGCAGCATAAAGGACAAATAAGACGCAAAAAATATGGCCGTTGTCCTTCCCGTTATCCATTGCAAAATATCGGTGTCCGTTTCCATCCAAATGCCCGACAGCAGCACAAACAGGCTAAAATAAAGAAAGCTGCGGTAACCTCTGTTTCCCGTTCTGGCCAACAGAGCACAGGAGAACGCAACAAACAAAACGCATAAAATCACACAGGATATACTGTAAAGCGAAACGGACAGGTTTTCTCGAAGCAGCAATGCCGACACACTAGCCTTTGGCCCTATGTACATATCAAAAAACAGCTGTGTTTCGTTAATTGGCTCTCTCGCAGCAAAGGTGATTTCAAGTTCACTGCCCACGTCCTCCGGTGCCAGCGGCGCAAACAGAAGAACGTTCCCAAAGGGAAGTTCAAAGCCGGTTTTGTTTATATCACCATGCTCTTTTATCACACGGCCGCCCACACGCACCTGCACCGCCATGCTATTGGCCTTTAAACTGAACACATCGCTCTCCTGCAAGGTCTGCGGCAACACGCGCCGGACGGTAATTTTGTTTGTTTGCCGCTCCGTCACCTGCCATCCCTCGCTGAAGTCTGCAGTGACGTCCTCCACAAGTCCGGTTTTGTTCTGGTCTGCATTGTAGAAAAAATAAAACACTGTGACGGTGGAAATTAGCAGGGAAAATATTAAAAACACATTGATTCTCTTTAAGGACTTCTTCATATTCATTCACCATCGATCCCTTTTATTATATTTATTATAACAAAAGGAAGCTCCCTTTGCAATCCATAACAAGAAAGTCCGGCAAATTGCCGGACTTTCTTGTTATGGATTGCAGTTGCCGCAGGGCGTAAATCCCGCTTCAACCGCTTCACTGCGGGAGTAGAACATCACCCTGTTCTCCTCCTTGGGAAGCGACTGGCAGGAGGGCAGATGAAACCTTTTAGAATTTGTGTTGCCGATATAGACGCCCGTCAAGTTTTTTATATTTTGGCCCGAACCGTCAATTTCTGTTGAATTTGTCACCGCATCTGTGTTTTTCGCCGTTGTAAATGCAACGTCTTGCCCGTCGCTCTTGCAAATGATATCTCCCTGAACGTCTGTTCTGAATACCTTTGCACCTACGTCCCTGAGCCTGCTCAGCGCCGCCTTACCCGGGTGCCCGTAAGCGTTGTTTTTCCCAACGGAAATCACGGCATACTGGGGCTGAACCTCCCTTAAAAACACATAGGAAGAGGACGTATCGCTGCCATGGTGCCCCACTTTTAGAACGGTGGATTTTAAGTCAAATTGTTTTGCAATGATATCGTGCTCCTCGTCAAATTCTGCATCCCCCGCAAACAAAAAGGAGGTTTGCCCATAGGTAATTTTCAGCACGATGGAGGTATTGTTCAGGTCTTTATCATTGTCCTGAACAGGGCCAAAAATTTCAACGGTGCTGCCGCCGAGCTGAAACTGGTCCCCAGCCGCTGGATGCTCTACCGATAACCCCTGGCCGCTCACCTTTTTTAAAAAGGACTGATATGCTTTCGTATCCGCCACCGCAGCCGGTGCCAGCACCTTGCCTGCTGCTGCCACAGACAATGCACCGGAAAGGCCGCCGACATGGTCTTCGTGTGGGTGGGTGCAAATTACATAATCAATGTTTTTCACAGCAAGCTTGCTTAAATATGCGGCAACCAGCCTGCTGTCTGCAACGTTTCCGCCGTCTATCAGCATAGATTTTTCTCCGCAGAGCACCAATGCGGAATCCGCCTGCCCCACGTCAAGAAAATGCACCTCTAAGTCTTGAGTATGCAGGGATTCCCCGGTATTATGCTCTGCCCCATTGGAAGTCTTAGATGTCTGTGTCTGAATTTCCTGTATGCCAGTCACAGTTGGTTCGGCTTGCCCTGTCAGTCCATCCTCCGGCCCGTTGCAGCCGAGCAGCAGACATGCCGCTGCAAATATTATAAAAAAATACAGTATTCTTTTCCCCATAATAATTCCCCCAAAATGATTACAATGCGTATTTTTAATTATAATGCAATGCTTTGGGTAAAACCACTACAGTTCACAGTTCGTGACCTGTCTGTATAGAAAAGTGACAAAACAAAAAGACCCGCGCTTAAGCGCGGGTCTTTTATTGGAAAATTCTTTATTTTGTTACCTCAATTACATCTGCGTAAGACACCATATCCGTGTCGAATATGCCGGTACCGCCCCAAACAAAAGCTTTTGCCTTTACGATTGGTTTCAGCTCCGGATCGTCTGCCGTTGTAACAGACAATGTGATTGTATCGCTGTTTCCTTTTGTAACGGAAATCGGTTTTGAATCGAAGCGTACAACGCCATTATCTTCATCATATAAAATGATGGCCAGGAACATATTCATGTTGGAGTCGTCTGCCTTGTTGTTTTCAACAAAAAGCGAACCTGTGATAGAGCCGCTTGCCGCATCAAACTCGCCCAGTGTCGGCGTAATGGTAAACGCTGTTTTTATCATATCGTCTGCGCTGATTTTATATACTGCGCCTGCAACGCCGCCATCTGTGAACGGCATAATTTCAAACCGTAACGTGCCACCGATTGCCGTTTCGGGAATGAGATACTCATAAACATTTGTTGCAGCAGAAAGCTGTGCTAAAGTTACGCTTGTTCCGTCAGCCAATTCCTTCATAACGCGAACAACAGAGTTCCCTTCAAACACATTTTCTAATTCTGTCTGGAATTCATACCGGAATGTGGCTGTTCCGCCCACAACATTTGTTGACTCGAGGGACAGGTCTGTTGCATAAGGAAGCGTATAACCTGTTGGCTCAGGATCGGGCTCAGGTTCTGCTGCAGCTTTTTTATTAATAGCAACATCGTCTAAATAATAGGTTAAACCGGAAGCACCTCCGTCAACTACAAAGGACATAAACGGCTGTCTTGGACCTAAGGTCGAATCTGTGCCGGTAGTGGTGAACTTCGGGCTGTAAGGAATGGTATATTTCGTCCACGTATCTGTCAGCTTCAGGTCTGTGCCCAAAAGCTCTGTATCAGGAACGTCATACAAGTCTGTTGTATCTTTTGTTTCAACCGCACGGTCGAGCTTCACCTGAATATTTTTGCCAACAGATGCGCCTTCACCTTTTGCCCAGAACGAAATTTCATTTTCTGTGTTGTTTGCAATGTACACACCCTGGTTTACGCCGCCATTTGCTTCATTTACTGTAATTTTTGCGCTTCTTGTTCCGACAGATTCTGCCGGAACGTCAGAAGAGGCTTCTACTGCAGCACCACTCTGGAACCAGCTGTAAAACGTGCCATATTTTTTGCTGTCATTATTCGAATCACGATCTTCATCTGTTGTAGGAATATCTCCCTTCAACCATTCAAAATCACCGTTTGCCGGTGCGTCAAAGCTTTCAATTCTGATGTTGTCAATGGAAAAGCTTGCAGCCTGTCTGCCATTATCCGTAGCACCAAGGTCTTTAAATGCGTCATTGCAGCAACGGAAGATAAAGGCAGTATCCTTTTCTACAAACGCTTTTACCTGACGGGTCATATAAACCTCATGATGCTGCCAGTCTTTTGTCAGTTTAACAGGTGTTTTAATAAACTGGTATTTGTAATACGGATCGTAGGGATCTATGGTTGAAGCCCTGTCTGCAACGGCTTTCATATAGCTGCCAACGGTTGCATCATCATCCGCTTTTGCATCAAACGAAATTTTATACAGTTTGTTATACCGAATAGGCAAACTGCCGGTTTGTATTTGTACATAGCTATTACCCTCAGAGTTCGGCTTTTTGATGCTTGCGTAGCCAGGCTTACCATCGCTGCCTGCACCCTCGTTCCACGTGCCAAATCCGGCAGGAACTGAGACAGCACCACCATAGTCACTTAATTGCTTAGAAAAGTCCACATCAACTAAAACATTGGGGTCTTTTTCCTCCGGTTCTTCCGGAACTTCAGGTTCTTCCGGCTCTGAACCTGCTTCGTAGGGGTCTAAAACCGGTTCAATAATAAAGTCATCCAGATACCAGGAAAGTTCCTGCGTGGGAGTATCCTTCGCCACAGCGTTTCCGAAAACATTGGCGCCTACGTCTCCCAAACGGGGGCTGAACTTAAACTCCCCCTGCGCATCAAGATCCAAAGTCCAACCGCTGTTCATTGCGCCGTCCCAGTCAATAATTTTTTCCACATAAACCCATTCGCCGTTGTTAAACTTTTCATTGTCAACCGTCCAGCCGGTCATCCAGCGAGTAGGATTTTTCTGACCACTTTTGTCGTATGCCGGTCCCCAGAAAGCAAATCCAAAATTTGTTTTTGCCAGCTTTGTTTTTGCTGTATCCAGCTTTACCCATGCAGACATTTTAAACTTGCCGTTTACCATAAAATGTGCGTCAGGAACGAAAAAATAATGGTCCGACATAGCACCTTTGCCATCCGTGCCTGCTGCCTTCTGGGTAATATGCAACGCCCCTGCTGAACCGCCGGCGCCGCCTTCAACCCACTCCATATCATTTTGAGTCGATTTCAGATCACTCAAAGATGAAGGGTCTTCAAAATCCGAGTAGATATAGGGATAAGCCTCATATGCTTTGGCCTCAGCCGGAATGATGCCCACAACTGTGAGCAACATTCCGAGGACCAACGCGAGTGATATATACTTTTTCATATCTTATGCATCCTCCTGTTCTTTACAAAATTAATTTGTTTTACCGCTGTAAGGCGAGAATGTGAAGTCACCCGGGTTGTAAATGCCGAAGTAACCGCTTGCAGGAAGCGCATTTTCGTCCGTATCGAGGAAGTCGAACATATTTTCACCATTAATTGTAAGAACAACTCTGGTTCCTTCTTCGGTATCGAGCGCGCCGACAATAACGCTGCAGGTTTTGCCGTATTCATATACCGGATCATCTTCCGGGTTCGGAATACCGGGGCCGCCCACCGGGGTAAATGCCGGGTCGTTGCCGAATATCATGGTACGTTCGCCCTTATTAAACCGCTGAAGCTCAATATGATCCTTTTTAAAGCCAATCATATAGGTTGAATCTGTCTTATAGCTTCCCATGGAATCCTGCGCACAGAACGTTATGGAAGGCCACGAGTTCGGATTGTTGATTTGCATGTCGAATGCAATCAGCTTATTATCAATTTTGCTTCCGGTATAGAATGACGGACTGCCCGAAATCTTAATACTGCCGCCCGAAACAGTGCCAGTGCCTCTCCACCCTGCGGTGGTAAAGAAGTTTGACGGAGCTTTTTCATAGGGAAGTTCTAAAGAATCTTCCTGCGTATAGGTAATTACCTTTACAGGAATATCCTTTTCCAACGTTTTTTCGCCATAAGTAACCTTAATGTGAACTGTGGTTTCACCTGTGCCGACAGCGGTTACTTTGCCTCCCGCAGCAACGGTTGCAACCGATTCGTCCGCCGAGGTCATTGTAATGCTTTCGCTCGGTATGGTAACGTCTTTACCGAAAGTGGTTTTACCTGTTACCGATACGGTAGTTGTATAGTCCTTAATCATGTTCAGCGCATTGACATTTATGCCGATGGAATCAAAGTCATCGCCTGCAAATACCTGGAACTGTTTGGTCTGGAGTCTGCCGTCTACCTCTGCTACACCCATAACCCAAACAACGCCCGAACCAACAACTTTCATGTTGCCTTCATCGTCCACTGTAAGAACAGACGGGTCGCTGGAATAGAATTTTGTGTAGAAATCAGAAAGCGGATATTCTTTCTGATGACGGCCGGTAACCTTCACGTCGAGTTTGGCAGTTTCACCCTTGCCCAGCGTATATGCCCTTTTCTTTGCAACAAACGACTGCGGACCGTCGGGGAAGTTATCTGCATATTCCGGCTCAATTCCGGCGTTATTGATGATTTCCTGTGCTTCTTCCGGCCATTCGGCATCCGGAACGGTGATGTTGTCTCTTACAATATTATCTGTTCCGTTTTCTCTGTACTTGTCGGTTGTTGCATAGTTGTTTTCAACCGTGTTGTGCTGAATGCTGCCTGTGTGAATGTGCAGCCAGGTATACTGGTCTTTGCCCCAGGGGGATTCAACAAAGTTAAACTCCCATTGATCGATGTCGCTCATGTCGGTTACGTTGTCGTAAAGGTGCCAATAGGTGGAACCTTCATCCGGATACAACGCGCCATATGGGTTTCTGGGATTCTCAATGTAGTTGCCCACCATGCGGTTGTTTAAGTTCTTCGATTCTAAAGACGAAGCGCCAAGGGTATAAATTGGTGCGCCGTCATAAACTCTGTCGTTGTTAACCTCGTGAATATAGTTGTAGCCAACCTCTAAATCATACATTGCTGTGCCGGTGTCGGCATAAGATGCCCAACCGTAACCAATGTGATAGCCGGAGTAAGGAACGCTTACGATTTCGTTGTGGTTCAGCTCCGTATATCTCGGCCAAGCCGCGGAAATTGCCGCAGCAGACATATATTCCGTTGCCACATTATGAACATAGTTGCTGTTCACCTTGTTGTATTCATTGAATTCTTCCGGCGTTGCGGGATTTGCACCGTCTTGAATACCGCCTAAGGAAACTGCTGTTCCGGCAATATCGAAGAATTCGTTGCCAATTACGTTACAATGCTTGATGGATTTTAACAGCTGCAGGCCGGTAATACCCATTCTGGTAAACTTATTGTTTGTAAAGTCAATATACTGGCCGTTTTCAACCAACATTGCCGTTCCGGGCATTTTGTCGCCGTTCTCACGAATGTGGTTGTTCTGCGCGTCTGCGTGACCGCCCACTTGTGTCGGGCGGAGCCAGGTTGTGTCTGCAAACTCAATGTTGTTGAATTTAATGTTGTGAACAGGCTCTTTTGCAGATTTCCCTGTTGCTTTCAGCAGAACTTCGCCCTGGGGAACGGTCAGTTCTACATTTTTAATGTCTTCGTTTGCTTTGGGGATATAGTACATGTAACCATCGTGGCTGTTCATGTACCACTCGCCCTCCTGGTCTAAGAGCTCGTATGCGTTTTCAACATAAGACGGGAACTGCTGATCCTGGCCAAGTTTTGTGTTAACCCTGACCTGAACATATTTCCACTCGTCCTGAACCGGTGTAAATTTCACTTTTCCGTTGCCCATGTCGGTGATGCTTTCCATAATTGCGCGGGGATTACACCAGCTTACATGGAACACAAATTCCAGCTCATCCGGATATGCAAAGTCTAAAAACTCTGTATCTTCCGAGGTATAATATGTTTTGTCAATGTATTCCGGATTGGTAAGGCCGGCAACGCTTCTGGCGCGAATGCCCTTAACGTTGTTAAAGTATGCCTGTCTTGTTACCGTTCCTTTTCCTACATATACTTTATAAATATTTTTGCTTGCATCGTGAAGTTCAAAGCCTTTATATTTCTGCCCCATAGACAGAACCGGCTTTTCGTCACCCCAAGAGGTGTAAATAATGCTGTAACCGTTGTTACCGGAATCTTCTGCCGTCAGTTCAAAGGTTCTATCCAAATAATGTTCACCGCGGATTAAAACCTTAATGTCATTTGACATGGTATCGGTAATTTTACGAATCATGTCGCGGGCGGCATATATCGTCTTTAACGGTGCTTCTGCCGTTCCGTCGTTATTGTCGTTGCCGTTGTCTGCGTCAACATATACATTAAATTTGGTAGAAAATTCTGCAACTCTCATTAAAATCTGTGCTGCTTCTGCTCTTGTAATGTGGTTTTTCGGCTTATAGGAACCATCGTCATAGCCTTTAATGAGGCCATATTCCGCCGCATCTTTTACTGCCGTTTTCGCCCAAACAGTAATGTCTGCATCGTCTGTGAAGCCCGAAACCTCTGCTGTTTTCTCCGCTTCTTTTGAAACTGCGGCCTTTGCGGCAATAGACGCCGCTTCTTCCCTGGTGATTGCCTGGTCGGGCTTAAAGGTGCCGCCAACGGTCAGTGCCGTATCCAAAAGGCCGAGCTTGTTAGCAATGGTCACACTGGATGCAAACCACTCATCCCCCTTAACGTCGGAGAACGCGCCGTCATATTTCGGGGCGGTAAGATGATATGTGTCTGTAATCATTTTTACAAACTGCGCTCTTGTCAGGTCGGAATTCGGCGCATACTGGTTGTTGCCGATTCCTTCAATATAACCATAGGTTGCCAATGTGTTTACCGTGTCTTTTGCCCAGTGGTTCTGCATGTCTTCAAAGTTCACTTGTGTCACAGAAACCGGCTCCTGCACAACTGGCTTGCTGGGCTGTGTGGGTTTGTTTGAACTGCCGCCCATTACGCTGCTGTAGTCCGCCGGAACATCGCCGTGGGGCACACAGGTAAAGTTGTCAATATAATAGGTTTCCAGCTGTGTGCCGTCGCCGTAACGGATTTCAAACTGTCCCGCCCCCGACGTCTGTACATTTTGTGTGTTGATACCTGCGTTGGTCCATGTAATTTTAAATTTGCTCCAACTTGTATTAAACTGTCCGCTGCGGGTGATGTAATACCAGCCGCCATCGCTGAACTGAAAAATCAGGTTCATTGCAGCTGCCTTGTCTGCCTTTAAATCGAACGAAATATCATAGGTTTCGCCCACAACAAAGGGAGCAGGGATTCTAATACCGCCGTAGGTTCCCTTAACTTCAACCTTTGTGCAGCCCTTGCTGCCCCCGGCGCCTCCATCTTGAAAAGAAATTGTGGCGTTTCCGGTTTTTGTTGTTTTTGCAACTTCTTCTGCGGAATCAAATGTACCCCAGGGGTATATGTTGACCTGTTCGCCGCCGGATGCTGTTGGGTCTTTTTTTGCAGCCATTGCCGACGGAATTGCCGTCACCACCATAGCCGCCGCTAAAAGTGCGCTCAGTAACTTCTTTTTCATTAATTTCCACCTCCGATTAACATGAGGAGTTCATAAACGACCTTTGAGGCCTGCGCACGTGTAACAGCGTTCTTAGGCGCAAAGGTGCCGTCTCCCATACCATTGATGATCTGTGCGCCTGTTAAAACGCCCACTGCTTCTTTGGCATAGCCAGAGATGCTGTCTGCATCTGAAAAGTCAAGCGCTTGAGCCTGGCTGTTTAAGCCGGATAAGCTATATACGCGGTGCATGATAACCGCCATATCCTCTCTGGTAATGCTGCCGGAAGGATTGAATTCATTATTTTCATTGCCCGTGACAAGGCCAAGTCTTGCTGCAGAAGCAATGTAGCGGTAACTCCAGCCGTCTGCGCTCACATCTGTAAATTCGCATTCTGCGCCGGCATCATAAACATCGAATGCTAAAACAATCAGTTTTACAAATTCTTCTCTTGTCATAACATCGTTGGGATAGAACTTGCCGTCTCCCCTGCCGGATACCACACCTTTCCCAGCCAGGTACTTCACGCTGGATTCTGCCCACTGAGCAGAGTCTAAATCAGAGAAGTTTGTGTTATAAGACGGTTTGTCGTTCGTATTGGTGTTGTTCGCATCTCCATCAACAACAACGCCGGAACCGGGATTGTTGTTCTTAGAACCCGAACCGGAGGGACGGGAACCGCTGCTACCGCCACCGCTGCCTCCGCCGCCGGTATTGCCGTCATCTTCTTCATACCCGTCAAGCAAATCTTTCATAATGTCGTCAGCATCCTTTTCCAATGCGCTGATTGATTTGCTTTCTTTGTTTTTAAGACTTTTAAACAGGTCGTTTTCTAATTTTTTATCAAAAATTTCTTTGTAATTGGACTCATTGATGCTGATAATGTCTTTTTCCAGGTAATAGTCAAATGCATCCTTAAGTGAAATGTAGTCGAGCTCCTCTTCTACAGCAAGCATACAAGCCTTATCAAAGGCAAGAGAAAGTTCCTCCTGCTCCAAGGTTGGTTTGCCTTCACTCTTAAAATAGTTCATTACAACAGCAGAAGTTAATTTATCATAATATGTTCCGTCTAATAACTTCTTTTCAATGGCTGTTTTCACCGTTGCATCCCAATTAACCGCGTTTGCATCAGCAATTTTGGCAAGCAGCATTTCTGCGTCCATTTCTTGTGTAAAACGGGTTTCTATTTCTTCAATATTTGCTTCTGTGGCCGCAAGGTCAATCGCCTCAATTTTTTCATCCACTAAGAGGCGAACTTCTTGAGATAGTGCCTTATACTCGGTAAGGTCATATGTAAGTTTGCTGTCCTCGCCCGTAATGAGATTATAAATCCCGTCGTTTTCCTTTACTGCCTGATCAAGCTTGTTATAAAAATCAATTTTGTCGAAAACGTTAATGAACAGAAACTCTTTAACGATAGTTTCAACACCACCGCCTACATGAACCCAATAAGTACCCGTTTCATGAGTAGGCTGCATTTTAAAATGGAACTGATATTGATATTTCCCATCGTCTGTGAGGGTATATTCATGGGTCTGGTCCATACCTCCCAGCACCTTAGCGCCGGTGCTTTCCTTTGTATCTGTTATTTGTGCCGTGACCTCGCCGGTTGCAGCAGCATCTGCCGTAACCGTTACATCAACCTTGAACAGGTCCAGGCTGATGCCAATTTCCGCCGTTGCTTGTGCGGCTGAAACAGAGAGCATGGAAACAAACATGAAAAGCGCAGATAAAATAACCGATAGAAACTTTTTCATTGTCATGTTTTCCTCCTTCCGCAGCTTTAAGCCTACTGTTTAAATACAATAATTTCTGCTGCATTTACATATTTTTGAAGACGTACCACAATGGTGTCACCGACAGTAATAGAATTAATGTCGCCTGTTGTTGCTTTTTCTGTTTTAGGTCTGTAGATTACAACACTGGGTGAGTCGGTGTAGACCATATTCTCCGTACCGCTTCCGTCAATAAATGTTATCAGGTTTTTATCCGTTGCGTTATTAGAAACCACACCCATAACTTTATTGTAACCATCTGTTCCGTCACCAATGGGGCTGCTGCTAAATAACGGCGTGATCGCTCCCGTTTCGGCGTTATACTCTGTCATAATGTCAATGGCGTCAATATAACCGTTTTCATCTGTACCATACTGGATAACATAACCAGGTTTAATGATACCTGAAATTTCATCGGGTTTGATTTCTGTGTACTTTGCATCATTGCCTTTTCTGTATTCAACCTTATCAGATACAATCACTGATTCCGATTCATTCATGTAAATTTTCTTGGTTGCGTTACCTTCGGCATCAACTGCATTTGTAATCTTTGTTACCACATTAAATTTAGACGTGTTACTGCTAATGCCTTCTGAAACGCTGCATCCGCGAAGCAGGACAACATCGGCCACATTGATATCACTTGAATTCAAATCATACACAACATAATCTTCAATAACCTGCGTATAATTGCCGCTCTGTCTGTAATAATAATTCGCTTTTAAATTTCTTTGAACCTTATAGTTCTCCGTTTCGTCCAGTTTTCCTTCACCAGGCGTTAAGAAGATATATGCTTCGTTCGGAACATATCTTGCATATTTTGTTCCGGCATCATTTGTTGTAAGTCTCATGATACCATTGTCTCTTAACAAAAAGCTGGTTCCGGCTGCAAACTCACGGAGTTTTCCTTCTTCACCTGTCTTGCCGGTATCCAGATAGCTGATTTTTCCGTCTGAAATGGTGTATCTCACCACATAAGCGGAATGAATATAATAATTTCCCTCGCTGTTCTTCGAGCCGTTTGAAAGCACTTTCAATATGTTTTCAAACCCGCTTCCAGATGTTGTGTATCTGTTGCCGTCAATATTCACGGTGCTCTTCAGCGGTGCTGTAATAAAGGTACCATCCTGTGTGAACAGTTTTAATTGAATCTCTGAAACGACAGATTGTTCGTTATAATCCAAGCCGGCAACAACTGCATAGTTTTGTGTTCCTGTAACGCCGCCGCGGTCTGAAGCAACAATCTTGCCGTTGATGTTTAAATAGAACACCGCACTCATTCCGGCTTTGATTTCGCCGCCCTGGTAGTCGTTTGATGTTTTATAATATTCGCCGCCGATTAAATAACCCAAATCGGTGGATACCTCGTCAACCATTCCGGTTACGGTCTGCCTGGAAACATAAACCGTAATCAATTTCGGAGAACCTTTGCTTTCCATAATGGTTGCAACGTCCCACTGTTTCAAGCTGGAAAGGCCAATTCTCTTGTTTTCCGGCATCAGATAGAACTGTACCTTATCCTCCTGGAAGTCATATGCAAACTTTTCGTTTGTATACATTGCCGTAAAGGTTTCATCATAGGTGTCAATCGAATTTACCACAATGTCTTTGTAAGCGTAAACAAAAAGGATTTCGGCCGTATTGTCGCCGGTGTTGTCCAGCGCTTCAATGTAACCTTCTTCAGGAAGCACGTTTTCAATTTTTCCGTATCCGCTGTAACATTTGCCGTTATAAATTACGTCTATGTTGTTCGCAAGACTGATATGGCGTTCTCTGTCATTTTCATCTGTGTAATAGATGCGGTTCGACGTTGTTTTGTCCGGAACCAGATCTTTGCTGTCAACTTTAGTGAGGTTATTTACTTTTGTGTTTTCTTCCACAAAAGCAATTTCAAAGTCACTGTCAGCCGTCTTCCTTAAATAATATGTAACGGAACGGCCTAAGGATGTGGCATATACATATCCTGGTGTGTCGTAAACCACGTTATCGATTTCAATCTGCTCGTCCGTTAAGTTGGAAAGCGTAGACGTAAGACGTGTGTTTTCATTCCCCGTTACGATACCTTTATATTCGGTGATGTCGTAAGTGTCGCTTAAAAATGTCTCTGTTTCAGACACCCTGTAGTCAACGGAGCCATCTGTAAAGTTCATTGGTATTACAGCGCCGGCCTCCATTGCGGATTCAAGCAGCTTATACACATCGCAAAGGGGAATTTGTTCTCTGCCCGACTGGAACTTGAGGTTTGAGAGCATGCCCAGTTTAATTGCGATTCTGTGATACCCCGTGGGGAATCCGCCCTCTCTGGCCGCAAACAGCTTGTGGCCTACGGCATTTACAACGAAAACAATCGCTTCGTCGTATGTAAGATTGTCGTCCGGGTGAAATTTCAACGCTTCATCACCGGTTATGATTCCCGCATTGTAAAGTGCGGTAATTTTATCGATAGATGCGTCTTTCACTGACACGTCTATGAAAGGTGACTGCGTTGGATTTGTGCCGGAAACCTGAAGGCGCAAATATTTGGTGATAATATCCACCATCTGCCTTCTGGTCACATACATTCCAATGTCATCATACTCGTTGGTAATTGCTCCGAAAGCTTCTAACTTTTCAACAATCACTCTGTCTGCATCTGTCAGTTCTACAACAGGAAGTTCTTCCTGTGCGTCTTCCGCATATACAGAAGATGAAAACGCCGCGCTAGCTGCTAACGTTGCCAAAACAACAAGTAATGACACAAAACGTTTCATTTCCTTCATTTTTGTTCCTCCATCCATTTTACAATATAATATGCTAACTATATTTTATACTAATTTCCCCGTTTTTGCAACACATATCTTGCTGTTATATCCTATATTTTTTGATAAATATTGCACAAAAGACAACTCCCCGCCGAGATATACTTGTATAAATACAATAATTATTGTTATTTGTCATTGTCATAAATTAGATGACTAAACAAATATTGTAAAAAAAGCGTACCGTGGCAAATTTGTCACGATACGCTTGCTCTGCGGACACTTAAGACTGCGCTGTACAGCGGCCTGTCGTCTCCTTTGTAAAAATTTCCGGAAAGCGGCGTGGTGCAGACGCCGCCATTCCAGCAGTGCCGGATTTTCCCGTCCCCGATATACAGCCCCACATGGTTCGGCGCGCCGTCGGGCTCATAGTCAAAAAAAATTAAGTCTCCAGGCTTAAGGCCTGCGACATCGTTGTGGTCTTTCAGCGCCTCAAAATCAACCGGCTCGCCCCACGATAGCTGCGTTTGTGTGTTACCCTGGGGCACGTCCGCCCCGAAATGGTTCATTACATAATACACAAATCCGGAACAGTCAAACGATTTCGGGCCGGTTCTGTCCTCGGTGGAGTAACCGCCCGATATGGAAACGGCAAACGCCGCGATTTCCTCTCCCTTTGTTTTTTTTAGCCCCTGCGGCTCTGCGTCCGCGCCAGAGGGCTCCGCCGAACAAAAAAAGAGGACGGCTGCAGACAAAATCACAAAAATTGGTAAAAAAAAGCTTTTATATGTTCTGATATTCATAAGCGCCCCCGAATCGGCTGCACAAAATTTATATCATTATAATAGAAAAGCTTTTCATTTATTCCTTTTTTATGTATTTTTCATAATTACGCTTTCAATAATATCCGCCACGTCTTCACAGGCGTCGAGACATTCCTCTAAATGCTCATATATATCTGTCCATATATAAAATTCCCGGTCGGGAACCGCGGACGCAGACAGCATTCGGATATTCTCCACCAAAAGAGCGTCGCCGTCGCTTTCATAATGATTCACAGCAACAATGCCGTCGCGGATTGTAGCGGAGTTTTTAAAATTTTTAAATTCCGCCATAACTTTGTCTAATTCCCCGGAGCACTTAACAATAACGCCTGAAAAAGCAACAGCTTCCTCTCGAATGGCTTTCACGCCGAACATGTAAATGCGCAGCAAAACGTCCTCCAGCTTATCCACCACGTTGTCCAGCTCCTGGGCTAGGGCCACAATGTCTTCCCGCTCAATGGGCGTTATAAATTCGTGAGCAAGAAGCTGTGTCATCTCATGCTTTGCGCAGTCGGCCCTGTGCTCTATTTCGTGCATGTAGTCAATGCTCTTCTGCAAGGCATTGCTGTCAAAATCCCGCAGAACGCGATGTAAAAATTCCGCCGCCTCGCAAATAATTTCAGAAATCTGTTTAAAATAATGAAAATAGTCAAACTTTTTTTTGGCCATAATTTTGCTCTCCTCTGCAAATCAAATCTGTATTAAAAAATTCGTATAAATAATTTCACCATGAAAAACGCCAGAATTCCGCACCCCGGAAACGTCAAAACCCATGTGAGCACCATTTCCTTTACGATTTTCCAATTCACTGCAGATGCGCGCTTTGAGAAGCCCACGCCCATAATGGAAGAAGTTTTCGTGTGGGTCGTGCTGACTGGAATTCCTGTTAAAGACGCAGTGAGCAAACACAGGGCTGCACCGGTGTCTGCCGCAAAGCCCTGATAGGTCTGCAGCTTCACCATGTCCATTCCCACGGATTTAATAATTCGGTATCCGCCCATGGAGGTTCCCAGCGCCATAATGAGCGAGCACATTACCATGAGCCAGATGGGAATTTCGAACTCGTTTACGCCACCCTGCCCTGCGCTTAACGCAGAGCCCAGCAAAAACACGCCCATGAACTTCTGCCCGTCCTGGGCGCCGTGCATAAATGCCATAAACGCGCCGCCGCAATTCTGGGCTGCCCGAAAAGCCCTGTTGGTTTTTACCCGGTCGCAGCCGGCGCACAGCTTTTCAACAATCCGAACCGTGACAAACCCAAACACAAACCCCAGCCCGGTGGATAGCACCAGCCCGTAAATTACCTTAATCCACTCGTGCCCGTTAATGCCGGAAAAGTTGCCGTGAATTGCAATTGCCGCCCCAGAAAGTCCGGCAATCAGCGCATGGCTTTCGCTGGTGGGAATGCCAAACACCCAAGCTGCCGTTGCCCAAACCACAATTGCAAACAGCGCGGCGCAAAGGGCCGTTGCCGCGTCAATGGTATTTGTTCCGAAATCTACCATATTATAAATGGTAGAGGCGACCTTTGCGTTAATCACCGTCATTACGAGCACGCCCAGAAAATTAAACACCGCCGCCATGACAATGGCTGCCCTGGGCTTAATGGAGCGTGTGGAAACGCAGGTTGCAATGGCGTTGGGCGCGTCTGTCCAGCCGTTGACCAAAATCACGCCCAGGGTTAAAACCGCCGTTACCGCGGCAAGCGGGTTGCCCGCAAGATAGTCAAAATAATGAAAGATATCCGTTGTCATTTCGTTCTCCTAACTTTTTTGTTTTAAAAAGTCACAAGCAAATTGTATCACACTCTGTGTGTTTTGGCAAATCATTTGGCCGCTAAATTTTCAAAAAAAATGTAAAGAAACTGTTAATTGTTCTGTTTATTTTTTCTTTTGTTGCAAGTTATTGTTAATACTGCGTTAAAAATCGAATCTGCATATTGCAAGGCGCTTTCAGGGGTGCTAAAATAAGTTCATTCGCCAATTGGAGGTTTAACTATGTTTCAAGTGCTTAAAAATCAATCCCCTGCACGTATTTTTTCATTGGGGTTTGCACTCATTATCCTGCTGGGCTCTGCTTTGCTCATGCTGCCCATCAGCGTGAACGAGGGGGTTGATTTAAACTATATGGACGCGCTTTATACGTCAACCAGCGCGGTTTGCGTAACCGGACTCATTGCGGTAGACACCGCCGACACCTTCACCGTGTTTGGCCGGACTGTTGTGGCGCTTTTAATTCAGATAGGCGGTTTGGGCGTCACGGTCGTTGGCGCCGGCATTATTCTGGCCATCGGCAAAAAAATAAACCTAAAAGGCCGCCGCCTGATTAAGGAGGCCATGAATTTAGATTCCGGGAAAGGCATGATTCGGTTTATAAAGGGCGTTTTGCTCACTACCTTTGTGTTCGAGCTTTTGGGAGCAGTGCTCAGTTTTGTTGTATTCGTTCAGGATTATCCGGCATGGCAAGCGCTGGGCATCAGCGTGTTTCACGCCGTGGCGGCGTTTAACAACTCCGGCTTCGACATTTTAGGCGGTCTTCAAAATCTCATTCCTTATCAGGACAACATTTTGTTAAACCTTGTAACCTGCGGACTGATTATATTTGGCGGCATTGGCTTTTTGGTCATCAAAGACATTTGGGACTGCAAATTTCGTTTTAAAAAGCTGCATATGCACGCGAAAGTCGTTATTACCGTCAGTCTGTTTTTAATCGCTGCCGGCACAATTTTAATAAAGCTCACCGAAAACATTACCTGGCTCGGCGCTTTTTTTAACAGTGTTTCCGCAAGAACGGCCGGGTTCTCCACATTTCCGCTGGGCAAGTTTTCCAACGCGGGGCTGATTGTGCTGACGGTTTTAATGTTTATCGGCGCTTCCCCCGGTTCCACCGGCGGCGGCATAAAAACCAGCACGCTATTTGTTCTGATGCAGGGAGTAAAGTCTGCTGCCACCAACAAAAGCAGCGCGGCTTTTCACTACAGCGTTCCGGCAGACAGCTTGAAAAAGGCCACAGTCATTACCATTTTGGCCGCAGGAACTGTTTGTCTTGGTACATATTTAATGTCGGTGTTTGAGCCGCAGCTCAATTTGATGGACATTTTGTTTGAAGTCACCAGCGCCTTTGGCACGGTGGGGCTTTCCACAGGAATTACGCCGGGTCTTTCGGTTCCCAGCAAACTGCTTTCTGTGTTGATTATGTTCATCGGGCGCTTAGGGCCGCTGACAATTGCTTCTGTGTGGTATTTTGCTGATGAACAGCAGGTGCGTTATCCGGAAGGCAACATTGCAATTGGTTAATATTGAATTTTATTGGAGGAAAACCATGAATTTTATGAGAAAAGCAGAACAAAGCCACTCCTATGGCGTTATTGGGCTGGGACGGTTTGGAAAAGCCCTGTCCCTTGCGCTGGCAGCCAGCGGACACGAACTTTTGGTAATTGACGCAGACGAAGATAAAATCCGTCAGCTCAGAGAATATACGGAAAATGCCTTTGTAGTTAAGACGCTGGACAAAGAATCCCTTTCCGACACCGGCATTCAAAACTGCGACACGGTGGTGGTGTGTATTGGAGAAAAAATGGACGTTTGCATTTTAACTGTGCTCTATTTAAACGCCCTGGGAATTCAACGCGTAATCGCAAAAGCCAACAGCGAAGAACACGGCGAAATTTTAAAAAAGCTGGGCGCCGAGGTGGTTTTCCCCGAGCACGATATGGCTGTGCGTCTTGCAAGGCGGCTTGAAACCTCTAAAATGATTAATTATATCGAGCTGAGCGAGAAAGTCGACATCTCTACCCTCCGTATTCCAGAGGCATTTATCGGCGAAACAATCGGTTCTGTTGATGTGAGAAAAAGGTTTGGCTTAAACATCATTGCGGTGGAGAATCCTGCCGGAGTAATGACGGAGCTGACTTCAGACTACCGCTTTACTGAGGAGGACTCCATTGTCGTTATTGGCGACAGGGAGAAAATTAATGCATTGGAAGCGAAATGTTATTGATAGAAAAAAGACCGGTATCGGTCTTTTTTTATGTCTAATTTCGGACAAAAAAATCGGAACAAGCAAAGCTTGTTCCGAAATGGAGCGGAAGACGAGATTCGAACTCGCGACGTTCACCTTGGCAAGGTGACGCTCTACCACTGAGCCACTCCCGCATCATATATAAAACTTTGGTGGTGCCTCCGGGCGGAATCGAACCACCGACACAGGGATTTTCAGTCCCTTGCTCTACCGACTGAGCTACAGAGGCATGGGTTGGCGACTCGGATGGGGTTCGAACCCACGACCTCCAGCGTGACAGGCTGGCATTCTAACCAACTGAACTACCGAGCCATAAAGACAAATTGGTGGGCGCTACAGGGCTCGAACCTGTGACCCTCTGCTTGTAAGGCAGATGCTCTCCCAGCTGAGCTAAGCGCCCAATTTTGTCCGTCGTCTCAGCGACAAAAATATTATACTATAAAATAATCGGTTTGTCAAGTAAAATTTTTTTATTTTTACTTTTTATAAAAATACAAGCAATAACGCAACTTTTTTGTTCTATTCCTTGACTTTTTTTCAAAACCGGGGTATAATATGAGAGTAATTCTCAAATTCAGGAGGATACAATGAACGACAGAAACAGCTATAACACGAAACAAAAACAATTGATTTATGACTTTTTTGCGGCAAATCCAGACCGGCAGTTTTCCGCCAAGGAAGTTTCAAACAGCGTGAAGCAGCAGGCAAAAATTGGGGAAAGCACCGTTTACCGCTTGATAAAAAAGCTGACGGAGGACGGTGAAATCCGCCGATTCAGCGGAAAAGACGTGAAAGCGGTGGTTTATCAGTTTGCCAACCAAAGCGAGCACTGCCATGAGCATTTTCACTTAAAATGTACCGGCTGCGGGGAGCTGATTCATTTAGACTGCGGACTGGTGAAGGAGTTTGAGGCGCACATGACCAGCCACCACGGCTTTTCCATTGACCATTTAAAGACCATTATATATGGCACCTGCGCCAACTGCGCAAACAAAAAGGAGATAAAACATGAAACAACCATATAAAAAATTAATGGCCCTGGCGCTGATATTTTCTGCGGTTCTCTCCCTGTTTGGGTGCGGTCCGGCGGAAACCCTTTCCGGCGTCGGGGATAAAAAACTAAAAATTGTCGCCACAAACTTTCCGCCCTTTGACTTTGCGCGGCAGCTTGCCGGCGAATTGGCAGACGTTACCATGCTGCTCTCTCCCGGCCAAGAGAGCCACACCTTTGAACCAACGCCCCAAGATATTATTAAAATTCAGCAGGCAGACATTTTTATCATGGGCGGCGGCGAATCTGACCAATGGGCAAAAAAACTGATTTCCTCCTCCCAGCTTGACGAGGGGAAAACACTTTTCATGATGGACTGCGTGGAAACCGTTCCCGAAGAACTTACCGAGGGAATGAACCACAATCACGAAGAACACGCAGACGAAGACCACAGCGGATTTTATGAATATGATGAGCATGTGTGGACGTCGCCTGTAAACGCCATGGAAATTTGCAGTAAACTGACAGAAAAGCTGATTGCCGCGGACAAAGCCCACGAACAGGCTTACACAGAGAATTTAAACCGCTATCTTGCCCAGCTTGAAGAGCTTGACGAAAGTTTCGCCGCGGCGGTGGAACGCGGCGTACGGAAAACGCTGGTTTTCGGCGACCGGTTCCCCTTTCGCTATTTTGCGGACCGCTATGGCCTGACGTACTTTGCGGCGTTTCCGGGCTGCTCCGGCGAAACCGAGCCTGATGCCGCCACCATGAAATTTTTGATTGATAAAGTAAGCGAAGAAAACATTCCTGTTGTGCTGCATGTTGAGCTTTCCAACCAGAAAATTGCAGACGCCATTTGTGAGGCAACAGGAGCGAAAAAAGCACTGCTTCACTCCTGTCACGGCGTGACAAAAGACGAGTTCGACCGGGGAGAAACCTATGTGTCCCTGATGAAAAACAACGTAGATGTGTTGAAGGAGGCGCTTTCGTAATGCGCATTTTAACCTGCGACAATTTAAGCGTGTCTTACGGCGCGAATCAGGTGTTGTCCGACCTGTCCTTTTTTGCGGAGAGCGGCGCGTGTTTAAGCATTTTGGGCGAAAACGGCGCCGGCAAGTCCACCCTTTTAAAATGTCTGCTGGGGCTTAAAAAGCCCGACGCAGGGGTGATTAAAACCGAAGGGTTTCCCCTTTCTCAGGTGGGGTATTTGCCCCAGCAGGCGGAGGTTAAGCGGGACTTTCCCGCTTCTGTGTTTGAGGTGGTGCTGTCGGGCTGTTTGAACATGCGCGGCGCAAAACCCTTTTATTCCCGCCGGGAAAAAGATGTTGCAATTCGGAACCTGAATAAAATGGAAGCGGCAGACTTAAAAAAAAGGAGTTTTTCAGAGCTTTCCGGCGGACAGCAGCAGCGCGTGCTTTTGGCCCGTGCTCTGTGCTGCGCGCAAAGGCTTTTAATTTTGGACGAGCCCGCATCTGGTCTTGATCCCGCCGCGGCCCGGGAGATGTATGCTCTGATAACGAAGCTGAAATCAGAAGACGGCATGGGAATTATCATGGTTTCTCACGACACGGCGGGGGCGCTGTCCGTCAGTGAGCGGGTACTGCACATTACCCGCGGGAACAGCCACTGTTTTTTCGGCACAAAACAGGATTATGTAAACAGCGGCTATGCAAATATATATTCGGAGGCAAGATAGCAATGCTTGAACAACTGATGGAACTGTTTCAATATCCGTTTATTACCCGCGCTCTGATTGTGGGCACACTGGTTTCCCTCTGCGCGGCGCTGCTTGGCGTGAGCCTGGTTTTAAAGCGCTATTCCATGATTGGCGACGGACTCTCCCATGTGGGGTTTGGCGCTTTGGCCTGCGCGCAGGTGGCCGGGGTTGCGCCGCTTACGCTTGCCATTCCCATTGTGGTGGCCGCGGCAATTTTATTGCTGCGCTTAAGCGAATCCGGCAAAATAAAAGGAGATGCCGCAATCGCGTTCATCTCCACCGGTGCACTGGCCGCCGGCGTGCTGATTATTTCACTTAGCCGCGGCGCCAATACCGATTTATTAAATTATATGTTCGGAAGCATTTTAGCCATGAGCACCGGCGACGTGGTGCTGAGCATTTGTTTAAGCCTTGCCGTGCTGGCGCTTTACTTATTTTTCTACAACAAAATTTTTGCCGTTACCTTTGATGAAACCTTTGCAAAGGCAACGGGCAAAAAAACGTCCCTCTATAACACGGTGATTGCCGCCCTAACCGCGGTGACCATTGTGCTGGGTATGCGCATGATGGGCGCTTTGCTCATTTCCGCTTTGGTGATTTTCCCCGCCCTTTCCGCCATGCGGGTGTTCAAGTCCTTTGCAGGGGTTACGGTGTGCTCTGTCATTCTCTCCGTCATATGCTTTTTTATCGGAATTTTGGCGTCTTACTTTTACGCGGCGCCAACAGGCGCCAGCGTGGTTATGGTGCACATGGCCGCCTTTTTGCTGTTTTCTGTTGCCGGAGCCGTGTTAAACCGCTTCAGCCCACGCTGACAGCATAGGCCGTCATGGCTGCGACGCCGGTTTTTAAACAATCTTCGTCAATATCAAAGTTTGAGCTGTGAAGAGGCATTGTAATGCCTCTTTTTTTGTTTCCCGAGCCCAGGTAAAAATAAACCGAGGGCACAGCTTGTGCAAAATAAGAAAAGTCGTCCCCCGCCATGGAGGGCTCGCTGCCATGCACCACACTATCTTTTCCAAGAACACCGGTGACGGCCTGCTCGAATCGGTCTGCTGCCGCATCATTGTTGATTAAAGGCGGGTAACGGAAGTTATATTGAAAATCATAGCTTGCCCCGGCAATATTGCAAATTCCGTCCACAGCTTTTTCCATCAGCTCCGGTATCTTTTTGCGGACAGTCTCCTCATACGACCGTACCGTGCCCCGCATGTGCACCGTGTCGGGAATGATATTGTAAAAGGTGCCGCCGTTGATTGCACAGACGGAAATCACCTTTTGTGCAAAGGGCGAAATAAAACGCGCGCCAATCATGTCGAACGCTGCAATGATCCGCGCCGACAGCGCAATGGGGTCAATGCACTCATGGGGATATGCCCCGTGGCCGCCCCGGCCGTGGATATATAAATCAAAATCGTCCGGCGAGGCCATTAACGCCCCCTTTTTCAGCAAAATTTTTCCGGTCTCCACGTCGTTCATCACATGAAGCCCCACCGCGTTTGTTACGTGGTATTCTTCTAAAATTCCCGTCTTTATCATGGGTTCTGCGCCGCCCTCGGTTTCCTCCCCGGGCTGGAACACAAACAAAACGTTAACAGAAAGCTCCTCTTTCAGCTGCGCTAAAAGTTTTGCACTGCACAGCGCCACCGCCATATGTGCATCGTGCCCGCAGGCGTGCATAACGCCGGGGGTTGCCGACTTATAGTCAAAATCATGGGGTTCGTCAAGGGGAAGCGCGTCCATGTCTGCCCGAATCAGCAGCGTGTTTTTCTTGCCCGCGTTTAAAAAGCCGGTAACGCCCGTTCCCGCTATGCCGGATTTTACCGATAGCCCTAAGTTCTCCAAATATTTTTTTATAAACGCCGCGGTTTTTTCTTCGCAAAACGAAAGCTCCGCCATTTGGTGCAGCCTGCGGCGAAGCATAATCGCCTCGGCGCTGATTTCCTCTGACAGTTGTTTGATTGAAAGTTCCATTTTAAAACGCCCCCTTAATATTTTCTAAAAACACCGGAAACAACGCCCAAAATGACAGCGTCGTTTGTAATGATGGGTGACAGCGCGTCGTTCTCCGGCTGGAGGCGGATATGCCCGTTTTCCCGGTAAAAGGTTTTCACCGTGGCGCTGTCGGCAAGCAGCGCCACCACCATCTGCCCGTTTTCGGCGGTTGCCTGCCGTTTTACAATGACAAAATCGCCGTCTAAAATTCCGGCGTTTATCATGCTGTCTCCTTTCACCTTTAGCATAAACAGCTCGCCGCCGCTAAATAACGCTTCCGGCACGGGGAGCACATCCGTTATGTTCTGGGTGGCCAAAATAGGCGTGCCCGCCGCTACCGTGCCCACAACGGGCACAGACAACACTCCGCCTGTTTCCTTGCGTTCCGGCAGGCTGATGGCGCGCTTTTTAGAGCCGTTTTGCAAAATCAGGCCCTTGTCCGCCAGCCGTTTGATATATCCGTGCACCGTAGACGGCGAAGACAGCCCCACCGCGGCACAAATTTCCCGAATGGAGGGCGGATAGCCCATCTGCTCAATTTGGGTGCGGATGTATTCATAAACAAGCTGTTCTTTGTTCTCTTTTGGCATGGCAATCACCTCTTTTTTTCAGTATAGCACATTTCTTCCAAAAAATCAAACATTTGTTCTCATTGACTTTTCTACACAAATTATGGTAGAATATTCTCCATCAGGGAGGGGAAAATATGGCAAAATGGATTTGGCTCAATCAACAGGATTACCCGGAAATTCAAACGACTTTCTGCACACAATTTTGTGATAAAGACGGCTATTCATACGCAGTGGCGGATTTTTTCCGCACATATACCTTTCAAAAGCGCGTGATAAAAGCCAATATTACGGTAAGCGGGGACACAAAATTCCGTTTGTGGGTAAACGGCGATTTCGCCGTAACCGGGCCGGTGTGCCCCGGCGGGGACTATGGCTATGAAAAGCCTATGGCAAACTACTATGCAAATGTTTTGTGTTTCTATCCTGAAAGCAACACGCTGGACTTTTTTGCCCAGGTGCAGCTTTCCCCCGTTGTGCAGACAGACGTGTCCGCCGGCCGCGGCGGTTTTTACTTAGAGTGTATTGTTACGTTTTCAGACGGCTCGAAAACCGTTATTGGAACAGATAAAAGCTGGCTCTGCACGAAAAATACAGCATACCTTTCACCGAATAAGCTGAATTTTACCCTGCCGTCGGACAAAAAAAGCAATGCAGAAGAAATTGAATCTGTATGGAATTTAAAAAAATCGGAAATACCAAATTTACAGGAAGAAAAAGTTCTGCCCAAAAACCACCGCGCACTGGTTACTGCACCGCACACGTCGCAAACCTTTTATCTTGATTTCGACCGCATATATTCCGGCTACGCCGCATTTACTGTAACAGCGGAGGGCGATTGCCGGATTTCTATAAAAACCTTTGAGGCGCCGGAGAAGGTGCTTTGGGAAGAGGAGCTTCATATAAACGGCAGCATGCCGTATCGCTCGTTCCGCTTAAACTCCATTGGCGGCATGGAACTTACCGTGGAGAACAACAGCGAAACAAACGTTTCTATTTCTGACGCAGGGCTTATTTTCACCTGCTACCCCGTTGATACCGAGGGTACCTTTTCGTGTTCCGACGAATTGCTCAACAAAATTTATGATGTGGGCAAATGGACAACGAAAATCTGCCGTCAGACCATTCATTTAGACAGTCCCAAGCATCAGGAAAACTTAGGCTGCACGGGGGACTATTATGTGGAAAGCTTAATTTCATATTATTGCTTCGGCGACCCGCGCCTTACGCGGTTTGATATTCTGCGGACAGCGGATTTGCTGAAACAGCGGGGTGGGTTTATGTTTCACACCTCTTACAGCCTGATTTGGGTGCAGATGTTATATGACTATTATCTGTTTTCCGGCGACAGCGCCGTTTTCGGCCAAACGAAAGACGCGCTCCACCTGCTGATGGACCGGTTTTTCGGATATGAAGAGAAAGACACGGGTCTGATTGATACTCCGCCCAGCTTTATGTTTATCGACTGGATTCCGGTTGACGCGTATAATCTGCACCATCCGCCGAAAGCGCTGGGGCAAACGGCCCTTTGTGCCTTTTACTACCGCGCCTTATGTTTGGCGGCAAAAATTTCGGACAGTTTACTCGACTCGGAGCACGCCCGAATGTACAGTGACCGGGCAAAGCGGTTAAAAGCGTCTTTCCACAAGGCGTTTTTTGTGCCGGAAAAGGGGCTTTACAAAAGCGGGCTGAACACCCCCACGCCGGAGGCGCTGGTGAACCAGTTCATGCCGCAGAATACGGATAAGGTTTATTTTGGAAAGCATGAAAATTCCCTTGCGGTTTTATATGGCCTGTGTCCGGAAAACCTTTCCGCTCCCATTATGGAAACGGTGGTCAACAGCTCTTCTCTTACAGACGTTCAGCCCTATTTTATGCATTTTGTGTTAGATGCGGTGTATAAAGCGGGACTGTTCGCAAACTATGGCCTTTCGCTGATTCGGCAATGGAAAAAACAGGTTGACGAATGCAGCAAGGGCATGAAAGAGATGTGGGGCGACTTTCCCGGATATGGCTACGACTACAGCCACGCCTGGGGCGCAACGCCCTCATACCAGCTTCCCGCAAAGCTTTCGGGGCTGACGATTTTAGAACCGGGGTTTAAAAAAATTACCCTTGCGCCCAACCTGTTTGAGCTTAATTGGGCTGAGATTGACATTCCTACGCCCTTTGGCAGCATTCATATGAAGCTAAAGAAAAATGAAACGCCCGTCATTTCTGTGCCGGACGAAATTGAATATCAAGTGATTTAGAAAGGCATTGTGTTTATGAACAATTCTGACAGCCAATATAAGCAAATGATTGAAACGCCCATACCGAAGCTTGTGGGAAGCCTGGCGGTTCCAACGGTTATCAGCATGCTTGTCACCAATATTTATAACATGGCCGACACCTTTTTTGTGAGCCGGTTAGGCACCAGCGCCAGCGGCGCCATTGGCATTACCGCCACGCTGACGTTAATGCTGCAGGCTATTGGCCTCATGTTCGGCCACGGCTCGGGCAGCATAATCAGCCGGGCGTTGGGCAGCCGGGACGAAAACCGGGCCGACAGGCTTGCCTCCACGGCGTTTTTCGCGTCTGTCATTGCCGGGGGCGTAATCGGTTTGGGGGGACTGCTTTTTTTAAGCCCGCTTTTGCGGCTTTTGGGCAGCACGGAAACAGTTCTTCCCTATGCCCGCGCCTATGGGTTTTACATTTTAATGGCCGCGCCGTTTATGGTTTCGAGCTTTGTTTTAAACAACATTATGCGCTACGAGGGCAAGGCGCACCTTGCCATGGTGGGGCTGACCACCGGCGCGGTGTTAAACATGGTGTTAGATCCCATTTTTATTTTTGGCCTTAAAATGGGCGTTTATGGCGCCGGCTTAAGCACAGCGCTCAGCCAGGTCATCAGTTTTGCCATTTTGCTCTACATGTATCTCTCCGGCAAAACCCGGTGCCGCATTGCCTGGCGCATGACGGCTGTTTATGAAATCCCGCTGATTTTGAAAAACGGTCTTCCCACTCTGGCGCGGCAGGGCATGAACTGCATCTCCTCCATGCTCTTAAACCAGGCCGCCGCGGTGTATGGCGACACTGCCCTTTCTGCTATCAGCATTGTGAACCAGATTTGTAATTTCATTGCCTCGATTATGATTGGAATCGGCCAGGGATTTCAGCCTGTGGCAGGCTATAACTTTGGGGCGGGGCGCACCGACCGTTTGCGCCGCGGTTTTTATTTCACGTTTCTTTTGGGGGAATGTGTGCTCACGGCGCTTTCCATTCTCTTTTTCTTTGCCGCAAGAAACATTGTTGCAGCGTTCCGCGACGACCCTGAGGTTGTGCGCATTGGCATTTCCATGCTGCGCCTGCAGTGTATTTCCCTCATTGCACAGCCCTATGCCACCTGCGCCAACATGATGTTTCAGAGCATTGGCGAAACCGGCCGGGCAACGCTTTTGGCCACCACGAGAAACGGACTTTACATGATTCCCGCGCTGTTAATTCTGCCCCGGCTGCTGGGCCTTTTCGGAATTCAGATTGCCCAGCCTGCGGCGGACGTTGCGTCTTTGCTTACCGCCGTTCCCCTTGTCACCGGATTTTTCATTCGGTGCAAACGGTCAGAAACAGCAGAACCGTGAAGGTTCTGACGAACCGGTTAAGTTTGCAACGCTGTCGCGGACAATCAACCGGCTTTTTAACGTGATATCCTGCCGGGCAAAATAAAACTGGTTGTCCATTTTTTTAAAGATTAAATCCACCGCTGTTTCACACAGTTCTTCGGGGTGCGAAACAATGGTGGTGAGCGGAACATCTAAATAGGCCGCGGCGGAAACGTTGTTCATGCCGATAACGGACACGTCCTTTGGAATGCTTAGCCCCGCCTCTTGGGTGTAACGGAGCGCGCCCATTGCCATATAGTCATACGCCGCGATCACCGCGGTGGGGCGGTCTTTTTGTTCCATCAACTGTTTCATGGCGTCAAATCCTGCCATCTGAAACCGCATTTTGCTGTTCACCATATATGCCTCCTCCAGCCGCAGTGCATTCTTTCGCATTGCTTCACAAAACAGGCGGTGTTTCGACGCGGTGAGCGTTTCTCCGATGTATCCGATTTTTCTGTGGCCGTTTGCTTTCAAATATTCCACAGCCTGGTCAATGCCTGAGGCAATGTCGATATCAATATAATCTGCCTTTTCTGTTTTATATTTGCCTCCGATTTGCACAACCGGTATGTTCGGTTCCGTTTTCAGGCGCAGCGAGCCTGATACGAAAATGATGCCGTCGGCGTGTCCGAAAGAGCCGTAATAACGAATTAGGTCTTCTTCCCGTTCGGCGGAAAATCCGCTGACTGACAGCATCATCATGCCGCCTCTTTCTTCAATTTTGTCATTTAGGTCCGCGGCAAAGTCCGCGTAAAATTCCCCCCGAATTTCAGGACAAATTACCGCCACCAGTTGTTTTCCGAACTTCCCTTTATAATATTTTTCAAAGCATCCATGCCTTTTTGCAAGCGACAGGATTTGCTCTTTCGTTTCAACGCTGATTTCCCTGCTGTCTGAAAATGCTTTTGAAACGGTGGAAACCGAAACCCCTGCCAGCTTCGCCAGCTTTTGCAGTGTCATTTTTTCGCCCCTTCGCATTTTTGTTTGTTTCATTGTAGCACAAAGTGCTTTTTTCTGCAATGGGTTACGAAAATTTTTCGTCTTTAAATTCATTGACAGTATGATAATTTATGCTAAAATAGCATTAGTGATTTTAAAAACTACGAAAAATTTCGTTTTTATTCAGGAGGATTCAAAAAAAGTGGCAAGCCTTTATATCGGAATTATTTTACTCACACGTGTTGCACAGCAGATATGCAGTAAATACAAAAGCATGTTGTTTCCAAAATCAATATACGGCGTGGCAAAGCTTATGGCGTTTACCAATTTACTTTCGGCAATTCCCGCGGTCATTCTCATGCTGCTGGGCGGAAGCATGGCTATAAATCTGAATACCGTAATCACTTCGGCACTTTCCGGAATCAGCATTGTGGTAAGTTCCATCTGCGGGCTGGTATCTATGAAAAGCGGTACCATGGTGTTAAGCTCTATGTTCGGCGCCGCCGGGCTGATTGTGCCGTGCATTGCAGGAGTTTTCCTTTTTGCAGAGCCGATGTCGCGGCTTCAGTGGCTTGGAATTGTGGTGCTCATTGCTTCGTCCCTGCTTTTAATTTCGTCTGCTAAACAAATCAATCCCCAATTTTCATTCAAAACCGTTTTTTGTTTACTCGGCTCGTTTTTGGCCAACGGTCTCACCATGCTAATGCAAATGATTTTTTCCCGCAGTTCGGAAGGCGGCAACGTGTCAATGTTTTCGTTTTTTACATTTGCCATTCCCTGTCTGGCCATGGTTTTGCTTTCCGTGGTTTTGCACCGGCAGCCCCCGGCAGATAATGAAAAGCTGCCGAAAAAGCTGCTTCTCTTTGCGGCAGGGGCAGGAGTTGCGGTGTTCATTGTGAACCAGCTTGCAACGCTGGCCTCGGGTTTTGTGCCCCCCGCCATTCTGTTTGCCTTTATCAATGGGGGAAACACCTTCATTGCCGCTTTGGTCGCGGCCATTTTGTTCGGCGAAAAGCTAACGGTGAAAAGCGTTACCGGGCTTTTGCTGGGCGCTGCGTCGCTGATTATTATTAAAGCGTTTTAAAGAAATGGCCCCTCCCATTAAATCGGGAGAGGCTTAGTTTTTACTGAACATATTTCCTTGTTATTGGGTTCAGCCGCTTTCCAATTACTGCGGCAACAAGACACGAGATAACATCGCCGGGGATTGTTGCCAAAAAGCAATATAAAAACAAATTCCGAATGGTGATGTTTGTGCCAAGATACAGATGGCTGATTAGAAAATAATAAACCATGCCAAACAGATAGATAATCGCAAGGCCGGCCAAGTTTGCGCCTACCAGCCGCCGAAACGTGGGCGCCGCTGTTTTGTTTGCAATGGCGCCTGTAACATAAGTGCCCACTGCAAAGCCAATTAAGTAGCCAAAGGTGGGTTTTAGCACATACGTTATGCCGCCGCCCTGGGTGAACACCGGCAATCCTGCAAGTCCAATGGCAACATATACGCATACGCTTATCGCGCCGAGCCTGCCGCCCAGCATAAGCCCTGCCAGCATGGTAAACAGCGTTTGCAGAGTCAGCGGAATGTATGGAATTGGAATTTTAATAAACGCCCCAACTGCAATCAGCGCCGCAAACAGCGCACATAAAACCAGTCGCACGGTTTTCTTAGAATTATTTTTTTCCATTTTTACCCCTCCTTTTATTTGACAATATTTTATCAAATATCGCCCACATTGTCAACCTAATTTAATCAAAAAGTTTACAATATTGTGATTATTAACAAAATTACTTCATTAAAATCAGTAAATCGTAACAAATTCAATTATTTCAAAACGCTTGTATCGAATCATATTTTATGATAAAATAAGTTTATCCTAAAGTAAAGGAGAGGAAGAATATGATGAAATTTAAATTGTCCGCGGTTTTTCTTGCGGTAATCATGGCCTTATCCTTGTGTGGCTCTGTTATGGTCTTTGCCGAAGATGGCTGCGTTCAGAAAAAAATTGACAACACTGCCATTCGTTTGGAGATGACGGGGGCCGCTTATACGGATTTTGAGGCAGGCGAAACAAAGACCTTCACCTTCACCGTTCCCACCACCGGAACCTATGGCATGTGGTTTGACAATGCAAACTATACAGCGTCAAAACTGACTGCGGTAGTTCAAAACGGCGATGAAACTGTTTTTAACCAGTCGTACACCTCTGAAACAAAAGAACCGGTATATTCCACCCGTGGTCATGAACGGTTCGGTGATGAAAACAACTTAAATATGAAGCTCACCGCAGGCGTTAGCTATACCCTGTCCCTAACTTCGGAATCGGCATTTTCCGGCATGAATTATATTGATTTCAGGTGTTTAGAGCTTCCGGTACTGTCAGACCTTGGCGCGAAAACTGCCATTCACCCGGCTGATTTTTATACCGGCAGCACACTTTTAAATGTTCACAACCACCAGCAGTATCAAACAGGCTCAGGCTTTGTCAGCGGCACATCGCTTGTCGGAGATTATACCAAAGCGGAAGACGCTTTAAGAACACCCCTGTTTACGGAAAATTCCCTGGCTTCAAAATATTTTGGAATTGTTTTAAACGGGGGACGCACAGCTGTATATCATTTAGTGGCGCCGCAGGCGGGCTGGTATAGCCTCTCTTTTAAGGCAAATGCATATCCCAGCGGAAGGCCCATAGATATCCGCCTTTATGTTGGCGGTGCACGGGCTGCCCTACTCCACTATTCGGGAAACGGCGATGCCGACGTTCAATCTCCTGCGTTTTGGCTGGATGCGGGCGAAAACGAAATTAAACTGCATGCAATTACCAGCGATTTATATGTAAAAAATCTGATTATCACAAGCCTTGGCTCTGTGTATTCCGACACTTCCACAGCCATTGCTCCGGTGGGCGAAACCAATGTAGAGTTAATCAATGCGCACAGTGTCTCCGCCGTTTCTAATTTTGCAGGCGGCTTTAAAGCACAGGCCGGGCACTACAGCGAGCAAGATATTACAATTGCTGAAACAGGCTATTATAATATTTACACTTACATGAAAGCGCACCAAGCGTCGTTTAATGTTTTGATAGGCGAGGTTGGACAAGACGGAGCCGTTGCAGACTATGAAAATGTTACCAGCAGCTTCTATACTGACCGGTCGTCTGCAAACTTAAACTCTACCGGCCGCGGCTGGAGCAGCGACGGTTTTCTGCGGCTTTTAATGTATAACGCCCATCTTTTTGAAGCTGGAAAAACCTATCGAATCCGCATTGAGTTTATCGACGTTGACCCCAGCAAATATACAATTGATTTGGATAAATATCCCGGATATGAAGTTACCACCGATTATGAGGCTTTTGTCAGCGCGCCACTGACTGTGAAGCGTACAGACGGCGTTCTGTCAGACACGGAAACCACCTATTTAAGCGGCTGGGACATCATTCCGGAAAGTAACTGGGGCTATGTTACCTGGTCTCCCGCAGAGCAGGCATATCAGGGCTACAATTCCACCACGCAGCCGGTTTATGACAGTGTGCTTTTTGCGGGCGAAACAGGCAGACTCCGCAATGTATTGTTTAATAAAGGCGGCAATAATACATATAAATTCCGCCTTTTGGCTAAAACCGCCGGCCGTTACAACATCAATGCATTTGTTAATTCCGGAACGACAAACTCCGCAATTTACACCTATCAGATCGACGGAGAGGCCGCCCAGGAAAAAAGCATCACCGACGACGGCAATGTAATGAACAATCCATTTTATGTTGATTCTGTTTATCTGACAGAAGGCGAGCACACCATAACAGTTACACCTGTTTCCAACACCGGCGGCAAATGGAGATTTTACGGTTTTGGTGTTGACTATGTAAACGAAACTTTCGTGGCGCTGAACGAAGCAAACAGCCAGTGCACCTACAACGCGGCGCTTTCAGAAACCGACGGCACCGTGATTGTTGCGCTCTATTCCGGCAGCGAGCTTGTGGGAATTGACACGCAGACTGTTACATCTGCGCAAAACAAGGTGAGCGGCACTGTTGCCTATTCCGGCGAAAAACCTGAATATGCAAAAATATTTGTGTGGTCTGATTTGAAAAACGTGACGCCTCTGTTAAAACCTGTTACAATTGACAGCGGTAGCTGGCACTAAAAATTTAAACAATAAAGCGGCACAGCAAATTTGCTGTGCCGCTTTTATTTTACTTGTTCAGGTTCATTTTTCGCCTGATATAATCTTCAATGATATCTGCTGTTGCAATTAGCCCTAAACGGCTGCTGTTAATGGAAAGCTCGTAGTTTCTTGAGTCGCCCCATTGTTTCGTGCAGTAATAATTGTGGTAATTTTTTCTCTTTTTGTTTGTAGAAACCACAATGTTTTCCGCCTTTTGTTCCGAAACCTGATAAAGTTCCATAATGCGGGCGACTTTTGCTTCCATGTCTCCCAGAACAAAAATGGTGGTTAGGGCCGGGTTTCCCTTTAACACTTCCTCTGCACAACGGCCGACAATGATAAACGACGCGCCGCTGTCTGCCTTTTGGCGCAGATAGTCGAACTGCAGATTGGCAATTGCCTCCTCCGGCGAGTTGGAATAACCCATTACGTTTCTTGAAAACAAGCGGTTTTTGGGAATTTCGTCATACTTTTCCAAATGCTTTACATTTAAGCTTTTGCGCTCTGCGATTTCCTCCAGCAGATTACTGTCGTAAAGCGGAAGGTCAAAACGCTTTGCCAGCAGTTCCGCTATGGCGTGTCCGCCGCTGCCAAACTCACGGCCGACAGAAATGATCAACTGTTTTTCCATAAAAATACCTCCCCGTTAAATTTAAATATGAATCAGCCAAATTGCTCCCATTGAAATTGTCAGCACAATCAGCGTGGCTGGCACCATTGCTTTGCAGTATCTGCCCCAGCCAACGGGATATCCTTCCTTTGCGGCAACCGAAGTTCCCACAACGTTGGCCGACGCACCGATCGGTGTGGCACTGCCGCCGATATCCGTTCCCATAGACAGCGACCAGGCCAGAACAGAAAGATCTGCGCCCTGCGTTGCCGCCAGCGATTTGATAATCGGAATCATGGTAGCGGCAAAGGGGATGTTGTCCACAAATGCGCTGGCAATGCCGGACACCCAAACGATAATTGCCACCATTAGATAAAGGTTGCCGCCGCACGCCCTGCCGATAAGGCCTGCCATAAGCTCTAAAACTCCGGTCTGCTCCAGTCCGCCGACAACAACAAACAGGCCGATGAAGAACAGCAATGTTTTATAGTCCAGTTTTTTCAGCAGCGCAAGGGCCGATCTGCCCGCAGTAATCAGTGTTAACAGTGCGATAAACAAACCGATAAACGCCACCGTAAGCCCCGTGGACCCGTGGGTGATTAACAGCACCACCGCAATGGCAAAAATGATGCAGGACATAACGAAGCTTTTCTTATCCGCAATCATTTCCTTTGGATCCGGATAAGCGTTTTGCTGCGCCTGGGCGGAACGGGGAAAGGATTTGCGGAAAATAAGAAAAAAGTAAAGAACAACCACAATTAGCGAAATTCCCGCAATTACGCCTGTGTTGGTCAGAAAATCGCCGAATGTGTACCCCAAAGACGTTCCGATGATAATGTTCGGAGGGTCTCCGCACATGGTGGCGGAGCCGCCTAAATTCGCACAAAACACCTCAGACAATATCATTGGAATCGGGTCAAACTTTAACAGCTGCGCAAGCTCCACCGTAACCGCCGCCAAAAACAAAATGACGGTAATAGAGTCGATAAACATGGACAAAACCGCAGACATCACCATAAACGTAATGAAAATGGCCGTGGTTTTATAGCGCACCAATTTTGCAATGGCAATGCACAGCCAGCGGAAAAAGCCCGCTTTTGCCATGCCCTCTACCATAACCATCATACCCGCAATAAAAATTATGGTAGCCCAGTTAATTCCGCTGGAGCTTTCCTCGGCCTGTCCTGCCGTGTGCCAGAACGATGACGTAAAAATGCTTTTTAAATTTAATGTTTGTGTAATGGCCGAAAAGCTATGCATGCACACTCCAAAAACAATGACAAGCGTAGCCAGGGCGCAAAGCAGCGTTACAACATGGCGCTCCAGTTTTTCTGAGATAATCAGGCCAAACATGAGCACAAATATTGTTACTGCTAAAATTTGAGACAGCAATGTTGTTTCCCCCTATGGATTTTATTTTAGCTCCATTATTCTATCACAAATCGTGACAAAAATCATGTTCAAAAGTAACTAAAAATTATGTCAAATCCAGGAAATTTTTAGGGGCTTTTTATACACTGTGTCACTTTAAGACAAGCGTGCATATAATGGTATATATCCTATTAGATGCAAGGTGATTCATATGGAAGCTATGAATGATAAAAACAATCCATTCAATCAGAAATGTCAAAGGTGCTGTTGCTGCTGTTGCTGTCCGCACCCTTATCCGCCGCCTCCCCCGCCTTCGGGTCTGGGTTCGTTTACGGCTGTAAAGCGTGACGGCGACACCAACCTGCCGCTTGCAGGCGCGGTATATTCTCTCTACCGCCTAAACAATGCAGAGCCGGCTGCCACAGCTGCCTCTGACATAACCGGCGCACTGCGCTTTACCGATTTAGAGCCGGGGGAATATATCCTTTCTGAAACCACCGCGCCGGAAGGGTATCAGTCGAACCCGGAAACGTTTATGGTCGTTGTTGATGAACAGGGAAATGTTACCATAAACGGTGAAATTGCCGAAGGGTTTTCTATTTACGACACCCTTGCGCCGCAGCCGGCCCGGTTTTTGTTTTTAAAAACTGACGGCCAAACCGGGCAGCCCCTTTCCGGTGCGGTTTTCAGGCTGTTAAGCGGCGAAACTGCCGCATCAGACGACGACGGGGTTGTAGATTTCGGATTTCTTTTGCCGGGAACGTATACTATGACGGAGGTTTCGCCCCCGGATGGGTATGACCCAAACACGGAAGAATATGCCGTAACGGTGAACCCGGACGGAAGCATTTATGTAAACGGCGTGCCTCTTGCTGACTTCACCGTTGCCAACACACCATCTCTGCCTTTAAGCCCCACACCGGTTATATATTCTATTACCGAGGGGGATATGTTCATTCTTGGCGAGGGCGTGCCCGGCGCAGAGCTTGTCGTTTTATTGCCCGACGGCACAAAAGTTACTACCACAGTAAACGAAAACGGCATTTGGCTTGTTCCCATTCCTTCCGGCATTGTGCTTTTTGCCGGCCAAACAGTTTATGCCTATCAAACTGTGCCCGGCTATGCCCCCAGTGAAAATGCTTCTTTCGTTGTTCAGCCAAGAAACTAAAAAATGAAAAACAAAAAGCTCCTGTGTCATTCAGGAGCTTTTTTTGTTTATTGCTCGGGCAAACGCGCCAAAAGCGCAGCCATTTCTCCCCGCGTCAGCGCTCTTTCCGGCCGGAAGGTGTCGTCTTCATATCCGTTTAAAATTCCCGCCTGGGCCAAAGCGGTGATTTCCTGATAAGACCAGCGTTCTTCTAACACGTCGGAAAAGACCGGCCCGGCGCCCTGCACGTCGGTTTGAATCATGCGAAACAGCAGGCTTGCCATCTCCTCCCGGGACATCACCCGCTCCGGCTGGAACGAGCCGTCGGGATAGCCCATGAAAAATCCCGCCTCGGCCGCCGCCGCAATTTCCCTTTCCGCCCAATGGCCCTTTGTGTCTGAAAAGGCCATGTTGGAAGAGGGCGAAAGCTTTAAAACACGAGAGGCAATTGTCGCCGCCTGTGCCCGCGTTAGGCTGTCATCCGGCGAAAAATGTGTGTTGGAGGTTCCAATCATGTGCCCTTCTTTCACCGCCTGGATAATATCGTCCTTGGCAAAATGATGAAAAATGTCTTCAAAATATTTGCTGTTCAGCCACAAATCATAATAGTCCCACACGTCCCGGGTTTCCTGCCCGCTGCTCCAGTTACCTGCGCCTTTTAAGTCATATTTGTCCACCAGCGCCAGCTTTTCTTTGATGGAATTGCTGTTTTCATACCAAATTTCATAGTCACCCGGGCCCAGCTTCGTGCCGGTAACGGTTAAACTGTCTGAAGTTGTCAGCGTAAATTCTGCTTTGGGGCTTCTCGCCGTTTCGCTGTATGTTACCTCCCCGCCATATTTGGCAATGATGTCCTCCACTCTGTTAATGGAAACACCAAGCCCTTTTACGCTGCCGTCGGCGGCCCACAGCCTTCCGAAAAACGGAATTCCCAAAACGATTTTTGACGCGGGAACCTGATTGTTCAGAGCATACTGCACAGACCGTTCCACAAAATTTAAGGAGGCAACCGGCCCGGCGGTTCCGCCCTGGTAATGTTCGTCGTAAGACATTATAAACAAATGGTCGGCATATTCCGCCAGGCGGCGGTAGTCGTAGGAGCCGTGCCACCCGGTGTTCCACCCGTTGGGGTTAGCCGCAACGGCCACAGAAACTTCTTTTCCGTTCGGAATTTTTTCGCGCAGCAGCCGCACCAGCTCCGTATATTTATCGCGCTCTGTGTGGGTAACATTTTCAATGTCTACATTTACGCCGTCTAATTGATAGCGTTCAACAGCCAAAGCGATTTCGTCTGTGAGCTGGTCTAACCGGTTTAATGCATTTACGCCGGAAGCGCGGTCCCAATGGTTAGACAGAAACGGAACAACGCGAATTCCCTTGTCGTGAACGGCGTTTACGAAGCTTTCTGAAATATAATTTTGCTTCAAGCTTCCGTCTGCATTTAAGTCGAAGTAGCTGGGGGAGATTACCGCCAGGGTATCCTGTGCCAATGAAATGTATTCCAGCTGCGAGGCGTTTGAGCCAAAGTAGATATATGACATGGCATAACGGGGACCCTTTGCCGCGATTTGGGAAAATGGGATGCTGAAAATCAGCGTGCCGGCTAACACTATTTTAATAAACCGCAGTTTTTTATTGTTTAGCCAGCCTTTCTTAAAAACAGAAAGCTCTTTTGCAAATTCAAGCTTAAAATCTTCTGCTTGGTCGATGTATATGACAAGGTCAAACGAACCATCGCTGTTTTGCTGCATAAGGGTTCCATAACGAAGCATTTTGAATCCACCCTTTCTTAAATTTGGCTTCATAGCAATAGCATACCCAAAATTATGCAGTCAATACCGGCTGCCGCAGTTGTATTTACGGGGTATTTTTGATATAATGAAGTTGTAAAAATAAAAAATATGGAGAGAACCATGCAAAATAGATTAACAACAGGAAAAATTGGGCGTTCGCTGATTTCGTTCAGCCTCCCCATGATTTTTGGAAACCTGCTCCAGCAGTTATACAACGTGGCAGACACCTTAATTGTCGGCAAGACCATCGGCCCTGCCGCGCTGTCTGCTGTTGGTTCTTCTTATGCGCTGATGGTTTTGCTGACCTCCATTGTGTTAGGCCTGTGCATGGGAAGCAGCGTTGTGTTTTCACACCTTTTTGGCGCGGACAAAATCGACG
Source organism: Congzhengia minquanensis (assembly GCF_014384785.1). NCBI lineage: Bacteria > Bacillati > Bacillota > Clostridia > Eubacteriales > Oscillospiraceae > Congzhengia > Congzhengia minquanensis. The sequence goes on from NZ_JACRSU010000001.1 coordinate 868,999, forward strand.
AAATGAAAATCAGCATTTTTAATTCCGGGATTTTTATTTTCATTTTGTCAGCCGCAATTAACATTGGGGCTTTTTTGTGTTTGGATAACATCATTCTTTGGCTGAACATTCCCAAAGAGGCCGTAACGCTCACCCGGGAATATTTAAAAATTATTTTTTCCGGCATGATTTTTGTGACTGTTTATAACTTTTTTGCCTCTGTTTTAAGAAGTGTGGGAAACACAGTTATTCCTCTAATTTTTCTTGCGGCGGCGGCAATTACAAATATTGTATTAGACCTTCTTTTCATTTTAGTTTTCCATATGGGTGTTGCCGGGGCGGCTTATGCCACAGTAACTGCACAGGCGCTGTCTGCCATATGCATTACGGTTTACTTTTTTGTAAAAGAAAAACAGCTCTGTCCTGCAAAACAGCATATCTGCTTTGACAAGGGACTGCTGAAACGAATTGTTGGCAATTCCGTTTTAACCTCTGTGCAGCAGTCAATTATGAATTTTGGAATTTTAATGGTCCAGGGCCTGGTAAACAGTTTTGGATTTGCCGTTAGCGCCGCGTTTGCCGCTGTGGTAAAAATTGATGCGTTTGCCTACATGCCCGCGCAGGACTTTGGCAACGCATTTGCAACGTTTATTGCCCAAAATCACGGAGCCGGGCAAAAAGAACGAATTCACAAAGGCATTTTAACAGCACTGAAACTCTCCTGTGTGTTTTGCCTTTTTGCCTCGGCCTGCGTTTATGTTTTTGCAAAACCTCTCATGCTTCTGTTTGTCAATTCGGGCGAAACACAAATTATCAACATTGGCATTGAATATCTGCACATTGAGGGCGCTTTTTATGTGGGAATTGGGATTTTGTTCCTGCTGTATGGTTTGTTTCGCGGTCTTGGCAAGTCGTCCATTTCCATTTTTCTGACCGTTGTTTCCCTGGGCAGCCGTGTTGCGCTGGCATATGCTCTGTCGTCGCTTCCATCAGTGGGCGTAGCGGGAATTTGGTGGTCTGTTCCCATTGGGTGGGCGCTGGCCGACGCAGCGGGTTGTATGATTTATCTGTTCCGCCATCGATCTCATTTCATTCAAAAAAAGTAGTTGCATTTCTATCCTCGAACTGTGTCGAAATATTGTTTTGACAAATGAATATCCATTCGCTATAATGATTGGTAAATAGACAATATATGAATTGGAGGGGATTCCATTGCAGTAAAAATTTAATTTCTACAAGCGATAAATAAAACACAACAATTAAGGGGGATAATTGAATGAAAAAATTAAATGCAATCATATCTGTACTAATATCCAGCATCTTGTTCCTTTTCAGCACAAGTGTTTTTGCAGAAACAGCAACGACAACGCCTGAAGCAGCAGTCATAAATGGCATAGATGTGCTTGCCGCCGAAGACATTGATTTTACAAATGCATATCCATATGTTCTATATCAAAATGAGTACGGAAACTTAGAAACAATTTATGATGATCCCATTGTTGTTAGCTGGACGTCACCTGAATTGGGAAGTTACGTGATTGAAACGCTGGGCGAAGTTTCAACTACCATCAGCGTTTATAGCGTTAATGAACAAGGGGAAGTCACAGGTTCTCCTTCTGTGGCCCGTGCTGACAGCAATCTTCATGCACAATATAACACCACCTGTTTGGGAGGCTTGAACAAATATATTGTAATTAAGAAGAATTCAGATCATCCAAGTCCCGGAACCGATTTTCTATTCCGCATCGTTAGAACCGACCAATCAGATGATGCGACCAATTACCTGGATGAAGCGAGGCAAGACGCCGCGAATAATAACTTTTCTAATTTAAAAAACAGCGCTTGCCTTGATTACAGCGGCGATGTGGACATTTTCACCTACAATGTAACATCCGGAGGAACAGTAGGTTTTAAGTTCAAAAACGTCGATGCAGATTTAACTGTGACCGTCCGTCAGGAAGCTCCCAATTCATTTATGGGCACATTTAATTACGGAAGCTTTCAGATACCGAGCAATGTAGAAAAGACCCATACAATGCGATTAAGCACCGGTAAGTATTATATTCAAATAAATGAAACCGCTCCTGACGCAATAAACAAAAACTATTTATATAGTTATGACTTTGAATTCATTCCGCCCGGTTCTACAAGTAAATCTACTGTCAGCGGAACAGTTTCTACTCCTGCAGCAACCGCAAATATTGACAGCCTCTTTAACGATTTGCATAGCATGACTGTTTATGCGAAAACTTCTGTACTTGGAGATGTTGTTACATCCACAGTGGTTGATTCTGCCGGAAACTATCAGCTTGACCTTGCACCCGGCAGTTATGTTTTGGAGTTTGAACGCGCCGGATATTTAACACGCTATACACAGGTCACTGTTGGGAGCTCGGATGTAACGGTTCCGGATAAAACCCTGCTGAAGGGGGATGTAAACGGTGACGGTGTTGTGAATCAAACGGATTCGGAATTAGTCATAGCAGCATTTGCAACATCATACCCCAATTCAGGGTATGACCCGGCCTGTGATATTGACGGTAATGCTGTAATCAATACCGATGATGTTACTGTGGTTCTTGGCAATTATGGTAAAACCATTGAAAGCTATGGGGAAAATGTCGTCATACCGGGGGTATCTGGAAAAATTACACCTGTTGTAAGTACGGATGACGACGATTTTGATGATCTGCATAAGATTACTGTGACAATGAAGAGAGCGTCGGATGGTGCGGTGGTTGCAGCCACTGAAGCAGACAAAGCAACAGGGGCCTATTCTTTTATTGCCCGGGAAAGCGGCAATTTCATTCTTGAATTTAGGCGGGCCGGCTACCTTACCCGCCAAACTGCGGTTACGTTCAGTGACAGCAAAATTGTATTGCCCGACAAAGCTTTGCTTGCCGGCGATGTAAACGGCGATGGCGTTGTGAATCAAACGGATTCGGAATTAGTTATAGCTGCATATGGAATAGGATACCAAGATGCAGGATATGACCCAGCTTGTGATTTTGATGGTGATTCTAATATCACTGTTTCTGATGTAGGTATGGTTGTGAGCAATAATGGCAAAACTACAAATGATTATATAGATTAGAGGATACAAACAAAAAAATCCAGGAACAAAATGTTCCTGGATTTTTTTGTTTGTATTTTTTTTACTGAAAACGTTCACTGTGCCAATCTTAATGCCGTTTATGCTCTTTTTCCGACCTCTTTTAAAATGTCTGCTGCCGGGGCGGGGAGGCGGCCAAGCCCGTCCGGCCCGACGTTTAACAAATAGTTAATGCCCCGGGAATTTAAGTGGTTTTTCAGCCTTAACACCTCGTCTGCGCTTTTCCAGTTATCGTCAAAATATTTAAAGCCCCACGTATCGTTCAGCGTGGTTGGGGCCTCTGCCAAAATGCCGCTCATGTCTTCGTCTGGAATTTCGTTGTCACCCATGGACCGATAGTCCCCCAGGCCGTTTCCGATGCGCGTGTTGATTAAGCAGTTTGGCTGGAGGGATTTCACCAGGTCGTAAAGCTCCTGGCTTTGCGCAGGGGTGATGACGTGGGGCGTGTCGAACCAGATGAGGCACAAATCGCCGTAATTGGTTAAAAGTTCTTTCACCTGGGGCAAAGTTTTTGCCCGAAAGCACTGTTCAAAATTTTTGTGTTCGTTGTCGGGAAAATCCCAGCAGTTTGTCCAGGACATTTCGCCGCAGTTGGTTTTGCCCGACTTGTAGCCTCCGCCGTTTGGCTCGTGCCAGTCTAACTCCTGGGAATAATAAAGTCCGAACTTTAATCCGTGCTTTCGGCAGGCTTGGGACAATTCCCCAATAACGTCCCGGCCGAAGGGCGTGCCGTCTACCACGTTAAACGTGTCGTATGCAGAATGAAACAGGCAAAACCCCTCGTGGTGCTTGCTGGTTACCACCATATAGTTCATGCCCGCCGCCTTTGCGGCCAGCACCCACTCCTCCGGGTCGAAATAAATGGGGTTGAACGCCTCTGCCAGCTTTTCATATTCCGCGTTTGGAATTTCAAAATAAGACTGGGCCCACTCGCCGATATGGGGAATTCGTTTTCCCCGGTATTCCCCTGCAAGCAGGGTGTAAAGCCCCCAATGTATCATCATGCCGAATTTGGCCTCTTCTTGAAACCACTGTTTGTTGTTCATTTGAAAGCGTCCTCTCTTTTAAATGTTTTGTTTATTTTATCACAGGAAAATAACAGCGTCAAGTGCCGGGATTTCGGTTCCTTTCATATAATAAAAAGAAAGGAGGCGTGCAATTTGACTTATCAACGCGCAAAAGCCGCGGCTTATGCCCACAAGTGGGCGTTTTTGCGCAATCCGGCCTATTATAATTTTGACGATTTGGGCGGGGACTGCACAAACTTTATTTCCCAATGCCTTTTTGCCGGGGCGGGCGTGATGAACTACACCCGCGAAACCGGGTGGTATTACAGCTCTGCAAGCAACAGGGCCGCCGCCTGGACGGGGGTGGAATTTTTATTCCGCTTTTTGACAAACAACCGGGGGCCAGGCCCCTTCGCCGAGGAGCTTCCCCTTTCGCATGCCGCGGCAGGGGACGTAATTCAGCTCAGCTTCGACGGCGCGGTGTTTTCGCACTCGCTTTTGATTGTGGAAGAAAGCGGCCTGCTGGTTGCCACCCACACCCAAGATGCCGACTACCGGCCTTTGAACACATATTCCTTTGTCCGCAGCCGTCTGTTACATATTGAGGGGGTTCGGAGGTAAACAGAAAAAGACGCACAAAACATGTGCGTCTTTTTTATTTTTTGGCGTTTGCAATGTCTTTCGCTATGAATTGCAGATGCGTGATTTCCTCGTCGGTTAGGTTTGTGATTTCAATGAATTTTCGTGTGTCCAGGCCCAGCAGGCAGTCTGTGCTGACGGAAAACACAGATGATAGTTTCATCAGCATTTCAATGGAGGGTTGAATGTAGTTGTTTTCCCAATTGGAAATGCTTTGTTTGGTAACGCCCAGCTTCCTTCCCAGCTCCACCTGGCTTAATCCCCGTTGGCACCTCAGTTTTTTTATGTTTTCATTCAACATGGCGGTACCTCCCTATGCAAAATATTACTATACTATTATATAATTTTGATTGACTTTTAAAAAATACTATGGTATATTATTAATTGACTTTTAACGAAACGGAGGGGCTGGTTTTGCGGGAAAATTTTTCAGTTTCAGTTTTATTTGCGGCACTCTCCGGGCTTTTCTGCATTGCCGCCGCCCTCCTTGTAACAGTATTATATGAAAAACACGGCAGTTTCATTATGCTTCTTTTGGCATCTGGGCTGACAATGGTGTTTTTTGCGTTTTCTACTGTGCTTGCCAATCGGGCCGCCCGAATTGCAGCCCGCAGGAAAGAGCAGCAAAACAAGGAAAAAGAAAACAGAAAAAAGAGGCTGATGGAAGCCTTTCAAAAATTTAGTTAAAAAAAGCGCCGGCAGCAATATGAATTCCGCCGGCGCTTTTTATTGTTGTTTTACGGTCTGTGTGGTATAATATCTTTATAAGAAAAACCGGGAGGGAGTCAGGATGCACGAAAAACAGGTGAAAGGAATTTTGTCCGCCAAAAACGGCATGAATTTATACCGCGGCTGCTCCCACGGGTGCATTTACTGCGACTCGAGAAGCGCGTGCTATCAGTTTGACCACGCGTTTGAAGATATTGAGGTAAAATCCAATGCGCTGGAGCTTTTGGAACTGGCGCTTCGTAAAAAGCGAAAAAAGTGCATGATCGGCACGGGCTCCATGTCGGATCCTTATATTCCCTTAGAAATGGAGCTGGGCCACACCCGCCGGGCATTAGAGCTGATTTTAAGCTATGGCTTCGGCGTTACGCTGATTACCAAGTCTGACCGGGTGCTGCGGGATTTGGATTTGCTCAAAAAAATAAACGAAACAACAAAGTGCGTTGTGCAGATGACGCTGACCACCTATGACGACGGGCTGTGCAAAATTTTAGAGCCCAACGTGTGTGTCACCAGCCGCCGGGCTGAGGTTTTAAACATTTTGCGGGACAACGGAATCCCCACCGTGGTGTGGCTTTCGCCAGTGCTGCCCTTTATGAACGACACAGAAGAAAACCTTTTGGGGATTTTAAACCTGTGCAGGCAGGCAAAGGTGTTTGGCATTTTGTGCTTCGGCATGGGTGTAACTCTGCGGGAGGGAAACAGGGAATATTTTTATCAAAAGCTGGACGAACACTTTCCGGGCATGAAGCAGCAGTATTCCGCCGCCTTTGGAAGCCGCTATGAGGCCGCCAGCCCCAACAACCGCGCGCTTATGCCGGTGTTTTACCGGTTTTGCCGCCGGCACGGCATTGTTTCGGACAGTTCGAAAATTTTTGAATTTTTGAGAACGTTTGAAGAAAAAGAAACTGCACGGCAGCTGAATTTATTTGAATCATTTGGAGGAAAAGCATGAACATTCGCACAGCATTGAAACGTGACTATGAAACCATTTATGAATTAGTAAAAACCGCCTTTGAAACAGCCCAGGTGTCAGACGGCACCGAGCAGGATTTTGTTTTAAGGCTTCGTGACAGCTCTGCCTTTTTGCCAGAGCTGGAGTTTGTGGCAGAGGAAAACGGTTTGCTGATTGGGCATATTCTGCTGACCAGGCAGCCGGTTTTGCTCAGCGCGGGCACACTTTCGGCGGTTTTGGTGGCGCCGCTTTGTGTGGCGCTTCCCTACCGAAATCAAAACGTTGGGGGCAGGCTTCTGGGCTATGCAGGCGAGCAGGCAGTTAAACTGGGTTTTACCGCGTCGTTTCTGGTGGGAAACCCAGACTATTACGGCCGGTTTGGTTACCGCAGGGTGGGCGATTTTGGCATTCAAAATCAATCGGGTATTCCAGACCAGTTTGTGTTGGGCTGCGAGCTTGTGCCCGGCGCATTTCGGGGTGTTTCGGGAACGCTTTCTGAATTTGCACAGTAACCACGAAAGGAAGTTCTTCCCATGAAGATAGACCGTTTGATTGGAATTTTATCCATCCTGCTCCAGCAGGAGAAAGTGACCGCTCCTTATCTGGCCGAAAAGTTTGAGGTAACGCGCAGAACCATCAGCCGCGACATTGAAAACCTGTGCAAGGCCGGAATTCCCATCGTTACCGCCCAGGGAAAGAACGGCGGCATTTCCATTATGGACGGCTACCGGTTCGACCGGACGCTACTCACCTCCTCGGACATGCAGGCGATTTTGGCGGGGCTTAGAAGTCTGGACAGCGTCAGCGGCACCAGCCGCTATCAGCTTTTGATGGACAAGCTTTCGGTGGGAAACAGCGAAGTGCTCGCCTCCAACAGCCACATTTTAATTGACCTTTCCTCCTGGTATAAATCTTCCCTGGCGCCGAAAATTGAGCTGATTCAGTCGGCCATTGACGCAGGCAAAATGATTTCGTTTACCTATTATGCCCCCGGCGGAAAAAGTCTTCGCACCATTGAGCCCTACTGTTTAGTTTTCCAGTGGGCTTCTTGGTGTGTGTGGGGCTATTGCACGGCGCGGACGGATTTCCGCATGTTCAAGCTGAACCGCATGGTGGAGTTAACCTGTCTGAATCAGCGGTTTTCCCCCAGAACGCTGCCGCCTTTTCAGGCGGACGCAGAAACCATATGGCCCCGCAGCATTCAGGCGGAAGTGGAGTTTGCGCCGTCTATGAAATGGCGGCTTGTGGAGGAATATGGCCCGGAGAGCTTTTCTGTTTTGCCCGGAGGGAAGCTTTTGTTTCAGGCCGGATTTTCAGACAAAGAAAACCTGTTTTCCTGGCTGTTAAGCTTTGGAGACTGCGCGGAACTGACTGCTCCCGCCGGCCTTCGGGCAGAATTTTTTGCCCTGCTTCAAAAAATGATGAAATTTTATGATAAAACATGACACATACCTGTCTGGTTTTCTGTGATATGATTTGTCTATCTTAAAAAGAAAGAGGTAAGGCAAATGGATTATGAATTGGTAACATTAAACGAAAAAACGGTTGTGGGTTTGTGTGCAAGAACGTCGAACCGGTCGCCAAACATGGGGGCCGTTATCGGCGGGCTGTGGCAAACCTATTATCAGGGCGGGATTTATCCGCAGATTTCCGGCAAGAAAAACGGAAAGGCCCTCGGAATTTATTCCGATTACACCGGCCCGGACAAAAGCGAATATAAAGTGACTGTGGGCTGCGAGGCAGACGGTTCCCCTCTCCCCCAGGGAACGGAACGCATGGCGATTCCCGCAGGAAGGTATGCCAAATTTGTGGTGCGCGGCCATGTGCAAAAGGCCGTGGGGGAATTTTGGGAGCGTCTTTGGACAATGGATTTGCCCCGGTCGTTTGTCTGCGATTTTGAAGAATATCAGGACGGGAACTTTGAAAACGCCGAAATTCATATTTACATCAGCCTGACAGAGTGAGGCGTGAACGTTTATGGCCTCGTCGGAAGAATTTGTTCAATTTGCCTGTGAACAGGCAAGCGGCGCGGGAGAAATCACATACCGCAAGATGTTTGGGGAATATGGCGTTTACTGCGACGGCAAGCTGTTTGCCCTCATCTGCGGCGACCAGTTTTTTCTAAAAATTACTGATGCGGGCCGTGCCCTGTGTCCCAATTTGAAGGAGGCCCCGCCCTACGACGGCGCGAAGCCTTATTTTTTCATTGAGGACTTAGACGACCGGGAAAGCTTAACAAAGCTTGTTTCTGTAACCTGCGCAGCGCTTCCTCCGCCCAGGCCCAAAAAGGTACGGGCAGGGCGGCAAAAAAAAGCATAAAAAAAACGGTATGGCAAACTGCCATACCGTTTTTAACGCCGCTTAATCCGGTTAAAAGTGCTGTAGACATCTGTGTTAACCCCTAAGCTGCTCTAAATATTTTGTAAAGTTTTTGCACACCGGCACGTTCATTCTGCCTGCGTTCTCCAAAACGGAAATCCCCTCGTTGGCAATGTAAAAGCCAACGACCAGGTCCCGCACTTCTTCTATTCCGGCGGCTGTGCCAATCATTTGCGCCAAAATTACAATCAGCAAAATCATAACCTTTTTTAAAATGCCGCGAAACCCAATTTCGCTGTTTAACCGCTTTTCATAAAGCGCAGCCAGCACCCCTGTGACGTAGTCAATTAAAATGCAAACCAACAGGACTGAAAACAGCATGTCCAGCCCCCCAAACGCAAAGGAGAGAATACCCGCCAGCGCGCCGCAGGCAAGTTTCATCCATGTAATAAAATTGTCCATTTTGCCTTCCCTCACTTTCCCGTAATATACCGCACAACGTTCCGTGCAATGATAGCCGCTTGTGCTCTTGTCACTGGTTCATTCGGGTTAAAATGGGTTTCGTCCACCCCGTTCATAATCCCCATTTCAAACACTTCCCGAATCTGCTTTTCTCCGTAGTGCCCGCTGATGTCTGTAAATTTACATTCTGCCATTTTTATTTCCTCCTTAATCAACTGTTTAAACTTTTCCCACAGCGCCCAGTTATTTGCGCTCATTGAGGCCGGACAGTTCTTCCTGCTTGCATCATAGTGACGCACAACATGGGACGCGTCAATCCCTAGCTGCTTCATCAAATATTTTGTCAGCTCCGCAGCTTTCAGGTACGCCGCGTCGTAGTTTCCGTCAGCGTTTACACAAATTTCAATGCCGACGGAATTTTGGTTTGTAATGCCGTATTTGCCCTTGCCGTCCCCCACGTGCCAGGTGTAACATTTTGTGTAATCATTTACCTGCAAAACGGTTTTGTCGTCCACAAAAAAGTCCGCCGAGCTGTTTCGGTTCCCGCCGTTAAAATAACGGAAATGAGAGTCCGCATCTGCGCCCTTTGATTTGTTCCCCGTGTCATGGATAACGATATAACGTATCGCACTATTTCGTGTGACGCGGTTATATGCGATCTGCTTTTTTTCAATGTTCATTTTTTGCTCACTCCAATCCTGAAACCGTGGGAATCCGCACCCACTTTGTGCCGACCCAAATTAAAATATCCCCAGCATGATATATTGTTTCTATTGCCGAAGGTAAGCCCGTCCCGTCGTAAATACCCAAATAAAATGTCACGGTGTCGTCAGCAGACGTTACGCCAAGCTCAGAAAGGCTGAAAAACGGCGGCGCCGAACCGGGTTGAGGATTAATTGACAAATAACCGACGTTAGCCCCGGCCTCATCGTAAATATTAACAATCGTGTCATAATAAGGGGAGTCCATTAATGGCGGCAAACAATATTCAGGCGGGGTAAAATTAAGCGTATCCGACTGAAGCATTTCATTATCATAGATACGAAACAAATCCGAGACTTTTCCGGTATATTTTACACCGTTTGCAATATCCGCCGATACATAACAGTATGTTCCCGCTTGCGGCGATTTTGGAAGCTCTTCATAACTTGAAATGCTCCCGCCCCAGCGAGAAGATGCGCTTATTTTCTCGTTTACCTGCGTTTTGGTGTAATAGTTCTCCCTTGCCTTAGGCCCGGCAATGCAGATCCACTGGTTGTTTTTCATAAACACAAAATCGCCGGCCTGGAACGATTTCAGTGTTTCCGGGCGCGTATTATTTTTATATATGCCCAGATAAAATATCACGGTATCGGATGGGCTGGATATTCCAAAAATAGACAGCGGATAACCAACGTCTGATTCCGGCACAGTATTTAAAATCAACTCCTGAAGATAGTTTCCCGAAGCGTCATATAAAGCTACGATGTTGTAGGTATGGAGATAATCGCCATAATTTAAGTAGCTTTTTCTAATGCAGGATTCAGGCGGGGTAAATTTCAATCCGTGGAACCCGTCCTCTTCAATGTTTAAAAGGTCCGATGCTTTGCCGGAATATTTCACCCAATTGGCCGAGCTTTTCTGAAGCTGGTAGAGGCTGCCGTCAATTGCATCGGGCAGGTCTTCATATTGATTCACGCTGCCTTTCGGTGTCATTTTAGCGCAATGAAAGCTTCGAACATCTTCCCAGCCGGTTCCGTTCCAAACCATGATATGCTCATATTCTGTGTTTTGAAACGTAAGTTTGCTCTTTTTCTGTTTACAGATGTAAAACGATATGATGTCCGTGTCGTTTCCGTTATAACCGATTGAATAGGCGTCGAATGCAGCAAGGGCCGATGGGTTGCCGGCATTCACTTTCACTTCTGCCAGAAATGTGCCGGACGCAGTGTATAAATACGTGGCAGTTTGGTTGTCCGTGCCGGTAAACGTGTAGTTTTTTATGTTCGCAATAATTGAATCACGCAAATTGCACAAAGCGGGCGCAAGGCCGGTTCCTGCCGTTTCGCCTGCACTTGTAAAATAATCGGAGAACATGCCTTTTGCAAACAGGGCGTCCTCCTGCGGTTTTGAAACGGTTTCCATTACGCCGTAAATGTCTCCCGTTTCGGCATATCCCGGCAGGTCGTCTGCACTTGACACACAGCCGCAGTAGCCGGGCAGCCTGGCGGCCGTAATGCTTCCGTCCTGGTCCATAATTCGATAGTCATACACCTGCAATGTGCCCGGCGCTTCGTTTGTGCCGGCTCCAAGCTGAATTGCGTCGATATATTTTCCGTTGCTGCCCAAAGCGACGGCAGCCTGATTGCCTCCCGAAAAGCCTGCCCCGGCCTTTGCCTTGTTCCCAACGGCTCCGCCATAGCCGGTAACAGTCGTTGCACTTCCCACGGCGCCGCCGGCGTTTGCATTTGCATTGCTTCCAATTGCTCCGCCGCCGTTTGTGGAGCTGGCCCCCAAGCCTACCGAACCGCCGCCGCCTGTCGCCGCAGCTCCGCTTCCAATCGCTGCTCCGTTTGTTGTGGAGGCGCCTTGTCCTCCCGCGAACCCGCCGTCTTCCGTCTGCTTGTCGGCTTTTAATTCCAGCTTGCCGTCTATTAAGCTTTTTGCATCTTCCGTCAGTTTGTTCGCGGCTATAATCTGCTCCTGAACGCGGTTCAAAAGCGTAACATAAACAGATGCGCTTGTCTGCGCCACATTGTCTGCGTCGCCCAGCCCTTCCACAACCGTGGCCAGCAGAACTTTGGCTGTAATGTAGTTTTTCGCGGCATCTGCCAGGGCCACCTCTAAACGAAGCTCTCCTGCTACGGCATAGATGTCGTTTTTTGGAACGAACACGCCCAGGTTGTCTTGCACTTCACCTGCGTCTGCAAGAACCGTTCCGTCAGACCGCTTCGCCTTAACCGTGAGAACGCAATCTGTTAAGTCCACCCGCGCACCGTTGTCATAAAACTCAAACTCTAACCGGTATGCGCCTACGTCCCCCGTGACGAACTCCATATCTGAGGTCATTACCCGGGGGTCTTGATAATTGATTTTTAGTTTATATGTAATCATGTTTTAAGCCTCCTAAAATAATAAGAATGAAAAGCTGATGTCCCCTTGCTCGGTGGAAGTCATTTGAATGGTGAGCAGACCATTTTCGTTGTGCATCTCACAAAACACAAAGCTATCGGCTGCTTCGCCAACCTTTATACACATCCTGTCGTAAAGCCATTTATTTTCATTGTCGTGTCCACTGGAATCTTTGAAAGAATAGTTACTAGCATAAGCAGTATTTTTTCCCATGTCACAAAAGGAATATGCAGAATACTCTCGATTTAAATGATCCTTGCCGGAACATTCGGCAAAGGCGAACCGGTGCTGCCCCTGGTCGTTTAAATTGATGGTGGTTTGTCCAAAATATTCGTTGGGATATATTCTTTCCTCGCATCTTGCATGGACGGTTACGTTCATGATATATCCGGCATTGCTGGCATAGCCGTTATTTTTACATTTTGCAAAGGGCCTTCGGTCTGTAAATTCACCGGATTCTGAAATCTCGGCCAGCGGAATGCAGCTTCCGTCTGTGGCGGGCGCTGTCTGTCCGCAAACAGGAAAACATTCCCCCGACTGCTGCTTTAAATAAACATAGTTTTTTACATTTTGCAAATAGGCGAGCTCATGGCCACCGGGCTCCACATCCATCACCGTGCCGTCTTCAAAGACCGCCGTGCCGGGATTGATTCGCAGCTTGTTTTCTTGCGGAAGTTTCACTGCCTTTAGCGTGTAGTTCGAGTCGCTGATTACGCCCGGGCTGCACAGCGTTTGCGTCAGGGCGTTTAAGTGCGAGGCTTCATATGCGGCCGTTTGACCTTCCGCCCCGGTTTCAGAAAAAACCTGCCCGGCAGAAGGGTTATACATAAGCCTTCTGTAAATGTTGTTTAAATCGGCCGCCTGATAGCTGCCGTTGTCAATAAAACTGTTTTTTATTGGCATGAAAATTTCTCCTTTCTTATATTAGGATAAAGGAAAAGCTGTATGGAAAGCTTTCGGCTGAGGAAAATTCATTTTTAGGATCATACATTATATCAAACGAAAGTTGATTATCACTGGTATTTACACTGATGGTTGTAGATATATAATCAGAGTCTGTCCTATAATAAAGATACAGCTTTTCAGCAGAATAAGTTTTAGGAACACCTTTGTAATCTAAAACGCTGCATTTATGAGTTTGTTTAACAAGGTCATAAACTCCGGCTGTCCGGTAGAAGCTGTCATCATAAATATAGACAAACCGCCGGTCTTTTAAGTCTTCATCGTCCCCAAACGTTACAGTTGCCTGGCCTTTGGCGCTGAAGTAACGGTAATATTCACCGTTTGCCGACGGTGTGGACTGCGGCTTGCACATCACCGTAACCTCATATTGCTTCGGCGCATAGCCGCTGTCTTTCGACGGCAGTTTTCCAACGGCATATTCCCGCCTGTCGGTAATGGCTCCGTCTGTTTCAATTTCTGCCAGCGGCACAAAGTCGCCGGTGGGCGCGTCGGTTGTGCAGACGGGGTAATAGGAGTTGGAAAAGATGTAATCGTTTTTTAAATATACGTAGTGCTTCACTCCCGGCACGTAAGAAAGCACCACGTCGGATTCGGCCGAATCTTCCGGCAGCGTCACCTCAAACAGGGTGCCGTCGTGAAAGAATGCCTTGCCGGGGCAAATGGAAACAGCGCCGTCCTGCCCCTGTGTTTTTACAACCTGCAGAGAGGCGTCGCCGCTTTTTACGCCGGACTGAAAAATAAGCGCGCCGGTTTCGTGAAACGAGCTTAAATTATAAGGCGCTTGACTGTTTTCGGTAAAGGTTTGCGCAATTCCAGCTGTGACGAACCGGCTGGTTATTTTGTTAACGTCTTTGACGCCATAGGTGGCGCCGCTGTCAAAAGTATAATGATATGACATTTATTCATTCCTCCTTAAAAATCAGCTTTTCACCAACATTTCCGTTTTCCCACCAGATTTCCGCGCCGGTTATGCGCTTGGAAACGGTTTCGGCAAAACCGCCCTTCTCTACCTGAACGCGAACGGTGTCTCCCAAACCGTAGTCCGTGCCCAATTTTAGGCGGGAGCTTTCGCCGGAAATTTCATGCCGCCAAATTTTGTTTGTTAAATCGGTCTTTGCCTCCGACTCTGTGGCAGAGGAAAGCACGGCGTCCCATTTGCAAATGCCCTCAGCATCGCCGGGCAGATATTCCCACAGCTCCGGCATGTCATTGCACACCTTCCACGTTCCGGTTTCTTTGTCGGCACACACCAGATAAGAACCGGCTGGATATGACTTTTTGGGAGACTGCTCATCCTCATAAGTAATCGTGTAATACCAGCCGTAAGACGACGGACGGCTTGCCGGCACGCTGTTATCATAAGGGTTCCAGTCCCCTTTATCCACAAGCTCCTTTTTATACCAGCCTGCGGTATAAAAATTCTGGCAGTCGTCTGTTATGGTTACGTTTTTTAAATTGCGGTTGGCCTCTGAAACGATTTCAACCCTGTTTTCCCCCTGATATATTTCAAAATTCCATTTGTTTTCCGTTACGTCCAGCATGACCCGGTGCCCCAGCAAATCGTTTTCCAAACGGTCCCGAATCACGTCGCTCACCGGGTTTCTGGTGTTTCTCCAAAACGCCTCGCCCTCAAGCTCCAGCGCAGGTAAATCGTGAAACGTAAAGTCGCTTTCATAAATATCTGAAAACCCGGTTTGCAAAACATACTGCACCACCGACGGATAGTCCGTAAACTTTAATTCCGAGGTTTTAAAAGGCCCAATGGTTCTGCGGGACAAAATCCAGTTGGGCGTTTTGCCGTAAATTTTCACGGCGCTGTCCACGGTTTTTCCCGTAATAATGGCCTGAAGCATTTTTCCCTGGGTCAGGAACAAATATTGATGATTCATCAGGATGTTCACCAGCCCGTTTGAGAGGGGAAACGTGCCCTCAAAGGTTCCGATTTCGTTGAAATAGAGCGTCCAGTAGCACGATTTTATGTTGTGCTCAATGTGAAGCAGTTCAAAATTGCCGGTGTCGAACCGGTAAAACCGAATATCTTCCATTAATACATCGCCTCCAGATAGTTGTTTTGAAACAGGATATAGGCGTTAATGCGCACATTTGTTCTGCACTCAATTTCGTTTGCACCGCTTAAGAGAACAAAACTGCTGAAAAAGCTGTCGTCTGAAAGATACTGAAACATTCTTTCCCGCAGGTTGGATGTAATTTCCCGGTTTGGAATGTCAATTTTAATTTGCTCCCCGTAGGAAATTTTGTAATTGAGTTTTAAAAACGCATTGGCCGTTTTGTTCACTATGGTGATGGAGTTGTCGTCGTAGTCCGTATTCTCCGGGTCGTCGCCGAAAATATAAATCACAGGCTCCGACGCCTCTTCTCCGGAAACCACAAGGTCTGTGCTGTTTACGCGTTCAGAAAACGTCACCGGAAGATGGAACGGAAACGTCAGCTTGTCGTTCTTTCGGGATATTACCACCCGCTTCTCTTCACAGTCGTGAAAATAGGGGTTGTCGGCCACAAACTGAAGCGTTGCCTCAAAAAAGGCGGCCTTTTTTTCGGTTTTGGTGAAAGACGTGCATCTGCAGGAAATCGCCCTGTGTTTCGTGCCGTGATGAATGGTCAGCACGCCGTCTGCGTTTAAAATGCAGGCGGCGCGGGACATGGAAATCTGCGGGAAGCGGCAGTCGATATCCACGTTCATGGTAATGGTTCGCGCCAAAACCGAAACGGAAGACAATTCCTGCCCCGCCACACCGGCAAAGGTGTTATAGGCAAAGCTTTTTTCGGGAATGCCCAGCCCCGTAATCTCCTTAATTTTCCAGGCGGGGCCTTTGCCGCCGCCCGTCATCAGAATTTTCCCAAAATCGTTTTGAAATGTAATGTTCATCAATGTCAATACCCTCCTGCCATTCGGTGTTGCTCAGAAATTGCCTTTGCCGACTGAATTCTTTGAACGTCTGTTTCGCCGCTGCCATATAAGTGATAGGTCGGCGAAAAAACACGGCTTTCGCCGTTAGCCGAAGCCCCCACAACCTGGGGAACCAGCGTAAACGACCAGCCGGTAATCTGCGTTTTTATGTCTTCCATTTGGGTTTGGAGTTCCTCTAAAAAGCTGCGGCTGAACTCCATGGCGGAGTCTTCGCCAATATCCGAAAACGCCTCCGGCACCTCAAAGCCCGCTTCCTTCAGTTCTGAAACAATTTTCTCCGTTGCCTCCTTCCACTCCTCGCGGAAGGGATTTTTCGAAACCTCGTCTAGCAAATCCATGTTTTCTTTATAGTCGGCGAGATATTTTTCAAATTCCTCATCGGTGGCCTTTGTTAAAAGCGCCGCGAAATCAGAAGCCTCCTCCGGCGACATTCCCAAAAGCTCGTCATAAAGCTTTGCAGCCGCGGCTTCGTCTAAGCCCGAGGCCTTCAGCCGCTGGGCCGCCGCAGTGATATTCTCGTTATATTGTCTTAAAAAGTCGTTGTCTTTTGATATATCGTTTAACTCATTGAACTGCAGGTCGCTGCCGTCTTCATAATAGTTTTTCACGGTTACGGTTTTCATCAGGCTGCCATAGCCGTCAAGCTTACCGTAAAGGGCCTCCTGCTTGGAAAGAAGATCGGAAAGCTTCTTGCCGGCATATTCCGCAATTTCGTCATAGGCCTTCTGAATCTGGCTTTTGTTGTAACTGCAAATTTTCTTGGTATATTCCATCCACTCAGCAGAGCCTACGGCAAAGTGCTTGTCGCGGTATTCTAAAAGCTTTTGATAATAATCCTGCTCGGTTAACAGCCCCATGTCATAGTGAAAATCCAGCATATCCAGCTCGTTTTCCCGTGAGAGCTTGGCAATGTCCTCTGTCATTTCGGCATATTCTTCTGTGCCCTCGGCATAATAACGGTCGCGAAAAGCCGTCAGCTCCGCAATATACTGCGCTTCCGACATAAGTCCCTTGTCGTGTTGCTTGTCCAGCTCGTCTAACGCTTTGTCCCGGGCTTCCTCCGCCATTTCTTTTTGGTGGTCATAAATTTTTTCCGTAGCGTCAAACCACTCTTTGGTATAGGCAGTTAAATACTGGTCCCGCAATCGCTCCATTTCAGCATAATAATCTTCGGTAGAAAGGCCCCCGAAAGCCTGCTTATAATCTAAAATTTCCAGCTTATCCTGATATTTTTCCGTGTTCCCCTTGTCGTTTTCCTTAAGGCCATTAATAAAGCTGTCGCTAAGCTTTGCTAAAACGTCGGCGGCAGAAATAGAGGACGCGGCCGAAATGGCAGCATTTGCTACGCCTTCAGCCGCAGAGACAACCTCGTCTTTTCCGTCGGTAATGCCCATTGCAAGACCCTTTGAAAACATAAGTCCCACTTCGTCACGCATAACGTGTGAAGGGGATTCAATAACGCCTTCGTCTTTCGCGGCAGTGATTGCATCCCTTACAATTTTTCTCATAGCCGCGTTTAAAATTCCGGACTCACTCTGCGCTCCGGCCGTGATTCCCTGCACCATGGGAACGCCCACTTCGCTGGACATAACAGAGGAGGGGGACTGTATTCCTAAAGATTGCTTCAACGTGTCTACAGAAACCCCGGCAATGGCGGCAAGCCCCGTCAGCAATTGATCATCGCCGGTCTGGAGTCCTGCAAGAATTTGAGACAGCATGGTTCCGCCTACATCTACATAAGAATCTGCTGCAGTTAAAAGTTCCTGTTTTACACCATCAAGTTCTTCTTTACTAATAATTCCTTTTGTAAAATCATCCTGCGCCTTCTGGTATTTCTCTTTACAGATCTCAAGAGTATTTCCTGTTAGTTCTATAGCTTTGGCAGAATCTATCATCACAGGATTTCCAGTCTTAATCGTATTCTGAAACTCGGCAACAGCATTGTTGACATCTTCTGCGGAACCGGTTGCAATTGCGTTGGTGATCGCATCTATTTTGGTCATCACATCCCTATAACCATCTGCCTGTTTTTCCGTTTCCTCATATACCTGCTGCTGGTCTTTATAACCTTGTGCCAGTTCTCTCTGCTCACCTTTAAGCCTTGTAATATTTGCAACGTCTTTCTCCTGATAAGCTTTTCTAAGTTCAGCAGAAATCCTTGCCGACTCATCCAGCGTCTTATTCATTGCGACTTCCTGTTCGGCAAGTTCTGTTCTTTTCTGACTATATGCGATTTCTGCCTGCTGATATATCTGCTGTGCACCTTCAACTGTTGCCCTGGCTCTGCTGGCATCGGTAACGTTGTCAATGGTCTGCTTTAATGTGTCATAATTGTCAATCATGTTCCCAGTCATGGTAAACTGGGTACCAAAGGCTTGATTTAATTGTCCTAAAATAGTTTGTGCATGGCCGACCTCTGTTTCAGAAACATGCCCTGTTGCGTCCGCAAGCCCTAAAAGTTCATCTTTCAGTTTAATCGCCTGATCAATTTTTGTCTGTTCTATGCCAATGCTTGCTTGAGCTGATGTTTGAACATCATTCCATGCTGTTTTCTCATCATTAAGCTGCTGTATTGTTGTATCATTTTTTTCATGTAAAGCATCATAAACCGTCATATTATCGTTTAATTGGACACCTAACTCTGTAACGCCAACGCCGAGGGCCGAAACAGACCCCAATAAAATTCCAAGCTGCGGTCCACCCATGCTGGTACCTTTTACAAATCCAGTAATACCAGCAGTTCCGGCATCAAACGCAATTGATAAAAGATCTACCCCCTCCCCCGTCTTTGCAAGACCAGAATCCAATTTTCCGTCAAGAATATCTGCCACTTTCAATCCTACCGTTGCAAGACCAGAAACTTCTTTTACAACTTTCGGTCCAAGTGCAGACGAAATTTCCAACATACTTTTTGTAACAGAACCTGCTGTTTTGTTAAAAGGTTTTTCAATGTTATTCTCCGCCGCGGTTTTAATTGCTCCTGTCCCTTGTAAAGACGAAGTTTGAAGTTTGTTTATTCCTGCCTCAAACTCACTCGTGTCCAGCTTTGTGTTAAATCTTATGCTGCCATCATATTCTGCCAATTCAATCACCCCTTATATTTTAAAAAGCACAGAGCAAAAATCGCTCTGTGCTTTTTTATTCTCGTAAAACAAAACCGCCCGCAAAAACGGACGGTTTAAACACATCATTTTATTGTTTTTTCCAATATCGTTTTATACTCTGTTATTCTCTTTTCTGGCAAATCCTCAGAAAAATCAATATGTACATTTTTAATCTGAACGGATCGACCTATTCCGGCAGATGAATCATTTGCTTCTTTCACTTCATCCCCTACATCAATCGTTACAATTACCGTTTTATCTTTTTCACTCATATCAAAAAAAGAAGCAGTTTCTGAATCATTTAACTTCATAAAACTGAAAAACTCAATGTTTTTTACTTTCTTCTTCAGAGCATCATAAATCTCACGGGCACCAACGCCGTTTGGTGAAATGAACGACCGATTAATGGAATTTTTTTCAATGGGTAATTCTTCACTATTTTGGTAGACAGCTTCCTCTCCAGTTGCTTTCTTAAGCGCTTCCGTATATTTTGACGCCTCATCTTTTGGAACGGTTCCGTCAATCCGAAGAAGCAAATTACCGGAAGAATATAAACCATATGTTTTTTCACCGCTGGACTTCATGCTTTCGTTTAAAACGCTGACTGCTTTTCCCAAGTCATCTGCCGAGGAATAAACCTCAATGTAACACGCACGCTCTTTTTCAATCTCCCTGTTTTGATTGGGCATACGAAAGACAATTTTTTCTGAAATGGGAATTTTTCCGCCAAAATCAGAAACAACATCTTTATACTCCGCTTCATACGAAAGACCCCCAACCTTTTCCAGCTCGTTGTAAACACTTTTCGCACTTCCGGCCTTTTCACCGCACCCAACAAACCCCAGGCACATGACAGCCGCCAACAAAAACGCAATTCCCTTTTTCATAAATAATTCCTCCTAAAAAATTATGATAAAAATATTTTACCATAATTATCCTGAAAAAGCAAGGAAAATTTGTCTTCCAATTTAACAAAACTGCCCGCTCTCCGCCGCATTCTTCACAGTGCCAAAGCCTTTCAGCGACTCTCCCGTGAGTTCTGAAATTCCCACTTCAAATTCGTTGGTATCCAGTTTCGTGCTAAATTTAATACTGCCGTCAAATTCTGCCAATTCAATCACCCCTCATTTATTTAAAAAAGCACAAGGCAGTAAACTTGCCTTGTGCTTTTTTATACTCTGTTTTTATGTAAAACAAAACCGAATCTTACGATTCGGTTCGTTTTGAATATTCCATATTAATAGGCTTGCCCGTTACTCTTTCAAGCGCGTTGCTATATTTAAAAAACAACTCTTCCGAGCTTCTGTCAAGTTCAATAATGATATTGCCTGACACAAGAATGGAACGCTCAAATTTTGACCCTTGATATCCATCAAAACTAACTCTAGCAAGAGATAAGGCATCTTCGTCAGATTCTGCAATGCTGATAGTTCCGCAAACAAGTTTGCTATCTGTCCTGTCCCAAAAAATAATAAATTCTAACTCATGCAGATAGCTATAAATTGCAAATTCCAAACCGCCCAATTCTTCTTTCAGCCTTTCAAATGCTTCGTTTGCGCCAAAACCGTTCGGCGGCTGAAACGTTTTCTTACGGTTAGACTTTTCCACCTCGGGATTTCTGTCGTTCCACTTTTGCACATTATCTTTCGTCAACTCTTTTAATGCACTGGTATATTTTCGTGTATCACCTTTGGGAACATTTCCATCAATCCGAAGAAGTACATTTCCCGAAGAGTACAGCCAGTTATATTTACTATCCGTCTGCACATATTGTTCGCAAGATCGCTCTAAATCCTCTTGCGACGGATATACTTCAATATAGCACGCTTTTTCCCGATAAGTAGGCCGTTCTTCCTTTGGCATGCGAAAAACAATCATTTCCACATTCGGCACTTTGGCAGAATTGAAAGATTCCGTGCTGTCATACTTAGTGTCTAAAATCAATTCTCCTTCTTTCTCCAGCTCTTTAAACACCATCTCTGCATTTACGCCAACCGTCTTCCCAACAATTTTCCGCGCAAGTCCCATACCCGGAAGCTCGCACCCAACAAACCCCAGGCACATGACAGCCGCCAACAAAAACGCAATCCCCTTTTTCATAAAAATCCTCCTTAATTACGATAAAAATATTTTACCATAATTATCCTGAAAAAGCAAGGAAAAATTGTCTGCCAATTTAACAAAACCGCCCGCAAAAACGGACGGTTTTAAAATAAATCTGATTATTCCGACCGTTTTGAAAATTCCATGTCAATCGGCTTGCCAGTTATTTTTTTAAGCGCGTTGCTGTATTGAACGAACAGAGCTTCCGAGCTTCTGTCAATCTCTATCACAACATTGTCCGAAACAAAAATTGAACACGCAATGCCAGCCCACGGATTGGGGGAATATCCAATTTCTGCAAAAGAAACCGCTTCTTTATAAGATTCAAAAACGAGAACAGAGCCACAGAAAATATTGCCGGATTCTCTGAGCCAAAACGACACAATTTCTGCGTTAGCCGTATAGACATAGGATGCAAATTCCAAACCGCCTATTTCCTGTTTCAAAATTTCAAACGCTTCGTTAGCGCCAAAGTTCCCCGGCAGCTGAAAGGTTTTTTCACGGTTTGAGCTTCTTATAATGGGTTCGGCTCTGTGCCGCGCCTGCACTTCTTCATTTGTTAATTTCTTTAACGCGTCAGTGTAGGGCTGCACAATGTCGAACGGCACATTGCCGTCTATTCTGAGAAGCACATTTTTTGAAGCATATAGCCAGTCAATCTTTTTTATCTGCTTATACTGCTCCGCAGACCGCTCTAACGCCTCCCTTGACGGATATACTTCAATGTAACACGCATCTTCTCCGGGAGTCGGCCGCTGCTCCTTTGGCAGACGGAATACTATCATTTCCACATTGGGTTCTTGGGCGGAGTTGTCAGATACCATGCTGTCATACTTGATTTCAAAAACCAATTTGCCTTTTTTCGACAGCGCATCAAACACCGTTTCAGCAGTAATTTCTTTTCCGCACCCAACAAACCCCAAACACATCACCGCAGCCAATACAAACGCAATTCCTTTTTTCACAACAACCCCTCCCTTGAAATCTTATACTACCACTTTACCATATTAAAAAAAAGAAATCAAGAAAAAGCGAAACATTTGTCACACCAATTAAATAATCTTTGCCAGACTCTCAATGGTATCCTGTTCAATCTGTTCCGGCGTACGCAGATCCGGCAGCTTGTAAAGGCGTTTCATTTCCCGGTAAAAGGCGCGCTGCTTCGGGTCCTTCACGTCCGAAAGGCGCATGGCCCGATACCCCATAATTTCGCTGATTTTATGCTCTTTCGTTAGCCCCTCAAACATGGCGCGGAATAAAAACCAGTGAGGGTTTTGCGCGGTTAAATCCACGCCATACTGGGCCAGCACGGCCGCGTAAATATAGGGCGCATCTTGGGTAAAGCTGAGCACCCGCTGGGCGGGGGCGTCTTTTTTTCCGTTGCCTGATTTTTGGGCTGAAGAAAAACACGAATAAAAATCAAACAACGCAGAAAGTGTCTTTTCCAAATCCGGCGGAAGCTGTTTTTCGGTGAAACAAAGTGTAAACACCGAAACAATTTTCTGAGGCAAGGGCAAATCGCTTTCCGTCATCAAATGATCAAAGGCAATCCATGTTTTAAAGTCCGTGCGAACGGGGAACTCCGCGCCGTCCACCGTAACGCACGAAGGCAGCGGATCTGTAAACAAGCTTCTCATTTCTTCCCTTTTTTGCCGGTTTTCTGTGCAACGCCTTCATATTCCGCAAGCTTCTTCATAGTAAAATCATTCACCTGACTCTGCACAAAAAAGTAAAGGTCCATGCAGTCGAAAAAGTTCACCTCGCGGCCGGCAAAAACCGCTGCGCTGGCGCCCTTTCCCAGCATGTCGTCAATCGCGCCGCAAACCGTCTTGCAGGAAGTTTCAATAATATTGCCGTCTAACGTTTCAGCCCCGGCGTTTTTCACAATCTCATTCATCTTTTCCCGGATGGCCGGCGCCTTTGCCTGAACCTCCATAGCGTCAATTTTAAATGGATGGTTCTCAATGTCCAGTTCAATCAAGTTGCTGTTAAATGTAAATTTTGCCATTTTCATTTGCTCCTTTTTTGTTTTTATTTTACACAAAGGAGGGCAAAACTGCCCTCCCCTGATGTAAAAAAATGTTATGCGCTTGCGCTGTCTTCTGTAAATGTGCAGGTTTCCCAGTCGTCTTCTGTTGCAGCTGTGCCAACCACCGTGTCGCCGGCTGTTTTCAGCGTGCCGGAATAGGTATAGGCGTCCATAGAGTCGCCCTCGCCGTCAGGAATCACCGCAAAATCGCGTTTTCTCGCAACAAATGTCTTGTCAGTGGAACCCTTCTTTGTGAAATCCACAATGATAATGGAACGAACTGCATCTGTGCCCAAAAGCTCGCTGTCGTGAACGGCGGCAATGTCTTCGTGCACCGCGTCGCCAATGTGCTGGTCAAAGCCATAAGACATGGAGGTCGCATACCCCACAACATCAGTGCGCTCAAACTCCTCGTCCACATACTGCCTGGAATACTCCTTCGGGTTTCTGCTGATGGAAATATCCGTAAACCCTTTCATTCTGTGATACACAACGGTTTCACCGTTTGTCACGCCGTAAAAGGCCACCTTGTCACTTCTTTTCACTACTTCGCTCATCTTAAAAACACTCCTTCTTTTTCATATAATAATTTACATTGAATTTGATACCGCGCGTCGCCAGACTCCGCCTTGAACAAATACCCGCCGGATACCACCTCAAACCGCAGAGCGCTGAGATGCTCCCCCAAATCCGGAAGCGTCCCCGTGCGGTTCACTTCGTCAATCCAGTCGGAAAAAGCCTCATAAAAGGCCATCACGTCTAAATTGCTCCACACCTGTGCGTCGTAAAACTCCCGGGAGGCAAACACGAAAAGATATTGCCGAAGACTTCCCCCGTCGGGATATTTGCGCACAACAGGATTTGCCGGCACGGTGTCCACCGTGTACGACTGGGGCTTTTCGCCCAGATAATTCACCTTAATTTTTTTCCCCGAAACCAGCGGGCATTCTTCTTCAATAAACTGTTTTAACACATCTAAAATCATGTTTTCGTCACCTCGCCTCCGCAGGCAGCGGCAGTTATGGAGAGCAAATCCCCCAGCCTGTCCGCCTTCATGCGTTCAAACCACATTCTGCCGCGAATACCGCTGTCTTTTCCTTCATAATACTGTTTTCTCGCATAGGGCACGCCATAGCAAACCTCGCCGCTGCCAATCACAGAAGACGCCGCGCTTTGCATCAGCGCCCCGGTTTTAAACGGCACATAGGGCATGCAAAAGTCAACCGCCGCGCGGTCTAACGCCTGCTGGGCGCGGCCGCCGTCGCTTAATCCCCGCTCCGCCAGCAGTGCGGAAGCATCTTTAAAACCAGAATTCATGTCAAGCACAATGGAAAAGGCCATCTCACTTCGCCTCGATTCTAACATGGGGGTTTGCCCCCCGCAAATTGTGGGAAAAGCCCAAAACTTTGTGGCAGCAGGCCCTGTCCGGCTTGCTGAATTCCGATTTCCCAATAAACACGTAGTCGCCCACGTCCACCTCCACCGAATCAGCGCCATCGTTGTAAAATATATCCGTAGCGCTATCCGAAGCTGCCGTGCCGCTGTTCAAACCGGCCGTGCTGCTATTCAAACCGGCTTTGCCGGCGATGGGAATTCTAATTTTCACCAAAGAATCCATCACCAGGCCGCCCTCGCTTACCGCGGCCAAAACCGCCTTGTGCACAGAGGCACGCGGAAAATACACGCGGGAAAAACGCTCGCTTTCCCCGTCATAGTGGTAAAGCGTAATGCTCTTGTTTGTACGCATAAAAAACTCCTTTCCGCCAATAGCTCAGCGGGAACCATCTATGTCAAATCCCCCTGTATAAAAGCCCGGTCTGCTCTAAAAATCCTGCGGCAACGGCGGCGGCAGCTTTTTCCACAGCCGTATTGCTGTAAGAAACGCTGTAGCCGTCGTTGTTCTCCGAGGCAATGCCAAACCGCGCGCTTTTTAAATAGAACAGCTCCGCAATTTCACAGGCGCACCGTGCAAGATTTTCCGTGTCCTTCGCCTCGCCCAGCCGTCCCATGGTCAGGGCGGACAAAAACGCCTCGGCTTTACTGAGACAGGCCGCAAACTTCCCTTCGGGAATCAGGGCCTCCGTGGAAACGTTGTAAAGCTGTTCATAATCGCTGTACGATATGGAAATCATAACGCCCCGCCCCCTTAGGTAGTGGACTTATGAACATAAACGCCGGCTTTTTTGTTGTCGTAAACAAAGCTGTCGTGGTAGAGCCTGAACTGGAACTTCCACATGTCCATTGCCTGGTTCTCGTCAGGAGAGAAAATTTTCGGCATACAGAACTTTTTCGCCTGCAAAACAGCGGAGGGCTGCACAATCATAAAGTTAATGCTCTTCGCACTTGTCGCCTTATCATAACCCCAGTCGGTTGTGCCGTCGTTTAAGGTAACCGCGGTGTAAAACCTGGATTTCGGAACATACACAATGGGCATGTTGTTATAGTTGAACAGCAGGGAATTAATCGCCGCGTCGCTGCCCCAGGTGCGGGAAAACGCCTCGTTAATTTTGGGCTTTAATTCCGAATTAATGAACAAAATTCTGCCGTCCTCCGGCACTTCATTTTCGTCCATTGCACGAACCGCCTCGTCTAACGCCGCCACAATGGTATCTTTGGTAAGCACCGCCGCGTCGGTTGTCAAAACGTCTTCGGTAGACGCATATTTCGCAAACCGATAGGCGTCTAATTCCGGGCACACCCAGTCGCGCATAAACTGTCCTGTCACAGCGCCAAAGGCAAGCCCTAAGGTCTCCTCGTCGTCCATGCGGTCAATGGAAAACTCCTTGCCGCGTTCCTCCGTAAGCTTTAACGTCTCCCAAACGGCAGTCACATCGCCTTTCGGATATCCTGTTGTTCTGGAGTAATCCCCCAGCCCCGTTGTTGAAACCTTCAGCACCTTCACTTCGTTGGCCCCTGTAAAATCGGCCTGAGAAGCGGTGTCCATCAACGCTGTTGCCGACGCCGCCTTATAGGTTTCGTCAATAACAGGCAGAAATTTTTGTGCCAGTGTAATTGAATTTGCCATAATACATCATCATCCTTTCTAACTGTAATGTTACTTTTTCGTCAGCCCGGCCGCCTCCCGGGCGGAGGCAACAAAGCCGTCCGTCACGGGAAACGCCGCGCCCTGGGCAAGGGCGGTAGAAGCGGCCCCCCTGCCAAACAAAAAACCATTGTCTGCACGAAGGGACTCCAGCTGCTGGGAAAGTCCCGAAAGCCCGCCGTTTTCATCCAGCTCTAAGCTGTCTAAATCCAGCAGCGCACGAACTGCCTTTGTGTTTTTCGCGCCGCTTCTTTCCAGGGCCAAATCCAGCGCGCCGTTAAACTTTGCCTGCTTAACCTCTGTTTTCAGCGCCTCCGTGTCCTTGTCATACTTTTGTTTCAGCTCTGCCAGCTTTTGCTCCGGCCCGTCCGGGTCGTCCTCAGAATGTTGTGAAGACAGCAGCTCCTTAAGCCGCTTTGCCTCGGCTTCCAAATCGCAAAACTTTGCCTTGCTGACATACTTTCCCTCCGAAAGGTCGGCCAGCTTCACTTGGTTTTCCGGGTGCTCCCGGTTATACCTGCCAATCCTCTCAGAAACGTCGGCGAACGAATCGCCCAACACATTTTTTAAAAACTCCATATGTCCTCCATGCCGCTGTTTTTAAACGTGGTGCCCCCACAGACAGCAAAAGTTTATATCCCATTTTGCAAGGGAAAACTAAATAAAATCTAAAAATTTTTGTAACAAAAATTTTTTTAACGGTTGGTTTTGTTTTTTCCGCCAGTCTTCAAGCCGGCTTTTCCGGTTTTTAACTCGCCTTTGTCTGCATGCAGCCCGGCTGTGCCGGAACTCAAACCGGCCGTGCCGGAACCCAAACTGGCCGCGCTGCTGTCGGCAGACTGTTTTGGCGGCTGCGCCTCACAAAGCGGCCTTGCCGCCCGCTCCCTTGCCTGCTCTTCCGACTCGTTAAACCACCACATGCGAAATTCAAAGGGCTGCATCAGCCCGGCGGAAACCAGCTTTAAGTTCTGTTCAAACTCGGTGGACGTGTCGTGAATAATGCTGTCGTCAAAATCCACCTTCACTGCAAGACCGCGCGTATCCTTGCCGTCTAAAAACAGCACCGCCCGCACAAGATCGCAAATAGCGCGGTTTAAAATAATTTCATGCTTTTTCAGGTTCTGATAAAGGGCGCTCTCCTCAGAAATCACCTCGGTGGCGGTTTTCACACCGCCCCGGTCGTAGGTGTAGCGCTCCGACCCCAAACCGCACAAATCCGACAAAAGATTTAAATTCTGCTTCAGCCCCTCGGTGTGCTCCGCGGCCCGAATTTCCATGTTAATCTCTTTTAAATCGGTAATATTCTTATCTGTAAAGGCATAAAACTCGGTGTCGTTGTCGTCAAACACCGGGGCAAAACCAGTATCGCTGCTGTTTAACTGGGCCATGCCCACCGGCACCACAATCCGCTTTTTGCCCAAACGAAACTCGTTCTGATAGCTGTCATAAACCAAATCCACGCCCTTTAACACGTCAACGGCGTTGGCAAACACCGAAATTCCCATGGGATTGTCCAAATTCACGCTGTTCACAATGTTTGGCGTCACAATCTGAAACAACGGTGCCTCCGAGCCGGTGTAAAAATCTGCCTCCACCTGTTCCGGAAGCGGCAGGGGCTGATGGTTTTTCGCGTCAAACAACCGGTTGTGAATCACATAAGCGCCGTCCTCCAGCACATGAATCTGCAAATATAAACTTGTCTTTCCGTCAATCACCTTTAAGCTGCCGAAAGCGCACTCGTTAATCTCACCGTTGTCCCAGGACAAAGGATAAATCATATCGGCCCGAATATAGTCAATGCCAATCGTTCCGTTGTCAATAAACTCCACAAACGCGCCGGTGCCCAAAGCAAAGGAAAGCTCTAAAAGCTGGTTGCCGCACACCCTGAAATTGTTTTCCTCCAAAATCTCTTTTGCCCGAAGGGTCAGCGCCTCGTTTTCTGTGGAAAACTCCACCTTTTCATTTAAAAGCAAATTGGCCCAGTCCTCACAAACCTTTTTGGCCATTCCCAGGGTAGCGCGCTCCCGGCGCACCTTTTTCTTGCCGTTATACTGGCTGTAGCTGTGAAATTTCGCCACCTTCCCCTTATACCACTGAAGCCATTCCGAAATCTGCTCTCCAAAGCCCAAATCAACGGTTTCAAATCCTAATTTTCTTAAACATTCCCGCATTTCTTCACCCCATGTCAATTAAATCGTTCCTATAGTTTTCTGTTGCATACTCCAAAGCGTCCAAGCTGTCCACATTGAAAGACCCGTCGTCCAAACGCCTGTCCTCCAGGCTGTTGTCGTCCCACACGGCGGAGCACAGCGCGTCTGTCACATGCACGCAGTGCTCCAGCACGAAAAACCGCCCGTAAGACATCAAACTGTTAAAAAGCCGAATCCGGTCAACAATCGGCCCTTTGATGGCGTTGCGCACGTTTAAGGCCAACCTCTCTTTCGCCGCGGCGTTTTCCAGCCCGCGAATCAACGTGGTTTCGGCGTTGTCGCACCAGGCGTCGTAAAGCCGGTAGCTCTCCTTGCTTTTCCGAATAAAGTTAACAAAATGCTCCTCTAATTCCGCGGGGCTGATTTTGTCCTTCAAATAAAACTCGTCCAGCACCACAACCTCTTTTAAACCCTTTGTAAACCCGGTTAAAACAAAGGCCGTGGCCGACTTGTTTCCGCCAAAATCCACCCCAACCGAGGCGAAGGCAATTTCCGGCGGCTCGGCGAGCAAAAACCGATTGGTGCTATCGGCAAACAGCTTATATATCGCACCTTCCGCAGCCACCCAGCGGCCCAAAATGAACCGCTCATAAAACACGCCGGTAAATTCCTTTTTCAGCCCCGCCACATACGCAGGCGGCAAAAAGCTGTTGTCGTCAATCAAAAACTCCTCTAAAAACAAATCCAGCTCCCCGGCCCGGTCCAAATACTTCTTCTTAATATAATGCCGGGGGTTGTCCGGATTGGTGGTGGCAAACAGCTTTGCCCCCGGTTCAGACAACCGGGAAAGCAGCATGGTAAAAAAATCCTCCGCAATCAGCGTCAGCTCGTCCACATAGGCGCCGCCCAGCGTCAAACCGCGGATTTTGCCCTCAGCGCGGGAGTCGCTGGCGCCTTCAAGCACAATCTTCCTGCCAAACAGCCTCCCCTGCTTCAGTGAAAGACTATACGTAAAATTTGCCTCCCCCACCAGCGAAACCAGCAAATCCAAACAGTTCCGCTTCAGCGATGTCAGCGTCTTGGCCGCCATCAAATAAACCCGGTCTTTCGGGCTTACCAAAACCCAAAAGGCCCATAAAACAAGACTGATCCAGGTCTTCCCCGACCGCACCGAGCCGCTTAAAATGTTCAAACGCTTCAGTTTTCCGCTTTTAAAAATTTTGAGCAGCTCCTGCTGTTTTTTCGTAAACGTCAAAGCTCACACAACCCCTTCACAAGCGTTTCCAGGCGGCCTGTGTCGCAAGACGTGCCGTCAGTCTTTACCAGCTCTTTTAAATCCTTCACCGACTGCACAAGCTGCCTCAGCCGCTGTGTGTCAATTTCCCCATCCTTTAAATTGTCAATGGCAAGATTGGTTTTTTCACACAGCTTGTCCGCCAGCAGCCGAATTTCAACCGTCCGGCCGTCCTCCTGAACCTGCTGATGCGCGGCCTGCCTGCAATCGTTTAAAAGGGACTGCTGCTTTAACGCAAACCAGCCCTCCCGCTTCGAGCGGTAGGCGACCTGCCTGGGCGAAACCCCGTTTTTCCTTGCAAGCTCCCGCTGGCCGATGTTGGTAGTAACATATTCATTTTTAATTTTCACCCAGTCAATGGCCAAACAATTCCGCCCCCTTTTTTTCATATGCCCGCCAACCCATCCGACAGCAATTCCCAACTGCCACACTATCTTTTATTACAGTTTAAAGCATATCACAGGCCCGGCATGACAAACAATGACAGCGTCGGAACACGGCTTATTTGCTCGTCTGTGCGGGTTCCCGCACAGAGCTTCGCCTTGCGCCTGTTCCTCCTCTCTTTCCCACAACGCTTTTTCCCCTTCGGGAGCGTTGCGGGAACCCTGTTTTTCGCAAGCTCCAATAAGCTCCATTCCGCTGTTCGCGGAATATCCGCCCGTTTCGCTGCCGCTCCTCTTCCCAGCAAAGCCTGTTTCCCTCCGGGGGCTTTGCAGGGGCCCCATCCTTTCCGGGCGGAACACCGCAGTTTCGCCGGTTCCTCCTCTTTCCCACAACGCTTTTTCCCCTTAAAAAATCAGCAGCTCCGCCTCCAGCAGCGCGGCCTTATGCAGCCGATAAACATGCCGCACGTCCACCTCCATCTCTTCGGCAATCTGCTCCCACGTAAGATAGCTTAAATACCGCAAAGACAAAAGCGTCCGCAGCTCCCGGCTGTCCACCTGCAAAATCATCTCATATGCTTCAATTTTCACTGCAAACAGCTCCTCTGTCCGCCGTGCAATCCGGTCTGAATAATCCAAATAGCGCACCATAGCATTTTCCGCATAATTTTCTTTCGACGTCTGCACCTTTTCCCCGTCGAGCCGCGCCGTAATGCTCAGCGCCAAATCCTTTGCCGCCAGCGCTTCTCGTTTTAATGCACGAATTTCTTTGTCAATCTCCCAGGCGCGGCCAAGCCACTCCTTTGCTGTCATATTCCCCGTCCCCCTCTGTCAATTTGCCTGTCTTCCGCTGCCCTTGCCAATCTCCCCCGAATCCCCCCGGGAGCGGCCGCCGTTTTGCTGTTCCGTCTGCCTGCGAAACCTGGCCGTCCGCTTTGCATATTCTGCTGCCGTTTCATAAAAGCTGCACGGGCCGTTTTTGCAAACCGGCTCCACCAGCGCCTTACATTCCGTTCCAAAAGGCGCGCACCAATAACAATCCCTATTCATCCGTTTCAAGTTCCATTTCTCCTTCCCGAAGCCGTTTTGTCACACTTAAAAACGTCTTCCGTTCAATGTCGTCATAGTCATACCGGCTGCGAAAAACAGCTTTGTTTCCTTTTGTGCCTTCATTATATTTTGTTATCTTTCTATCTTTATAGGTACGCCCCCAGGCGCACCCGCCGTTTGCCCGCGGGCCAACACCCTGTGGGCCAAGAGGCTCACCCTGGGTATTCCAATGAACAGGCCCCGCGCCGCTTTTCCAACTGTCATAGTTTTTGTTAAAGCGGTAGCGTTTCGGAGCCCGCCCGCCGCCGTCCGGCCCGGGCAAAACCGCCGAAACAAGCCCCAGCTCCTCCAGCCTTCGCATCTGGCGGGAAATGGTAGACTTATTCCCCCGAAGCATTTTTGCAAGATAGGAAAGCGGCAGCGCACACTCTTTGCTGTGATATCCATAACTGTTCCGCCACAAAAGAAGCAAAATCCGAAGCTGGGTGCCGTTTAAAGAAGCTCCCGCCACAGCCTCTAAAATCTCGTTTGAAATGGGTGTAAACCCGTTTTCTTTCTGAGGACTGGCCATAAAAACTCACTCCTTCACCTTCAGGCTCCCGCCAATCCGTTCTAAAAACTCCCTGGTTCCCATGTTCATGTAACACTCGTCGCACAAGGCAATGCACCCCACACAAACATAGGTTTCCAACCTTACAATCCTCCGTTTGCACTTGTCACAAAAAATTGGTCTCAAAACCCCCTCACACCCTTTCTTTCCGGCGCCATTTGCGGCAAACGCCGCTTCAAACTGCCGTTTGTTTCATTTTTGGGACTACATCTCTAAAAAAATAACCCCGTTTCATTTTTGGGACAAGTCAATCATAGCACAATAATATTACATTGTCAACCCATTTTTGAAACTTTTTCCTCCAAAACGAAAAAAGTTGTTGCATTTTTGGGATGAATAAGTTATACTGAACATAAAAGGCGGTGAAACCATGTCAGACATCAGCAAAAAATTATATGAGGTCAGAACTGAAAAAGACGTGAGCCTGTCCAAGCTTTCCAACATGACGGGCATTGCAAAATCCACGCTGCAGCGGTATGAAACAGGCGCCACAAAAAAAATACCCCTAGACGCAATCTACCTAATCGAAAAGGCCCTGAACCTGGCGGCGGGCTGCCTTTTGGGGCTGCTGCCAAACCCCCGGCCGAAAAAGGAGACGTTTGCCAGCCCAAGCATCACACCGGAGGTAACCCAGTTCCCCGTTCTCGGCGACATCGGCGCCGGTTACGACCGGCTTGCCATGGAGGACTGGACCGGCGAAACCGTGGAAATTCCCAACACCTACCTCTGCGGCCGGAAAAAGGAGGACTTCATTGTTCTCCGGGTAAAAGGCGACAGCATGTATCCCCTCTACCACGAGGGCGACAAGGTGCTCATTTTAAAACAAAGCACCCTAAACCACTCCGGCGACATCGGCGCCATTGTGTATAACGACGAGCTTGTCACCATAAAAAAGGTGGAATATGCCCCCGGCGAGAACTGGATGCGGCTGATTCCGATTAATCCGGAATACAAACCCCAGCAAATTGAGGGAGAAGACCTGGCCCACTGCGCTGTCATCGGCATTCCAAAACTGTTAATCCGGGAATTTTAGGCGCAGTTTCACAAAAAAATATACAAAATATGACAATGTTCTACTTGATTTTTATAAAAATTTGTGATACAGTATATAAAAATAACAAAAAAATATTAGGGGGATTTTAAAATGATTGATTTCAAAAACGCAAGCTATGCAAAACTGAAGCCTGTTCCGGCAGGAAACTGGGAACCGGCAGTTTCACCAATGTTTGTGAACGGCGAACAGATTATTGAGGCGTTTCAGGGCATTCGAGACGGAGTTATTTTTACCAACAAACGCATTATATCGGTGAACGTTCAGGGCGTTACCGGAAAGAAAAAGGATTTTACATCGCTTCCGTACAGTAAAATTCAGGCCTTTTCTGTTGAAACAGCCGGTGTTTTCGATTTAGACAGCGAGCTCGAGCTGTGGTTCAGCGGGCTGGGCAGCGTAAAGTTTGAATTTGTCAGCAACGCCAATGTGTCGGCCATCTGCCAGACAATCGGCTCATTTGTCCTTTAAAAAAGAAATTCTCCTGCACGCTTTACGGTGCAGGAGGATTTTTTATTGCAAAAAGTCAGAGCAGCCAAAGCCTATTATCGGCCCGCCGCGGAAACAACAGAAACTAACGTCACAGTAACAGGATGAGAGCAAATCGTTTGTAAAGCCGAAACAGTCGGTGTAGTACACTCCGACCCCAATTGTTATCACAAACCTAAACAGCCGTTACGATGCAGCTCGAGCTATCCATCGCAGCCGGTTGCCGTAAGCTTAAGGTCTGTAAGCAATAAAAGGGCATCGCCCTAAAAATAAAGAAAGAGGGATTCATATGAAAAAATTTATCGGTGGATTTTTGGCAGGCGCCATTCTGTTCGGCACGGCCGGGGCATTGGCGGCAACCTATGTGGCAACCCCCGCAGGTTTTCCTGTGCTGGTGAACGGATCAGAATTTACCTCCGACCCTCCGGCCATGGTCATTAACGACCGCACCTATCTCCCCCTCCGCGCCATGGGTGACGCATTGGGCGTGCCGGTGACGTGGAACGCAGAGCTAAACCGGGCAGAAGTAGGCACATCTTCCCTGCCCCAGGAAAAAACAACCTTTTCAGTTGGCGAAACCTGGACGGTAGACGGCCAGTGGTCTCTCACCATTGATTCCGTCACCGCCACGGAATACCGAAACCAGTTTTCCGACAAAAACCCGGCAGCCGTATATTTCATCAGCTACACCTACAAAAATTTAGGCTATGAAGACCAATTTGGCATTTTAGACGGATTGTTTCTGACCATAGACGACACCGTTGTGGACAGCGCAGGCGTCATGGGATATTCCTATCCTGCGTTGGTTACCAATCAGCCTAAGGAAACACCCGTAGGCGCAACCTGCAAGGCGGAAACCTGCATCGGCGTAGACAACGCCGGAAACTTTATGTTAATGGTTTCTAAATACGACGGAACCGGCACCAAACAGTCTGCCGCCTTCTCTTTGGAAGTACAGTAAAAAAACGAAACCGCCGCGAAAAGCGGCGGTTTTTTTATCGTTTTACAATTTCATAGGCATTTACAAGGGCATAAGCCGCAAAAAGCGCAGCCAATGGCCGCTTTCAGTTCAAAGCACTTATCATCGTTTTCTCTGATACAAAATTCATTGATAGGCTAAGTATCAAAACGCTTCATCTCTGTCAGCGTTTTATTGCGGTAAACGATATCCGTTCTTTTCGAAAAGCCTTGTTTTTCCCAAAATAAGTTTCCTGGTGCATTTCGTTCAAAAACGACCAAAGCAACCTTTGTAATACCAATCTGTTTGAATTCCTCTATAACCGCATGAACCAGTGCTGTACCGATTCCCTGTTTTTGAAAATCCGGCAAAACAGCAGTATGATAGATATACCCTCTTCTTCCATCGTTTCCAGCCATGATTGCACCAACGAGGCGCCCATCTTTTTCTGCAATAAAACACGTATGGGGATTGCGCGCCAGAAAACGGCCAATCCCCTCCTTTGAATCATCTATATCATTCAGCCCCATACCCGTGCAGGACGTCCAAAGCGCATATAAACAAGCATAATCTTCTTCCAACATTGTTCTAATGTTCACTTCATACCTCACCAGCCTTTTTTACATCTTTTGAAAAAGGAACATACGCTGCGCCGCATTCACCAAGTTGTTCCCCTTCCCCATATTTGCCATGAAAATCTGAACCTCCCGTAAGAAAGAGTCCATATTTTTTTGCCAATTCCAAGCACTTCTCGGTGTCTTGTACATCATTTTTGGGGTGAAACGCTTCAATACCACCGAGGCCCGCATCCACAAGCCGCGGCAAGGCGCTGAAATTATCATACTGCCCCGGATGTGCCAAAACTGCTTTCCCGCCGGCTGAAACAATACATTCCACCGCATCTTCAGGGCTTGCCGCTAAAAAAGAAAGCGCCGCAATGCCCGGCGTGCCATCCGCCTGTTTTTTAAAGAGGGTTTTGTACAGCGTGCCGTAGAGCTCCGTGCACAGCTCCGCATCAATCAAAACCTGCATAATATATTGCTTGCATAAATCCCCATTTGGGCCCGCCATTGTCTGAACGCGTTCTTCAGATACCGGATATCCGGCGCGCTGCAAGGCTCTGGTGCTTTCCAGAACCGCCTGGTTTCGCGCCAAACGAATTGGACGGCAAAACAGTTCCACTTTTTGCCGTCCATCTGCCGGTATTTCATAGCCAAGCAAATGCAGCGGACGGCCATCCTGCTGAATACAGCTAATCTCAATTCCGCTATAAACGGGAAAATCAAGTTTTTTCCCGGCGCGCTCCAGTTCCTCTATTCCGGATAACGTATCATGATCCGTCAGTGCAATTCCTGATAATCCCTTTTGTATAGCGCTCTGTACCAATTCAAATGGAGAAAGTTCACCGTCTGACCAATGAGAATGCGTATGCAAATCCCACATATTCCGCACCTCCTCTTTTCACAGGAGTTCTGCTAACGCTTCTGAAGCATACTCCATTTTATAATCTTTTGGCACCATTTTTCTCTCCCGCATCTCATACCGCCAGTCAGCCAGCGTCTGTATTGCAATTTCGTCGTGGAAAACACCCACCATGGCCGTTCCTTCCGCTTTCAAATCGAGAATCATGTTCATAACCCATTCTTTGCTATGGGCATCCAATGATGCAGTCGGCTCATCCAGCAGAAGCAGACGTGGTTTTGTAATCAAAGCATTTGCAATATTAAGCCGCTGCTTTTCTCCGCCGCTGAAAGTAGCGGGATACATATCCCAGAGCTTAGGCGATATGCCCACTTTTTCTAAATACTCGGCAGCCCGTTCCCGTGCAGTTTTCACATCCACTCCGCGCCCGGTTTGCGTATTTGTTAAAATATCCAGTGCTGAAACCCGAGGAATCACACTGAAAAACTGCGATACATAGCCCAGTTCTGTTTCCCGCAGGTGAATCATTTCCCACGGTTCGGCCGTTGCCAAATCTATCACGCTGCCGTCCTTACACGTATAATGAACATGACCGCCAGTGGGCATATAGGTTCGGTAAATACATTTGAGCAAGGAAGATTTTCCGCAGCCGCTCGGCCCGGTAATTGCCACCAGTTCTCCCGGTTTAGCAGAAAAATCCACCGCATCAAATCCATAGATTTCCGCTTCCGAGCGGATATGCATGATAAAATTTTTAGATAACTCACATATTTGTAACATGAAATACATTTCCTCCGTTCTCATTGAGTTTTCTGCGTATCTCCTCCGGAAAAAAAGGAAGACACTGGTTATAAAGGGCTTCTGTACGATACGCACAGACAAAATAGCTCTTGTCCGGAAGTGCGGCGGCCGCAATGCGGCACCCTCTGCCAAGAAGTATTGCCTGCGCCGCTGCGAAGTCCCACAATTTCAAATGGGAATTAACATACAAGCCGGATTGTTCCTCCGCAATGCCGCACAGCTCCAGCGAAGCGCAGCCCAAATAACGCACGCCGCGAAACTGTTCCGCCAGCGCAAAAGGGTCAGAACCCTGACGGGCAAAATCCCGCATGGTTTTAAATCCAATATGTAAAATCCCTTCCTTCGCTGTTTCCTCATCATCCGGCGCATGGTTCTGCGGCGAATCGCCGCTTTCGTAAAGCCGCCCGTTTTCTACATCTAAAATATAGCCATACATTGGATTCCCGTTGTGTAAAAGTGCAACCGATATGGCATAATCTCTGCCAAATTGACAATAATTCGTGGTTCCGTCAATGGGATCAATCACCCATTTCCAGCAAGATGTCCCTTCCCTGCACATATTTTCTTCTCCAACAATGCTGTGTTCGGGATACTGTTTCGAAATCTGCTCGCACAGATAACGCTGCGCCCAGATGTCATGGTCGGTCACAATATCGCTGTGCCCTGTCTTTTCCTGTATCGAGAAATTATGCTGACGCCGTTTCTCCCTCAATTGTTCACCGCAGCAAAGAACCAATTTCTTTGCAAAGCTATACAAATCAGTCATCGTGAACACCATCTTCTCCGACAAAATTGTTGCGGTAATGGATTTTGGTTACCTCCTCGCCGTTGATAAAGACTGACAATATAACCGGAACGGCTCCTTTCTTGCTGACCAAAAGCAAATCTGCATAGTTGCCCGGTTCTATAGAGCCGAAACGGTCGTCCATTTTAACCGCTTTGGCCGGATTATAGGTCGCCATGTTTACTGCTTCGGGAAGGCTGCATATTCCCTGTTCATACAATTGAAATACAGCATGTAAAATCGCTGCCGGAAAATAATCGGATACCAAAATATTGGCGCAGCCATTTTTGATCGCTTCCAGCGCAGATAAGTTATTGGAATGTGAGCGGCCCATCAAAATATTGGTAGCCCCTACCACCACCTGCATACCTCTGCTATGTGCATCCTTTGCAACTGCAAGCTCAACCGGAAATTCACATATTTGCGCATGCAGGCTATTGGTGACATAGTCCAGTTTTTCCGAGCTGTCATCATCATGGGAAGCAATGGGAATGCCGGCCTCTTCTGCCATATCAGCCGCCTGTGCAAGCTGCTCTGCCGTTAGTTTGGTCTGGTTCATTCTCTCTTGAATCAGCCGTGCTTTTTCCTGATCGCTGTGTTCCGGGCTCATAACCTGATTTTTGAAAAACTCTAAATCACGGTACTGTCCCTGTCCGGGCGTATGGTCCATAAAGGACAGCAGCTGCATATCCCTGTTTCGGATAAAGTCAAGCAGCATTGCATAGCCAACTGTATTGGTAATTTCATATCGGCAGTGAAACCGGTGCCGAATGAGATGGTCTCCCTCATGAAACGTGCGAATCAGCCCAACCAGCCGTTTCAAATTTTCCGGAGAACGCATTTGTGCCTTTTTCGCCGTTTTTTGCTCATCCAAAGCCTCCACATCCATGATTGTCAGGGAATGATACATCGTTGTAATTCCCTGATTGACAAGCTGTTTTTCCTGCTCGCGCATAGCGAGCTCAAAATCAATCATACTTTGCGGCCTGGGCTGTATCACCGTCTCAATGTTGTCAGAATGTATATCAATAAAGCCGGGCATCAGATAGGCGCCTTCCGCGTCTATTTGTTTTGCCAGCGGCGCTTGCTGTGCAAAATCCGGTTTTTCAGAAATTTCCTGAATCCGGTTTCCGTGTATCCAAACGGAACCGGAGTTCAGCACGCGGTCTTTTAAAACCACAGTTGCGTTTCGAATCATTATATCCTGCATATAAAATTCCTCCTGTTAAAGCAGCGAGCTCACAAGTGTCTGGGTATATTCGTGAAGGGGATCCTCCAAAATCTGATCCGTCAGCCCTTCTTCTACTACCCGTCCGCCCAGCATTACCATTGTCCGGTCGGACATCATGCGTATCACCGCCAAATCATGGCTGACTACCATCATGGCAATTCCAAGTTCCTTTTGAATAGAACGGATTAAATCAAGCACCTTGGCCTGTACGCTCAGGTCAAGTCCGGTCGTCACCTCATCCAGCAGCAAAATGGGCGGATTATTGGCGATTGCTTTGGAAATCTGAACGCGCTGCTGCATTCCGCCCGAAAATACCAGCGGCTGGTCTCTCAGCCGCTCTGTCGGTATCTCAACGTGCTGCAAAAGCTCCTCGCTCCGTGCAATCATGCTGTCTGCCTTTCGATTTCCGGCTGCAATCAGTTTTTCCGCTACGTTTGCGCCGGAAGAAAGCTTCATACGCAGCCCCAACATAGGATTCTGATATACCATACCCATCAGATGATTGCGCAGATAGCGCTTTTGCTGGCTGCTAACCTCTAAAAAGTTGGTTTTGCCGTCCTGATACAGGGAAAGAAGCGCTTCGCCGGAGGTTGCAGGCTGGTCGAAATAAAGGGTTTTCAGCAGCGTACTTTTCCCGGAGCCGGACTCTCCTACAATTCCTAAAATCTCTCCCGGATAAAGTTGAAAGTTCACATCGCGGACTGCCCATATGGTATGGCAAACCGGACATCTTCCCTTTTCCAGCTCTATATGTTCTCTGCAATATTCACATCCCTCTCCGAAACGGACAGTGATATGTTTTCCTTCCATGACAGGTGTTTTTTTATTCATATACGGTCCTCCCTCTCCATTTGCTCCTGTGCGTTGCGCCGTTTTAAGCAATATCCGGTATCCGAACACTGATAAAAGCGTTCCCCGGTTTTCGCATCGAATATTTCATCAAAATATACGTTTTCTGCGCCGCACAGCCGGCACTTTCGCCCGGACATATCCTCCTGCCGGAAAGGATGATCCTCAAATGCAAGGGATTCTACCTTGGTATGCGGCGGTACAGCATAAATTTTCTTTTCCCGCCCGGCGCCAAACAGATATAGGCACTCCGCCTGATTCAGCTTTGGGTTATCGTAACGGGGAATCGGGCTTGGATTCATCACATAGCGGCTGTCTGCCATAACCGGATGATCCGCCCCGCGAAAAGCGGAACCGCGCATGAGAAGCTGTTCAAATAAATTGACCCAGATACCCGTATATTCCGCATCTGCATGAAGCT
The DNA here is from genome assembly GCF_014384785.1 of Congzhengia minquanensis. NCBI lineage: Bacteria > Bacillati > Bacillota > Clostridia > Eubacteriales > Oscillospiraceae > Congzhengia > Congzhengia minquanensis. The sequence continues at coordinate 908,970 of NZ_JACRSU010000001.1, forward strand.
GCCTTGTCACCGCTTCGTGTGCGTCTACGCTTCGCAGCGGTTCCGGTGTGGGAACCTGCAGCACCAACACCTGATCCTCCCGAAGCGGTTCCTCCGGAATACGGTGGCGCGACTGAATAATATTTGCCTCTGCCGAGTCCGTAGTGGTTTTCACGCCGGTGGTGGCGCCAATCAGCCGTTTGATGCTGACCGCATTGACACTGTCATCATTGCCCTGGTCAATCACCTTCAGCGTATCATTGGGGCCAATCAAAGACATCGTAAGCTGAATTCCGCCAGTTCCCCAGCCCCTCCCAATGGGAAGCTCACGCGAACCAAAGGGCACCTGATAGCCGGGAATTGCAATCGCATGCAAAATGGAACGTCTAATCTCTCTTTTTGAGCCTTCATCCAAAAAGGCAAAATTGTAATCGTTTTTATCAGTCATTTTTTCCATCTTCAAGGCTCCTTTTCCGATTTCTTAACCCATCCAGTTTGGACTGGAACGTAACATAATGCGGTAATTTCAAATGAGAGATAAAACCGTTCATTTCGAGGCAATCTCCATGCAGCAGCACAAATTCCATATCGCTCGTCGGGCTGTCCAGATCTAATGTCAGCGCACGGTCCAATACAGACATTGCAATCGCCTTGGTATCATTGCGGCCAATAACGCAGCCATATCCCACACCAATGCCCTCTTTTCCCGGGCGGGTACCCATCAGGCCCTCTACCTCAGTGATAAAAATGTCTCCGACATACCACCCTTCGCCTTCCTCCAGAGGATAATCAACGATAATCTCCAGACTGCCGTAGCGCAGTTCGCCAATCGTTGGATGCGACATTCCAAATCCACGGATATCGCTATATGCCAATCCTGAAACAAAGCCCGTATCTGCGCGCGTCAGCGTTTGCAAAATCGCGCTGCGCGGCGCAGGCAGAGGAAGGTTTTCCATTGTAACGTCGCAGGGTTCTGTGTGGTCCTCCTCAACTTCTTCCAGCAGGCCCTCCTCACGCAAAAGATCCAGTACGCGCGGCGCTTGGTCTGAAAGCTCAGCCGGTTCAGCCTTTTGTGTTTTTTCTTCAAATTCTTTACACCATGCTTTTAGCTCCGCTTCCGCTTCATCCGCCAAATTGAAATTCAAAAGCCTATGTACATAATCGTAGGTAGGACCGAGTATTTGTCCGCCGGGAATATCTTTAAAAGCAGAACTGATGCGACGGCGTATATGCATCTCTTCGCCGCGCACCGTCCGGGACGTATAGTTTCTCGAAAGTGTGCTTCGGTATGCACGCAATAAAAATACGGCTTCCTCCGGACTGCCCTCACACTGCTTGAGCGCCAGCGCAGCGTAATCCGGTGCATAAAAACCTGCTTCCGACATAATTCGGTCAATTAAAAGCCCCATGCGGTCCCGTATTACACCGATTTCGACCGGCATATCTCCAACAGAACGATATTCTTTCAGCAGCTCAATAGAAGCGTCAATTGCCTCCTGACCGCCGGTAACCGCTACATATCCCATTTGCTAACCCCTCCTATTCTTGTTTTTCTGGGCACACCCATCAAATCTCCCTGTGGGGTGACAAAATAAAGTTCTAAGCCGCACGGAAACTCAAACTCCATTTTCTGACGTTCCTCAATCCACATCCGTCCTTCATCCGGCAGGGTAATTCGAATCGTTCCATCTATGCCTGGGCCGCTCAGTTCCCTCTCTTCTCCGCCTTCCAAACTATCTGTCATAACAAAAACGGCCGCGCTTTTATGGGGTTCTGCCAGCGTTCCAATCTTGGCCTGAGACAAGATCTGACGGCAAACAGACAGGCTTGTACTTTCTTTCGGCATAAAGATATAGTCCGCTTCTGCCACTGTCCCAGGTTGCCCATAGCTCATTTCATGCAGTTTCTCCTGCAGCTGCGGCGCATCACACACAAAGAATTTCTTCCAGTTATCCAACAGGGTAAGACCAGCCGCTATTAAAGGAGCATTTTTTTCTCCTATCTTTTCTGCATTTTCTGAAATAGAAAAAATTTTTCCTGGCCGGGCCAGCGCATTCATTAACGCTTTAAAAACCTGCTGGCAGTCAAACACCATGTCAAATTGGTTTTCTGTTATCATATTAGGTTTCCTCCCATGTTTTTCAGTTAATAATCCACGTCAAGCGTGTTAAATTGAACCTTGGAAGCGGCATGTTTTTGAATCTCCCGTACCTGCTTTTCAGCAATCACCTGTTCCTCGGCCTTGAGTGCTTCCAGTACTTTTGCTCTCTCAGGCAGGTCCGTTTTACATACTGCATCCAATACGGCAGCGCAAAGGACTTTTTGCGTATCATCACCCGCCATAAGCGCAAATCCTTTTTTCCCTTCCAGCTCAACCAATGCTTCACAGGCCAGCATCTCACCCAGATAAAATTCCGCTTTTGCCACGGTTTCCTGCATACGAACCATTACCAAAGTCTTGGAAGGCTTCCGGATTACGGTAACAGGATACCGCTGCATAATCGGCTCCGCCAAAGACGCAATGGTTTCCTTGGAACATTTTCCTAAAATTTTTGACAGTCTTATCGTTTCCATGAAAAATTTGATCCTCCTATTTAATTTTTCCATTTCTCTCCTTTACAGCAGTAAAGGCCAACTCCATGATGTACGTAAATGCCAGCACTATGACAATTGCAACAACCGCCTGTCCATACGCATATCGCGTCATGCAGTTGGAAATAACATAACCAATTCCGCCTGCGCCTACCGTACCCAGCACGGCAGAAGCGCCAAAGTTATTTTCAAAGCTGATTGACGTCCATGCCAGTATGCTGGTAAATGCCGACGGAAGCACCGCGCTGAAGAAAACCTTAATTCGTCCTGCACCCATTGCGTGCAATGCCTCCAAGGTTTCTTCCGGTACTTCCTCAAAACATTGCGCAAACGAACGCGCAAAAAATGATGTGCTGAAAATGCAGATGCCGATAATACCGGCCGAAGGACCAAATCCCACGCAGATCAGCACCAGCAAAACCCAGATAATAGAAGGAATGGCTCTTAGAAAAGTTAAAACAGCAGAAAGAATTACAGACAGCCACCGAAATGGAGCAAGATTTTTTGCCAAAAATACAGCCAGAAACATCCCGCCAACCATGCTATACACCGTAGCTAAAATCGTAACGCCAATCGATTCCAGTAAAGATGTCAGCGTGATTTGCAGCGCGCTAAAATCAATTTTTGCAAGTTTGCCTACCGCTTCCGGAATGTGCATTACGCCGTCCCACAACTGTGCCCAGTCAAGATTCATAATAAACAGCGATGCAACACCCAATATTGCGAAAATAATTAAAAAATATTTTAAAGTCCTGTCGCGCATTGGGTCTTTGGTGCGAATATGGCCTTTTTTATCCCGAAGCAGCCCGTCTTCCTCGCGGCAGGCCGCCGAAGATGGCGGTGCCACCCCTCGTTGTTTTAGAACTCCAGTCATCTCCGTCATGCAAGTACCTTCTTTCTCAAATAGTTCGTCAGCATATCAACTAAAATAACAACTGCTGCAATCAGCAAGATTACGCCCATTGCAGAGTGATATCGAAACTGTTTGATATACCCCATCATAATCAGTCCAATTCCGCCGCCGCCAACCGCGCCGACCAGCGTGGAAGAACGGATATTTACTTCAAGGGAATAGAGCAGCCACGATATAAATCCCGGCAAAGAACCTGGAATAATCACCTGTGTGATAACAGAAAGCCGGCATGCCCCCACAGACTGCAACGCCTCCAGGCTCTCGTTCCCAACTTCGTCAATCGTTTCGATAAAAGACCGAATCAGAAAACCGCAGGTTGTAATAAAAAGCGCAAGCACACCGACTACATTTCCGATTCCAAATGCCATGATCAAAATAAAGGTCCAGATCATGCTGGGGATATTCCGCTGTATGGATGCCAAAAAACGGATTATTTTTTTCATGCCTTTCCATGGCGCGGTCGTATTGGAACCTAAAAAAGCAAGTATCAAAGATATAATTGCCGAAAATAAGCTTGCTGCGATTGCCATACAAATGGTTTGCAGCAGCCCCTGTGCGATTGTGCTGAAATCGCTGATTTTCGGCGGAAGCAAATCTTTAAAAATAAACAGCCAAAAATTTTCCATTTTGATTAAAAATTCAAAAGGCTGATACTGTGTCTGTATTGTGGCGGCCAAAAACAGAATTGTAACCGCCAAAAAGGCAGCCAGCGTTGCCCGCTTCTCTTTTTTAGGAACGAGGGCAATCTTTTCCTGCTTCTTATGCATGCAAGGCCACCCCTTCCTCCAGTCCAATGGTAAGCTTATCAATTGGCGCATCATAAATGGTTTCAATCATGGAGGCTGTCAATTTATCGGGGACATCATCGAATACAATGCGTCCCTGATGAATCCCTATAATTCGGTCGGCATATGCCATTGCAACATCCACTTGATGCAGATTGACAATGCATGCAATGTTTCTTGTTTTCGCCATTTCTTGAATTTGGTTCATAATGACGCGGGAAGAACTGGGGTCTAACGACGCAATTGGTTCATCGCAGAGAAGAAGCGTCGGGTCCTGCATCAGGGCGCGTGCAATGCCCACTCTTTGCTTCTGTCCGCCGGAAAGCTCCCCGGCTTTTTTATAAATCATATCTTTTAAACCAATCATATTTAAAAGCTGTACGGCTTTGTGCTTGTCTTCCTCCGAATAACGTCCCATCACCGCATTCGGCGCAGACATATATCCCAGGCGGCCGTGCAGAACATTTTGAAATACAGATAAACGGTATACCAAATTAAATGATTGAAAAATCATTCCAATTTTCCGCCGTGCCGTCTTTAGCTCCTTTTCCTTTTGGAGCTTGGCCATATCCTGTCCGTCAAAAAGAATGCTGCCGCCGGTCGGTTCAATCATGCGGTTGATACAACGCAAAACCGTGGATTTTCCCGCGCCTGACGGTCCGATAATTGCAACTACCTCACCGGCATCTACATGAAAGCTCACATCTTCAACCGCTTTTGTCTGCCCATAATATTTTTTTAAATGCACAAGTTCCAGTATATGTTCCATTCTTTGCAATCCTTTCCTTTTGGTGCTTAATCGTTGAGTTTGTATTTCTCTTTCAGGCTTTGCAGGTAATCGTAATCACTGTCTTTTATTTCGATGAAGCGTTCCGGCTCTTTCCCTGCTTCGTCATTGAAAAACTCTGCGTCATCATAACTGAACAAAAATGCTTTTACCTTATCCTTAAATTCCTGTGGTAAATCCTTTTTAATCGCAATCGGATCACTGGGAATCACAGGGGATTCATAAATAATTTTCAAATCTTCAGCTTTGATGTTTCCAGCCGCAATCTGATTTTCCAGGGTAGTGGAAGCAACGGCCGCAGCGTCTACATTTCCTTGGGCAACCGCCTGCATCGCGCCGGGATGGGTGCCTGCATACATCGCAGACTTAAAGAATTTTCCATCTGTGTGCAGGTCATCAAACGTCAGGTTAAGTTCCGGCATAGCAGTTAATATCTCATCCGTTGGAATGATATTGCCCGAGGTGGATTCCGGATCTACAAACGCAAAGGTCTTTCCCTGTAAATCCTTCAGCGTTTCAATATCGCTGTCTGCCCTTACCACAATTTGAGAAGTGTACCCGCTTACCCCATCTTTCGTACCGCGTACTGCTATTGCTTCCGCACCGGCTCTTTCCCTTGCTGTTACATAGGAAAACGGACCGTATTCTGCCATCTGCGCATTTCCTGTGCGCATCGCTTCTACCGCTGCGCTGTAATCTGTCGCACGGTAGACCGTGCAGGGAATCCCAAGCGCCGCAGTCATATCTGCTGCCAAATTGTCTTCAAGTTTAACGCTCTTTTCTGAATCTTCACCCGGTATCATTACCATTACAAACTTGTCCAGGCCATAGTTATTCTCGCCGGAAGGATTCACGTTAGCCGTCTTTTGAGAAGTGCAGCCCGCCGTCATCATCACGGCCAGTATAAACACCAGTCCTGCCGCCATCATTTTTCTTGCTCTCATACTTAATTTTCCTCGCTTTCTCATAATGTTCCAATTTTACTTTTTATAAGATTCTGCTTTTTCATTATATAGCACCTGCAATTTATTCGAAACCATGGCCGGGTAAAACCTTCGTAAAACTTATGTTACAAAGCGGCCACTTTTGTAAAATTTATTCAAACAAAGCCTCAAACAATTACGGAGAAAAAGCCGTATTACCGCAATAAAAAAAAACACGTCTATGGCAATAAAACCTCAGACGTGCTTTTCATTCTATTTTGCTATTCTTCATGCTACGCTTTTCTTTCTGCTGCTTTGCAAGCCCGATTGTCTCCACAAAGCAATTAAGGGTCTGCTCTTTCGTAAGTACACCCGCCTGATAAAGCGTAAAAATCGTATATACATCATCATTTGCAACCAGGCCGTAAATTATGTCGTACTCCTTTTCTGTCACTCTCACGCTTCGTTATTGGCAAACGAGGGAATTAACATTCCGGAAACTGCCCGCCGTCTGGGACATTCAAACATTGAAATCATATGGAACACATATTCCCATCTGTATCCCCGCGAAGAAGCACGAGCGGCTGCTGTTTTAAACAAAATCATGTAAAAAACGTGTATAAATAAAAACAAACCGCTTCATAAAGCGGTTTGTCAATATTATGGGAAGAGTGAACAATTTAGATATATTTTGCGCCGCAGACGCACTCGCAAAAAGGTGGCAGCGACCGCGAGCCGTCGCGAGGGCGTTTACAACCGAGCAGGCGAGCCGAGCGTGCCTTTTTGCGAAAGAGGAGACGCAGCAGAATGAGCGCACGGTGACTTTTGTAAAAAAGTCGCCGCAAGCGATATGACACTTGCGGCGACGTGGTGGAAGAGGATGGATTCGAACCATCGAAGCTGAAAGCAACAGATTTACAGTCTGCCCCCTTTGGCCACTCGGGAACTCTTCCATATAGAATTGTCATAAAAAGCAGTGAAATCGTGGAGCTGGCGATGGGACTCGAACCCGCGACCTGCTGATTACAAATCAGCTGCTCTACCAACTGAGCTACGCCAGCGCATAATGGTCGGGGTTGAGGGATTTGAACCCCCGGCCCCATGGTCCCAAACCATGTGCGCTACCAAACTGCGCTAAACCCCGTCCTATTGACGGCACTTGTTCAGTATAACACTTTTTTAAATCCAGTGCAAACCGAAAAACAGGGTATTTTTCACTATTTTGTCAAATTAAATTTTGTTTTCTTTAAATTTCTCGCTGTAAATGCTAAAATCTATTGTTTTCTCAAAATTGATTTTACAATTCCCAAAATTAAAACCAAACCGCAAACCCCAAAAGCGGAATACATGGTCTTCACCAAAACGTCAAAGGGCACAAACGAGGCGGCAAAAGCTGCGGCACAGAGAACAGCTGCATATTTTCCGGTGAATTTCGGTTTCACCCGCGCCAGCACCGAAACACCGGAAGAAGCGGCGGTGGTGAGCATGGCACAGTAAAGCAAGCCGGCGCAGGCCAGCTTCAGTTTTGGATGCATAGCGCAAATCAGCGCAAAAAAGGGGAGCTGTTCGGTGTGAAACGCAGGAAACAGTGTTAAAACCAAAGACAGCAGCACAAGGGGCACAGCCACCAAAATGCCGCCCAAAGCGCCGCCCAGCCCCGCCTGGCGCTTCGACTTTGCAATGGCCGCGCTGGGCGCCAAAACCGCCGCGGCAGACACCAAGTTATAGCTTAAATAAAGCGCGCCGGAAAAAGCGGCCTTATGCGGCCTTCCCTGCTCCAAAAGGGAAAAATCCACGTCTGTGCGGGTCAGCACCACACAGCACAGCGCCACCACGCCCAAAAACATAAACGGCGTAATCACCGCGTTAAACCGCGCCAGGCCGCCCACTCTGTTTTTAATAATTTTATAGCAAATTACCAGAGAAAACAAAGAGCCAATCATGGGCCGAAGCGAGAACTGTTCTTTAAATAGTGTTCCGCAGCCGGCAATCATTATGCAGAAAGATACTACCAAAAACGCCATGCAAATGAAATGCAAAAGGCCGGACACCGCTTTTGGAAACAGAAAACCGAAATATTCTTTTGCGCTGTTTAACCCAAATTCTTTGGCTTTGGAACAAACCGCATATCCGAAAAAAGAAAACAGAAAACCGACAAAAACCGACAGAACCACGCCCCACAAAAAATGGGACGAAAAGAAGCTTACAATCTCCTGTCCGGAGGCAAAACCCGCGCCGAAAACCGTGCCGCAATAAATTAGTGCAATGGATAAAATATGTATCATACTTTTTATCAAGTTATCATCAACTCCCCTGTAATATAATTATGTAAACCAAATGTTTTAACTGTGTTAACGCACCTTTACAGGCACATTACACAGCCCTTCAACAAAGGCAAAAACCTGTTGATAACCTGTTGATAGTGTGCATAACCTTGCCAAAAAAGCTTAATTTCACTATTTTGCTTGTTCATAACCCTGTTGGCAATGTTAATAACTAATGTTAACTAATCGTGCATTGTTTACATAATATTTTTAAAAATCTTGTAATAATGCCGGTTTCGTTCATAAAAAATTTCCTTCCGGCATCTTGAAATTCAATGGCAGCTATAGTATAATATTAAGTGAGATTGCAAAATATGATGGAGGTTGCCGTGAATATTCATCTGCCATTTACAAAGGATGTCATTAAAACCCTGAAAGCCGGGGATAATATCTCAGTGAGCGGCGTAATGTTCACCGCCCGGGACGCGGCACACAAGCGCATGGCAGAGGCGCTGGCTGCGGGCAAACCCCTTCCGTTCGATTTGACCGGCCAAACCATTTATTACGCCGGCCCGTGCCCGGCAAAGCCCGGCAGGGTGATCGGCTCCTGCGGACCCACCACCAGCTGCCGCATGGACCAGTTTGCCCCCGCCCTGCTTGATTTGGGGCTGCTTGCCATGGTCGGCAAGGGCGACAGAAGCGACGCGGTGGCCGACGCAATCAAACGAAACGGCGCGGTTTACCTGGCGGCAATCGGCGGCGCAGGCGCTTTATATGCCAACGCCATCAAACAGGCGGACGTAATCGCATATGAGGACTTGGGCCCCGAATCCGTGAAACGGCTGGTGGTTGAGAACATGCCGCTGACCGTGGTGATCGACTGTTTCGGCAACAACCTTTATCGCAGAGCCTCATAAAACGCATATCCAAACCCACTGCGCCCCGCTGGCCTGGGCGGCCGGCGCAAGTTAAAATAACTATGAAACAGGCGGAAAGGCAGGAAAAAATAATGGCAAAACAAGTAACGAAAGACACAATCATTGTTGATGTGTTAAAATTAAATCCAGACACAGCGCAGTTCTTCTTTGAAATTGGAATGCACTGCCTGGGCTGCCCGTCGGCAAGCGGCGAATCAATCGCCCAGGCCTGCGCGGTTCACGGTGAGGACGCAGACGCGCTGGTTGAGCGCATTAACGCGTTTTTGGCAGATAACGAATAAGAAAAAAACACAAAAAGCAGCCGTTTTTCTAAACGGCTGCTCTTTTCTTTCCCTTTTTTTCAATCAGCAGGCCCGGGGAATTAAAATCTTCTTTCCGCTGCTGAACCGGTCTGTTTCAATGCCGTTGGCAGACTGAATTTTCTCCACCGTGGTGCCATATTTCTTGGCAACGTCCCACAAGGTGTCGCCGTCTTCGGTGAAATAAATTACCAGGCTGGGGCGGTTTTCCTCCGCTTCGTCTGTTTCCACCGCGGTGCATCCGGTAATAATGTCAATTTCACTTTTTTTCAAAACCTTTGCGTTCAGCCCCATGGTGGCTTTCACTTCCGCTTCGTCTGCGCTGAGCTTCGTTGCCGCTATGTCTTCCACCCAAAGGTCGCAGTCGGCGATAAGCCCTTGGCCGGGAACGTTCTTCTGCCAGTCGAAATCGGTTTCCGTCACGGCGCATTTAATCTGTCCGTCCTCTTTCTCCTCCCGGTATAACAGGAAAGAAACCAGCGTGCCGCGCATGTGAAGAGCGCCGTCTTCCACGCAGGTCTCCCGCAAAATGGGTTTTGCGGTTACGTTTATCACATTTTTCATCTTCACGTTTTTGGGCATCTCCACCGACTGTGTTTCCGTAAATTCAGTGTTTTCTGAGGCAACATATTCTAACAGTTCCATTTTTTCGGTTTCCGTTTCCATTGCGCCGTGAATTGCGTAGCAGTCGTCACAAATGGTCTCCTGCACGGTTTTTGAAGCTTTCACCCTGGCGTTTACTAAAATCTCCGCGCTGATAATTTTTGTGTCGCCGTTAATGTCGCCCTTGGCGCTGGCCAAAACGTCCTTCACAGAGAAGATTACGCCTGCGGCACAGTTTTCGTCCACTCCTTCGGCCTCCACAATTTCTGTAAACGGAATTTCATGGCACACCAGCTCTGTGGTGTAGCCGTCCTGAGCGGCAGTATAAAGGGTTTTTAAGTGGAGCGTGCCCTTCACCATCACCTTGCCGTTCATAATTTTGCAGTCGCCCCCTGAGGCCCATGCGTCCACCTTTAAAATTTCGTCAATGTCCGGCATGTCGGCAGGCACGGTTAAAAAGTCGGAAACGGTAATGTCCGACTGCTCGTCTGCCACCGGCATGTAAATGTTAAACCGCTTTTCGCGGCACTGCACATCGTCGCCTGTTACAGACGTAACAGGCGCAAAGCTGCGCTCCCGGTATCCGTTAATCCCCAAAGCTGCAATCACCTTCATAGACAGCTTTCTGGAGTTCACAAGGGTAAATCCAATGTGCTCGGTTGAGGCGCAGACAAAAAACGTTAAATCCTCTCCGGAGGGAATGTCCACGCTGTCGGAAAATTCGAAAGATGCGTCCAGCGATTTTAATTCGCAGCCCTCTCCCTCAGAATCCGGACGGTATAAAATCTTGAAAAACACATTCCCGGAAACATAAAGCTTTCCGCCGCGATATTCAGACGACTGCGTCACCACGTTTGCGTCCGCCAGCAAAATCTCGCGAATGTCGGGCTTAATGTCGGGCACAATGATATCGCCCTCCACCATAACGTTGGAGTTCAGCTTCACGTTTCTCTCGGTTAAATTTATGTTTTCCTTTTTTATTTCCATATACGCACACCTGCTTTCTTAATTTCTTGTTAAACTGTATGCGCAAGAATATAAATATATTCCAAAAATAAAAAAAATCCGGCCAAGCAGCCGAATTTTTTTATCGTTTGTTCTCCTCCCGGTTCACCATGATAATGCCAACGGTAATCAACACCAGCGCCGCCAGACTTTGCAGGCTTGCCGCCTGGGCCCCTTCCTTTAAAATAATTGCAGAGAGAATGGTTCCGAAAACCGGAATGGCAAAGCTGTAAACCGTAACCGAAGCCACAGAGTTATATTTTAAAAGCAGCCCCCACAGGCTATATGCCGCGGCAGACAAAAACGCCAGATATAAAATCAGCCCCGCGGCAGGAAGCGTAAGGGAAAACCGCCCGCCCAGGCAAAGGCCGATTGCGCAAAGCGCCAGCCCGCCGAGAAAAAATTGCCAGCCGCTTAACGTAAACGGGTGCTCGTCTTTTGCATAAATTTTAATCAGGGCTGAAGAAAAGGCATAGGCCACGGTAGAAAGAATGATAAACCCTTCGCCGGCAAGCCGAAATCCGCTGCCAAAGCTGCCCCCGGCCAGATTAATGATGATAACGCCCAAAAATCCCACGGCCGAGCCAGCCACTTTTTTCACGGTAAGCCGCTCCATTTTAAAAACCAGCGCCGCCACAAACAGGGCAATGAACGCGTTTGCCCCCTGAATTACCGCGGCGCGCACCCCGGTTGTGTTGGAAAGCGCCACATAGAAGAAAAAATATTGCACCACGGTCTGCACCAGAGCCAAAACACAAACGGAGGGAAACGTCTTTTTCGTGGGAACCAATTTTCTGTGAAACATCAGGCTCCCTGCCGCCACGGTGATAATGCCCGCCAGGGTGAATCTTACGCCGGCAAACAAAAGCTGTGCGCCCACGTCGGCGGAAGAAATGCACAGCCAGTCATACCCCGTTTTAATACAGGGCGAGGCGCTGCCCCACAGCAGGCACGACACCAAAGCCAGCAGGCACACGTTTATTTTATTTTGAAGAACCTGCTCCTGGGACTTCCTCATAACACGTCGTTCTTCACTAAATCTTCATAGGTTTCGCGTCTTACAATCACCCGGGCCGACCCGCCGTCAGCCAGCACCACCGCCGGATTGGGCAAACGGTTATAGTGGCTGGCCATAGAATAGTTATAGGCTCCCGTGGCCATCACTGCCAAAATGTCCCCCGGACGAACCGGCTGAATCGCTACGTGCTCGCCTAAAAGGTCGCCGCTCTCACAGCACTTGCCCGCCACGGTGACAACCTCTGTCTTATCGCTGCCCGCCGCTCCGGCGTTTAAAAAGTCATACTCCGCCTGATACAAGATATAGCGCGGATTGTCCGCCATGCCGCCGTCAACGGAAACATACGTCCGAACACCCGGAATTTCCTTCACATTCCCAACGGTGTAAAGAGTCACACCTGCAGGGCCGATAATGCTCCTGCCCGGCTCCATTAAAATGAAAGGCAGCGCAACGCCATGCTTTTCCGCCTCTTCATGAATCACGCGGCTCACCGCCTCCATAAACGTTCCATAGGGCAGCGGATCGTCCGCCTCTGTGTAAGATATGCCAAAGCCGCCGCCTAAATTCAGTTCGCGCACATCTGCGCCGCACTCTGTTTTAATTTCCTTAATAAAGCCCATCATAACAGACGCCGCCTCGCAGAAAGGAGCTAAATCAAAAATCTGCGAGCCAATGTGGCAGTGAATTCCACAAAACGCAATGTTTTCCGCACAAACCGCCTTTTTCACAATGGCAAGCGCCTCTCCGGTTTCCAGTGCAACGCCGAATTTCGAGTCGATTTGCCCCGTGCGGATAAAGTCGTGGGTGTGGGCGTCAACCCCGGGCTTAATGCGGAACAAAACAGAAGCCGTTTTGCCCTTTTCCTTTGCCAGACGGCTTAAAGCGCTCAGTTCCTGCTCATTGTCCACAACAAACCGGCCCACGCCAAAATCCAGCGCCATGCGAAGCTCGTCTTCCGACTTGTTGTTGCCGTGAAAATATACCTTTTCCATGGGAAAACCGGCCTTGTGCGCGGTATAAAGCTCCCCGCCGGACACAACGTCCAGCCCCAGGCCCTCCTCGTCTGCAATTTTTAACACGCCGCCGGCGCACAGAGCCTTGCTGGCATATAAAATCATTCCGTTTCCGTTATAAAACTTGTTCACCGAGTCCACATAGCGTCTGCAGTTTTCACGGATAACCGCTTCGTCCAGCACATAAAGGGGCGTGCCGAATTTCTTTGCCAAATCAAGGCTGTCGCAGCCTCCAATGGACAGATGGTTTTTCTCATTCACATTTATATGGTTAGAAACAAACATAAAATGCCTCCTTGTCTACCGTATTCTGCTATTATTTTAACAAAATTTCTGCAATGTGTCAATTTATATTTGACTTTTTAGCGTTTTGTGCTACAATTAAAAGTTAGAGATCATAAAAAACATGAAATATATCGGAGGAATTTTTTTGGAAAACAGCAACAACATTCGAAACATTGCCATTATTGCCCACGTTGACCACGGCAAAACCACATTGGTGGACGCAATGTTTAAAAACAGCGGCATTTTCCGCGAAAACGAGCAGGTGGCAGAGCGCGTAATGGACTCGAACGATTTAGAGCGCGAGCGCGGCATCACCATTCTTTCTAAAAACACCAGTGTCATGCACGAGGGCGTGAAAATTAACATTGTGGACACACCGGGACACGCCGACTTCGGCGGCGAGGTTGAGCGCGTGCTGGGCATGGTTGAGGGCGTGCTTTTGGTGGTAGACGCATTTGAAGGCGCCATGCCCCAAACCAGGTTTGTTTTAAAAAAGGCGTTAGAGCTAAATTTAAAACCCATTGTGGTAATTAATAAAATCGACCGTCCCCAGGCCCGGTGCGAACAGGTAATCGACGAGGTGCTGGACTTGTTCATCGACCTGGGCGCAACCGACGAGCAGGCGGACTTTCCCGTGGTTTACACCTCGGCAAAACAGGGTATTTGCGGCCTGGAGCAAGACGATTTAAAAAACGATTTAACCCCGCTTTTTAACGTGATTTTAGACTATGTCCCCGCGCCGGCAGGCGACCCCGAGGGTCCGCTTCAGGTGCGCATTGCCAACATCGACTATGATGAATATATCGGCAAAATCGCCGTGGGCAAAATTGCCCGGGGCACGGCGCGCTATAACCAAACCGTGGCGCTGTGCCACACCGACGGCACAACGTCCAACGTGAAAGCCGGCAGAATTTACACCTTTGAGGGCCTCGCAAGGCAGGAGGTGCAAGAGGTTCCGGCAGGGGACATCATCTGCATTTCCGGCCTGGGAGACATTAACATTGGCGAAACCATCTGTGACACCGGCTGCATCGACCCCCTGCCCGTCATTGAGGTGGACGAGCCGACCATTTCCATGAACTTCATGGTAAACAACAGCCCCTTTGCCGGACAGGAGGGCGAGTTCGTCACCAGCCGCCACATCCGCGACAGGCTGTTCCGGGAGCTGGAAACCAACGTGAGCCTAAAGGTTGAGGAAACCGACAGCGCAGACTGTTTTAAGGTTTCCGGCCGGGGAGAATTGCACCTTTCCATTTTAATCGAAACCATGCGGCGCGAGGGATACGAATTTCAGGTATCGCGCCCACAGGTTATTTTTAAAGAGAAAAACGGTAAACAACTGGAGCCTATGGAGCGTTTAATCATCGACGTGCCGGAGGAGTTTTCCGGCAGCGTCATTGAAAAGCTGGGAATCCGCAAGGCGCAGATGGAAAACATGCAGCCCACGGCAGACGGCTATATGCGTTTAGAGTTCACCATTCCCTCCCGTGGCTTAATCGGCTACCGCAACGAGTTTTTAACCGACACCAAGGGCAACGGCATTATGAACTCCATTTTAGAAGGGTTCGACGAATTTAAAGGCGAAATGCAAACGAGAAACCGCGGCTCCATGATTGCGTGGGAAAGCGGCACCACCGTGGCCTATGGCCTGCTGAATGCAGAGCTGCGCGGCGCGCTGTTTTTAGGCCCCGGCGTTAAGGTGTATGAGGGCATGATTGTAGGCGAAAACGCCAAAGGGGAAGACCTTACGGTAAACGTCTGCAAAAAGAAGCACGTCACCAACATGCGGGCCTCGGGCAGCGACGACACGGTGAAGCTCACCCCGCCCATCAACATGAGCTTAGAGCAGTGCTTAGAGTTCATTTCCGACGACGAGCTGGTTGAAGTTACGCCGAAAAGCATTCGCTTAAGAAAACGGATTTTATCAAAGTCCGACCGGGACAAGCTGGCCGGAAGAATGAAAAAACAGGGCTGACGGAGGACAAAACGTGATTTACCGCAAGCTTTCGGAACAAGAAATTTGCCGGCAGCTGTTTGCCGGGTTCCAGCGCCGCCAGGTTGTTACCAACTGCTGGCGCAAACAGGACGGGCAGTGGCAAATTCAGGCCGCGCCTTTCATCGACCAATGGAGCGAAGAGGACTATTCCTTTTTGGTCTCCTGCTTAAAAAACACGGTTCAAACAGGGGGCGTTGTGTTCGGCGCATTTTTGAGCGAAACGCTCAAGGGCTTTGCCTCGGTGGAAAGCCGGCCGCTGGGAAAGGCCCGCGACTATCTGGACTTATCCAGCCTTCACGTGTCGGCAGAACTGCGCGGCCGCGGAACGGGCAGGGAGCTGTTTGCCCGCGCCGCAGACTGGGCCCGGGAACGCGGCGCGAAAAAGCTTTATATTTCGGCCCACTCCGCCGTGGAAACCCAGGCGTTTTATAAAGCGCTGGGCTGTGTGGAGGCGGAGGAATATAATCCGGAACACGTGGAACAAGAACCGTTCGACTGCCAAATGGAATTTGTGCTGTAAAAATAAAAACCCCCGCTGCGGAAGCAACTTCGCAGCGGGGGTTTTATGTGCTTTAAGCCAATTCAAACTTGTCGTGAATGGCTTTAATCGCTTTGTTTTCCATGCCCTGGTCAATCAAAACAGAAACCTTAATCTCCGAGGTGGCAATCATATGAATGTTGATGTGCGCGTCGTAAAGCGCCTCAAACATTTTTGCCGCAACGCCGGCGTTTGTCACCATGCCCGCCCCCACAATGGATACCTTTGAAACTTCGGTGTTATAGCTCAATTCGCCGTAGCCGATAAGGTCTTTGTTGTTCTCAATTAAATCAAGCGCCTCTTTTAAATTTCCTTCCGACACGGTAAAGCTGATGTCTTTCGTGTTTTCCCTGCCAATGGACTGAATAATCAAATCCACATTAATGTTATATTTTGCCAAAAGGGAGAAAATGCGAAACGCCTTTCCCGGCGTATCCTCTATGTGGCAGAGGGAAATCCTCGCAACGTCGTTATCCTTTGTCACACCTCTGACTACCATCGATTCCATATTAACAACCTCCTTAACAAATGTTCCCTCCGCACGGGTAATGCTGGAACGAACGCACATGTTCACATTATATTTTTTTGCCATTTCCACCGAACGGTTGTGGAGCACATTGGCGCCCAAACTTGCCAGCTCCAGCATTTCGTCAAACGAAATTTCCGAAAGCTTCTTCGCGTCGGGAACAATCCGCGGGTCGGTGGTGTAAACCCCGTCCACGTCGGTGTAAATTTCGCACAAATCCGCATGGCACGCCGCGGCCAGCGCCACGGCCGACGTGTCAGACCCGCCGCGGCCCAAAGTGGTAATGTCGTCATATTTATTCAGGCCCTGAAAGCCCGTAACAATCACAATGCGCTTTTTGTCAAGCTCGGCAGACAGCCGCTCTGTGTCAATCTTTTTAATTCTGCTGGCAGAATAGTTCGAGTCTGTGGCAATGCCGGCCTGCCACCCGGTGAGGGAAATCACAGGAAATCCCATGCTTTCAATGGTCATGGCTAAAAGAGAAGCCGAAATCTGCTCGCCTGTGGAAAGCAGCATGTCCATCTCACGCTTGGAAGGATTTGTGTTCACTTCCCTTGCTTTTTCAATCAAATCGTCGGTGGTGTCGCCCTGAGCGCTTACCACAACAATCACGCCGTTTCCGGCCTTGTAGGTGTCGGTCACAATTTTCGCCACGTTCTTTAAACGCTCCGTGTTGGCAACCGACGTGCCCCCAAATTTTTGAACAATTAAACCCAAATTCAAAACCTCCTGTTAAATCACCTTCACGCCCTCGTTGTCCGCATCCAACAGCTTTACGGTCCAGGTGGGGTGGGCTTTTTGCATATATTCATAAATGTCTTCATAAAAAAGTTCCGCGTCGTCGGCCTCCACAACCGAAACCAGCGTTGGCCCCGAGCCGCTGATATAGGTGCCCAAAGACCCGTAAGACTTTAATTTATTATAAATTTTCGGATATCCGTCAATAAACACTTTACGGTAAGGCTCGTGCACCCGGTCGTCCATGGCGCAGAGCAAATTTTCATAATTTCCCGAAACCATGGAGGCAACCAGGAGCGACGCGTGGGAAATGTTAAACGACACGTCCCGCCGGGGATAATAGCCCGGCAGGGTGTTCCGCGCCTTTTGCGTGGTCACCGCATAGTCGGGAATGAGCACTAAAAATTTTAAGTCGCCGTTCATCTTGTGGGAATAGTAAAAAATCTCGTCCTTCTGAAAAACCGAAACGGTAAACCCGCCGCTGACTGCGGCGCACACATTGTCAGAATGGCCCTCAATCTGCGTGGCCATGGCCATAATCTCCCGGGAAGAAAACGGTTTTCCCGAAAGCTCGTTGGCGCACGCCAGGCCGCCCACAATGCAGGCGGAGCTTGAGCCTAAGCCCCTGGTTACGGGAACCTCGCTGTTTAAAACAAGCTTTAAGCCTTTGGGGCGGTAATCTGCCTTGTCGAACAAATATTTCATAGACTTGTAAACCAAATTTTTTTCATCGGTGGGAAGGAACTCCTTCGTTTCCGCGTCCAAAACCTCAATGCACAGACCCGATTCTGTCTCTTCCGCCTCTATGTAATTGTAAATGGACAGCGCCAGCCCAATGGAATCGAACCCCGGCCCCATGTTGGCAGAGGTACCCGGCACCCGCACTTTCACCTTTCCCATCTTTTTCCCTCCCGGTTTCGTTTCAGCTAACTATAAGATGTCCCCCGCCGCATGCAGAAGCGGGAAACGTCTTCAGCGAGGTTATAGAATTCGGATATACGCACACTTTCCGCCTGCTGTCTGCATAAAATCCTTCTCTTTCATTTCGCCGGTGGTGAAAACCGTTTCGCCCTCCAGCGTTCCAATCACGTCCACGCCGGGCAAATTCTCTGCCAAAGCCTTATTGGAGGTGCGCACAAAATAACGGTAAACACATTCGCCTGGATTTTGCATAATATCGCCCTCGGCCTCCGACCAAATCACCCATTTGTTAATGTGAATGTGCTTGGCCGCGTCAATCACGTCTGCCACAACGGCGCTGGCGGTGGGCAGCTTGCCCGCGCCCCGGCCGTAAAACATCACGTCGCCCAGCGAATCGCCGTGAACCAAAATGGCGTTAAACACGCCGTTTACATCTGCAAGCTGACTGTCTTTTGAAACAAGGCGGGGCGCAACAATGGCCTGCACCTTGCCGTCCGGTCCAACCTCCGCCGAACCAATGAGCTTAATTACATAGCCAATCTTTCCGGCAAAAAACACGTCTGCCGTGGAAATTTTTGTAATGCCCTCGGTGGGAATGTCATGGTAGTCTACAAATTTTCCGGTTGCCAAAGAGGCCAAAATCGCAGTTTTCCGGCAGGCGTCGTGGCCCTCCACGTCGGCCTCGGGATTGCGCTCCGCATAGCCTAAGCTCTGGGCCTCCCTCAAAGAGCTTTCAAAGGTCGCACCCTCTTCAAACATCTTGGTTAAAATAAAGTTGGTGGTGCCGTTTAAAATGCCGTGCACCTCGTCAATTTCGTTGGCGGTGAGGCACTGGTTTAAAGGCCTGATGATGGGAATTCCGCCGCCCACAGAAGCTTCAAAGAAATAGTTGGCGTCGTGCTCTTTTGCCAGGCGAATCAGCTCTGTGCCGTGGGTGGCCACCAGCTCCTTGTTTGAAGTTACCACACTTTTGCCCTTTAATAGCGCAGATTTAGAAAACGAATAAGCCGGCTCTAAGCCGCCCATTACCTCAACAACAATAGAAACCTCGTCGTCGTTTAAAATGTCGTCAAAATTTTTGGTAAACAAATGCTTTTCCGGGTGGCCGTCGAACTCCCTGATATCTAAAATATATTTTATTTCAATGGAATCCCCCGCCTTTTTAGCAATGGACGGCGGATTTTTTTTCAAAATTTCATAAACGCCGGAACCGACGGTACCATATCCCAATATTGCGATTTTTACCATGAAACAAGCCCCCTTGTAAATAATTACATAATTGTATTATATAGCACTTGAGATTTCAGGTCAACACTTTTTTGTAAAAACTGTAAAAAAAGCGCGGATTTCACAAAATCCACGCTTTTTTTCCCAAAAATCTTGTCTTTTAGCCCAGTAAAACCGCCTGCACATCAGCCGCCTGCACGTCACGGGGTTTTTGGCCGCTTTTCGCCGCGATTGCCGCAATTGCGCCTGCCGCCGCGCCTGTTCCCACACAAATGGGCATTACCCTGAAATTGGAATGTGCCATGTGCGTGCCCGAAATATTCCTGCCAGACAGCACCAGCCCGTCTATGTGCTTCGGAATGAGGCAGCCAATGGGAATGTCGTAGCCCTTCTGCTGGCTAAAGTGCTTTTGCGCCCCGGTTTCGTCCAGCCCGCTGCCCGAAATGTTGTGCACGTCAAAATTAAAGTGGGCGTCTTTCACCACCCAGTCGGGAAACTGGCGCGCCTCTAAAATATCCTGCTCCGTCAGCCTAGCCACGCCCTCAAAATGCCTGGTTTCCCGCACGCCCATAAACGACGCAGACGTAATTAAAAAGCAGTTTTCAAAGCCAGGAACAAATTCCCGCAGAAACGCCACAATCTTTTCCATCTGCTTCCGGCACACAACGGTCGCCTTTGTCAGGTCGCCGGAGTCGGTGCCGTCCGCCCCTGTCACGTTGGTCATGTTTACCGTAACAATGCCGGGCAAAACGTTTTCATACAGCAAAACATGGCCCGCCGGATGGGGCAAAAGCTGTTTTGCCAACGCCTGCAGCTCCCCTTTTTCTGTTTCCACCAGCGATTCAAAAGAACCGGGAAGGGCTGCGTTTTCCACATCCACGCCGCCCACCTTAAACATCAGCGTCATGGGCTGCATTTTCTGGTCGTTCTCACGGCCCAGCTGAAACTCCGCCCCGGCCCGGGCCGCCACATCGCCGTCCCCTGTGGCGTCTACCACCGTTTTGGCCAGAATTGCCTGCCTGCCCGCCTTATTTTCCACAATCAGGCCGGTCACCGCGCCGTTATCCGTAATGACATCACTGACAAAGGTATAAAGCATCAGGCGTGCGTGAACCTCCTCCAGCATTTCCAAATACAGCGTTTTCAGCTCCTCGGTGTTGATCAGCCTTGTCTGCACGCCCTGATACGCGCCGGGGTTCCGGTCTGCGCTGCGCCTTAAAATTTCGTGGTAAAGCTTGCTGTCTGCCCGGCCGACCCAATGGCTCATCAGACCGATGGTAGACATGCCTCCCACATCTCCCCCCTGTTCTATCAGCAAAACGGAAGCCCCGTTTTTCGCCGCGGTATAGGCGGCTGCAAACCCGGCAGGCCCGCCGCCTGCCACCAAAACGTCGACCTCCGCCGCAACAGGAATTTCCCGTGCCTTTTCTGTGTAAGTCTTCATGTTTCATCACTCCTTGACTTTCTTTCCCCTCTATCATATAATATACACAGCGCAAATTCCTTTGAAATCCTGCAAAAAAACTTTAAATTCATGCAAGGAGATGGCTTTATGATTCTAGAACTGGAAACCGCCGTGGAAAACTATATCCGGCTGCTTCGTGCAAAGGGCTATTATGTCACCTTTTGCTTCCGCCGCGACACCGGCTTTTGCGCCCTGCCTGCAAAATATAACATTCACTACCACCCCTATTGCCTGGCTTTAAAAACCAGCCCTGAAGCCTGGGACCAATGTATTCACAGCCAGAAAAAGGTGTATGAGCGTTTGAAGAACGGCGCATTTTTCGGCATGTGCCACGCCGGGGTAGAAGAATTTGTGTTTCCCATACCGGGAGGCGCACAGCAGGACAAAATTATTGGTTTCGTCAGCGTCAGCGGATTTAAAACCCGTGAAACCGAGGCGAAAAAGCGGGTGCGCCGCGTTGCAGAAGAATATCTCATCTCCAAAGAAACCCTTTTCGGACTTTACCAAAAGCTTTCTCCCCAGCCGCCTGAATTTGCCTCGCTCCGGGCGGAAATTGAGCCGCTGTGCTTTCTGCTGTCATACCTTTCAGCGCTTACCGAAAGCGATGCCGCCGACAATTCCGAGCGCTCCCTCTACAGCCGGCTGCTGACCTATGTTAACCGCCATTTTGCAGACGGCATCACCCTGCGGGACATCAGCAAAAACTGTTTTTGCTCCCTTTCCGCCGTAAGCCACGTGTTTGTAAAACACCAGGGCGTGCCGGTGATGAAATATATTCAGGAAAAACGCCTCACCGAGGCAAAAACCCTGCTTTTAGACTCCGACTTTTCTGTGAAAACCATTTCAGAAATGACGGGTTTTTCCGACTCGAACTATTTCATATCCTGCTTTAAAAAGGCCTATGGCCTGCCCCCGGCGGCCTTTCGAAAAAAGTCGAAAAAAAGCGTTTAAAATTTGTTCATGAAAGTTATTAATTTTATTTACAAATTCTATGAAATTTTGTCACAAATTTGGGTTATAATAGTCTTAGAAACAAAAAAGGAGATGGTTTCAATGGGAACCATAAAATAAAGCGTTTCAATGAAAAATAAAAATAAAATGAATTGGAGGAGATTGTATGTTTGATTTAATTCCATTTGGACGCAAGGAAAAAGATTTGTACCGCTATTTTAACGATTTTGAAAAGAGCTTTTTCGGTGACTCAGGCAGCTATCTTTCTGCCTTCAAAACCGATATCATCGACAAAGACGGCGCATATGTCCTGCAGGCGGAGCTGCCGGGATTTGCCAAGGAGGATATCCATATCGACCTAAACGGCGACTATCTCACCATTTCGGCAGAGCACAAGGAAGAAACTGAGGACAAAAGCGGCCAGTATATCCGCAAGGAACGCAGGTTCGGCTCGTTTGCAAGGAGCTTCAATGTTTCCGACGTGGATACCGATAAAATCACCGCAAGCTATAAAGACGGCGTTTTAGAGCTCTCCATGCCGAAGCAAACGGAGGAAAAAGCGAAAGTAAGCCAGATTGAAATTCAATAATCCCCTCACTTTAGATACCCCATTTACCCCCCATTTTGAAAGCGGGCCGCCAAACAGTTTGGCAGCCCGCTTTTTCCTGTCTTTATTTTTGTTTAACGTGTGTATGCGCAGATGGGAGTGCAGTTTGTAAGGTCTTTCCACATCATAACCTTCACAGTGTCCCCCTCGCCAGGCGAAAATTCCGCCGGAACGGTTTCTTCAAATTTTCCTTCTTCAAACACCGCGTCGGTTACGGCAAACGACGTGAGCTGCCCCCCATTGTAGGAGGCGTAAAGAATTGTTGCAGACGCCCCGCTGCAGCCGGCAGTCACTTTTCCTGCCGCCGCGTCGTAGACGATATAATCCGTTGCCGCGCCGACGGTGAACGTTGCGCGGTTGCCGATTAGGCCTGCGGTGCTGATGGGGATAATTTCAAAAGTGATATCCTGTCCTGCCGCACAGCTTGGCACAGTAAATGCCTGGTCCGGCGCAAAGGTGCCATAGTTGCGGATTTCGCCGCCGGGAAGCACAGAATATGCCTTAATCACCGTTGCCGCCTTGTTTTCTTCTTCGCTGTATTTCGGAACATAGGTGTAGGAAAGGGAAATTTCACTTCCCGGCACCGCTGCGCCTGTGGCGGAAATGTCTGCCACATCTGCGTCCAGCCCGTTTTTCAAATCATCCATCAGGTTGCTGTTGCCCATTTCCTCAACCTTTAAGTCGTCCAGATAAAGCACCGTTCCTTCCGGATTGGTCGATTTATTCACACGGAAATACAGCATAGGGCGCCGCGGCACAAGGTTGGCTATGCTGGCATCTTCTTTTCCCTCAATCCGCGGGAAGTTCACTTTATACCAGCCGGAAAATTCTTTCCAATCGTTAGAAATTGTCCACTCCGTCTTAGCATTGTCAAAGGTTTCAGGGCCAACCATATATTCAAAGTTGGGCACCTTATAAACTTCTGTTGTTCCGGGGTCTTTATTTGTGTATCTGTCAAAGATAAGGGAAATCGGAACTTCTGCGTTTTCCTCCAGTCCCTCGGTTTTTGCCTTGAAGCTGATGCGGTAAAGTTTGCCCTGCTCGAAGGTAGCACTGGTTTTCATGTCGCCGTAATTGCCGGTGGAGGTCATTTTCATGCTCTGCCCCTCGCCGCTGGCCGTGTCAGTGCTGACTTCGGCCGTGGCATTGTTGGCAGTCCAGCCCGGGAACGTCTGCGTAACCTCACCGGTGTTTTTAAACACCTTTAATCCGTCACCGCTGATTTCCATGTCCCCGTTGCCGATAACACCTAAGTCAAACACCTGCAGCTTGTCAAATCCAAACGTTCCGGCGCCTGCCGGGTCGTCAGTTGCATACGTGCCTTCCTCTGCTTTTTCAGGACAGATACGGAAGCCCACATGGAAGTTGTTGTTGTCATATGCTTGATATTCATAATAGTAGTAATACTCTACCTTTGTCCACTGGCCCTTAGGAATAACCGCAGGGTACACACTGGGATAACCGCTTGTGAAAGAGTTTTTATCCTCCGGATCCCTTTTGCCGGCGTAAATAATTTGCCTAATTTTTGCGGTGTCGCCATATAAGCCCTCGTCGCCTTCAATTCCATCATAGCGGAACCAGCCCGAAACCTTGTAAAGGTGGCCCATTTTAAGATAAACGTTACTGAATGTTGTGTCTGCGAAATTCTTGCCGTGAGTGCCCTTATCATCCGTTACAACGGGGCTTAACACCTGCCTGTAACCCAGCGAACAGTCGTCGCTGCGGCCGTCTAATTCACCGGTAACAGAGGAAGTGTCATAATCGTCGTTCACCACATAGGTTCCCGCCGTGCCGGTGTTCACACCCATTCTGTCGCTGTCAGGATATTCAAAAATAAAATCGTCAATCTGATAGTCCAAAACTGTTGCATCGGGGTCTGCCAATGCCTGAATGCCTGCCTCGCCGGTAACTCTCAGGCTCACCGTTTTCAGCTGAATGCTGCCAATGGACGCGCCGCTGCCGATAGACATGGCGTCTTCCCATTCAATGTCCTTTTCCACCTTCACCCACTGGTCTTTCACCAAAACATTTGTGATGTCATACTGTTTCCAGCCGGTGCCGGAATACGCCTCGCCAACGGTAACATCGGTTCTGTTTCCTGCATTCGTTACAATTCCGGTGCCGTGGAAAATAAAGCTGAACACGTTACAGTTTTTGTTGTTAAACTGGTCTAAAATTTCAGAATTCAGCTTCACCCATGCAGACATATGAATTTTCTGCCCCTTAACAGGCGCCAAACCTTCGCACGCATATGTCACATCAAAAAAACCCTTGTTTTTTTGATGCACCTGTAAGCTGCCGCCGCTGCCGTTTGCGCCGCCTTTTGCAATACTTACAGTTGCCCGTGATGCATCCGGTTTGTTAAACCCGTTTAGACTTTCCTCTGTCTCAAAGGTTTCAAACAAATAGGGATAGCCCTCGTTGCTTCCCAGCGCTGAGACCTGCATTAAGCCTGCGCCAAGCAGCATTGCGAAAGACAGCATCGTTGCTAAAAATTTTTTCATATTCTTTCCTCCTCGCATATTTTGTTAATTTGCACAAATATTAAAAATTTTCCGAACCTTATCTGTACTAATTATATAATAAACAACAGGAAATTGCAACACAAATCTTGCACGGCGCCCCTGTTTTTTCTGCGAAAAGTTGTATTTTTAAATGATTTTTTCCGCCTCCGCAAACCCTTCATATTCGTTTAAAAAGTCCTCTGCGCTTTTGGCGCAATAAAGCCCGGCCTTTCCGCTGCCGTCAAACCCAATGGTAATGCCCAGATTGCCGAAATATTCGTCAATAATCTGCACCTTTAAAAACAGCTTTTTCGGCTCAATCCACGCCGCTGATGCGGCGCACCGGTAAAAATGCCCCTTGGTTTTCACCGTTCCCACTTCGTCTGCATACCCTTCCTGGGGAAACGCACCAAACGCATTTTCACACATCCGAAAAGCAATTGCTTTGTCCCCCTGGGCGTTGGTAAAGCCGAATTGCCCCCCGCCGTTACCGTCGAACTCCAGTTTAAATTTCGTAATCCCCATGGGATTATCCCGCACCGCAAACGTCACGCCGTTCACTTCCCGCTCAAAATCGCTGTGTTTGCTGCCCTTTGCCGCTGCAAGCGTTAAGCCGGCGCAATATGCATCCAGCTGCTCCTGCGAAGCAGCATTCTCTGCCAGAGGGCCGCCCTGCATGCTGTCTGCAATGTGGGTAAAAAACGCTTCAAATATCACGTTCTTTGCCAAATTCTTGCCCTGATTGTCGCCGTTGTAAACCAAAATCAAGTCTAAATCGGGAACGCACACCGCAAACTGACAGCCCATGCCGTTAAAAAAGAACGAGTTTCGCCAGGTGCGCCAAAACTGAAATCCATAGCCCTGGGTGTCAAAATCGTTCAAACCCCAGGGGTTGTTGTCAATCTGCTTTGCCGTGGCTTCGGTCACATAGCGTTCATTTAAAATCTGCTCGCCGTTCCACGTTCCGCCGTTTAACAGAAACCGCGCAATTTTCAGCAAGTCCCGGGGCGTGCAAATCACGCCCGAGTCCCCCCACGAATGGCCGCCGGGGCATTTCAGACAAAACGCCTCTTTTGAAACGCCGATTTTGTCGAACAGCTTCTCTCTCAAATATTCCATAAACGGCTTTCCCGTGAGCCGCTCCGCCAGCGCCGCCAGAATAAACGAGCCGCTGCTGTCGTAGTTATAAATTGTGCCCGACGGCCGCGACTGCACCCCGTCATTTTCAAAATAAAACCGCACGCGGTCGTCCGGCGCGGCGGCAAACCAGTTCTGCGCCGGCTTTGCCGTTGCCATCATCAGCATATGGCGAACGGTCTGATTTTTCAGGTTTTCGTCCGTTGCCCGTTTTGCCTCCTCGGGAAAATACTTTGAAATTTTGTCGTCAAGGCACAAAAGCCCGTCCTGCTCGCAAAACCCAACCGCAATGGAAACAATGCTCTTGCTGACGGAATACATCCGGTGGCCGAAGCTTTTGTCAAAGGGCGGCCAGTAGTGTTCAAAGAAAACATCCTCCCCCCGGGCTAAAATCACGTTGTGGGTCGAAAGATTTCTGTTTTCAAGGCTCTGAACAAACTTCAGCACCTGCTCTGAGGAGATTCCCGCCTTTTCCGGTGATACATGGTTCACGTTCTTGCCCTCCTAAATTCGTTTTATTTTTGATAAACCCGAACCCAGTCAATCACATACCGCTGAGGAAAAACCGTGGTTTCGTCCGGCGCGCCCGGCCAGTCGCCCCCAACGGCCAAACTCAGCAAAACCCGGTGGGGTTCGGTAAAATATTTCTTGTTTTCCTCTGTTAGCTGTGTTCGGTAATATTCCCGCCCGTCTAAAAACCAAATAATTTCCGTGTCCGTCCACTCTGCGGCATATACGTGAAATTCGTCGGATAACGTTCCGCTTAAAAGCGTGGTCTTTCCGCTTTCCGAGTAAGACGTTCCCTGATATTCCCCCCAGTGAATGGTGCCGTGGCAGGTGTTTTCCCGGCCTGCGCCGCCCACCATTTCAAACACGTCAATCTCGCCGCCCGAGGGCCAATAGTTTTGGTCCCCCATGGTCCAAAACGCCGGGAGCAAGCCCTGCCCCTCGGGCAGCTTTGCCCGAACCGCAAACACGCCCTGGTGAAACGACTTTTTGTGCCGTGTGGTGAGGCTGGCAGAGGTATATGCAAACCCCGGAAACTTGCTTTCCTTTCTTGCCTCTAACACCAAACACCCATCTTCCATCCAGGCGTTGTCTTTCGTATAATATTGCAGCTCGTTGTTCCGTTTATAGCCCTCTTCAAAGCTCCACACGGTTTCGTCCACCGTGCCTGTTTCAAACTCGTCGCTCCACACAAGCCGGTATTGGCCCGATTTTAACAACACCCGTTCCGCTATGCTGCTGCCGTAAAGAAATTGCCGCAGCAAGCTTTTTGCCGGGTCTTTATACATAGAAATCCCGCCTGACGCGCCCTGGTTTTCCGCACCTGCCATGCTTATGCCAAAACCGAACAAAACAACCGCCGACACCGCCGCCGCGCAGGCCCTATGCCCGAATTTCATCTGCTTTTCTCCTTCAACAAAAATTAATCCACCGTGCAGTCGTCACCCACAAAGTCGTCGTAAACAATGTTTGGAACGTCCACGTCGTAAAGCTCAATGTGGTTTTTCCCGGTAATGCGAAGCAGGTTGTCCACCATGTCTGCATAAACGCCGTTAATTTTAAAGTTAAATCCGTGAATGTCCCGCATGTTGCACACCGCCCGGTAGGGATAAAAATGCTCCCCGGGGAACAGGGGCGTTTCAATATAGTCCGGCTTCCGCACCTCTTCAATGGGATAGGGCGCCTGCCTGGGGTCGAACTTCACGTTGCAAAGATAAATGTTGTTATATTCCAGTGTTTTCCCGCAGCCCACCGCCGCGCCGCCGTCAGACCGCATTGTGATGTCTGAAATGGTAATGTCCTGCACGGAAGACACAAGCTCCACCGCACACGCGCCCCGGGAAACCACGTTTTTCACCGACATATTCCGTGTTTCGCCAAGACGCGCCGGGCAAAACCCATAAACCGTTTCCCCAATGGACACTGCCGCCCCGGCGCGGTATGAGGCGCCCTCCCGGGACAAATCGGTCACGCCGTCCACCAACGCGCCGGAAAGCAAATTCCCGTCTCCGTTTACAAAACGGACGTTGGAAAACACAGAACAGTCCGACCGCACGTTTTTAATATAAATATCCCGCACGGCACTTGTATTCACCAACGTGCCGCTGCAAGGCGGCGTGCTGCCACAATGCGGTGAACCGCCACAATGCGGCGAGCCGCCCCCGGAAAAGGTGGTAACCTCCACAGTGTCGCCGAGGGTGGTTCCAAAAATGTTTTCAACGGTCACACTGTCACAGCCGCAGGCCACTGTAATGCCCTTTGCGTTTCCCGGCAGCTCGCCGGGCAGCACCGGCTCCAAATCGTTGAAAAACCAAATGTCACGAATTACGGCAAGTGAAACGCCGCGGCACAAAATCCCCCGGGTGTGCCGATTTTGAAGGGAGAGGCCGCAAACCGTAACCTGCCTTGCGTTTTCAATGAAAATCAGCGGCCGGCCGGCCTTTTCTCCGCCGCTTATGCAGGCGTTTCCCGTTCCAACAAGACGAACCCGCTCAGCCGGCGTTTCCTCCCCGCCGCAAACGTCAAACCCGCCGTCGCCTGTTAACTCCACCTGGCAGTTATCCAGCTCCAGCACAAAATCAGAGGGAATTGTCACAGGCGCGTCCACAACCCAGCGGCAGGCGCCTGCACCCCTGTTGTAGCGGGGAATTACCGTTTTGTTCAGCCCCGTTTCCTTTGCCAGGTCGATGGCTGCCTGAATACGCGCCGCGTCTGCCGATTCGTTGTTTTCCGGCTGTGTGTAACCCAGTTCATATATGTCATGCATAAAAAATCTCCATTCTGCCGCCCTGCGCCGGCTCAAACAGCAACGAAATCTCTATATCTCACAGGGCAAAGAATGATAAGAGATTTTTTCGCCCGTGTGCGTTACGTCCGCAGGACGATAATTTCGCACGGGCAGTTAAATCCGCCGGAGGCATAAATGTGAACGGAATTTTCACGTTTACGCTCCTTTACTTGTTTCGAAACTCCTTGGGCGACCTGCCCGTAACCTTTTTAAAATAGTTTGAAAAATAGCTGATGTCGCAAAAGCCCACCTCCTGAGCGATTTGCGTAACCGAAAAATGAGTGGTTTCCAGCAGCGTCACAGCCTTCGCAATGCGAATGTTCAGCAAATAACTGCGCAGAGACATGCCGGTTTTCGCCCGAATTAAACTGTTGATATAATTGGGGTGATAGTGAAACAGCTCGGCAAGCTGGCTGTTTGTAATGGCGCCGCTAAAGTTTTCATGCAGATAAGAAATGATTTTATCCGCCGCAGAAGACCCCGAACCGCTTGCCCCCTCAGACAGAAAACGCGCACATTCCGCCAGAAACAAAGAAAGATATGCGCCGGCGGCTGCATTGGAATAAATCAGGTTTTGCCCGAACTCGCTGTGGGCCTTTAACAGCAAATCTTCAAACCGGCCCATGCCAGAAATTGCCGCCGCCCGGTTAAACGCAGAAGCGTCTTCAAAGGTGACGCGCTCTAAAACATTGCTTTCCACAAATTTTTCCGGTGAATCCGGGGGAATGGGAACGTCGTGCGCCGCCTGCCGAAAGGTGAAATCAAAGTTCACGGCAAGCACCTTTGCGTCCTCAGCCGTGCGCAGCACACGATATGTCACGCCGGAATGAATGACAATTCCGTCCGTTTCGCGGAGAACGTGCTCTTTTCCGCCGGCAAACACAGAAACAGACCCTTTTTTCACATAAAACAGCCGGCAGTCGTAGGGGCAAAGGAAAGGCCCCGTGTCGTTCGGCTGCAAAAATCTTGAAAACCGCACAAAGGGATGAATTTCACAAAACCGCACCGTTTGCCCTCCAATCTTTGATTTACACAAAAATAACTTGAAATCATTATAGATTATAGCACGCTTTTGTTATATAATCAAGAAAAATTAAAAAAGAAAGGTGTAAATGATACATGATAGAACGACTCACCCCAAGAACAGCCAAAATTGCCATTTTTGCCGTGGCCCACGCCACCTACTGGGACCAGTTCCCCGGCCTTTATGAAAAAATTATGGGCTACCACGCAGATTTGGTTGCCAAGGTGCGGGCAAACGGCGCAGAGGTTCTCGATTTCGGCATGGTGGACAGCTCGGAAAAAGCGTTTTCCGCGGCGGAAAAAATCGCCGGCTCCGGGGCCGACCTGCTGTTTTGCAACATGGCCACCTATGCTACCTCGTCTGTGTTCGCCCCCATTTTAAAAGAAACAAACCTGCCCATGGTTTTGGTGGCGCTGCAGCCGCGAAAGGCCATGGACTACACAAAAGCCAGCACGTTCATGCAGCTTGAAAACGACAACATCTGCTCCGTGCCGGAGTTCACAGGCGTTGCAAACCGTTTGGGCAAGCCGGTGACAGACGTAATTCTCGGCGCGCTTTACGACGACAAAGAGGCGGAAGCAGAACTTTCCGAGTGGTGCGAAATCGCCAAGGTGCTCCACAGCTTAAAGGGCGCGCGCATTGGCTTAATGGGCCACGTTTTAGAGGCCATGTACGACATGCACGCCGACCCCACGGCGGCCTTTTCCGCCTTCGGCGTGCATGTTCCGCTTTTAGAAATTGACGATTTGCTGACAGAATATCACAAAGTAACGGAAGCAGAAATCCAGGAAAAAATCAAGCTGATAAAGGCCGAATTCGACATGCCGGAACCAAAGTCCGACCCCGTTACCAAAAAGCTTACGGAGGAGGACTTAATTCAGTCCGCCAAATCTGCCTGCGCACTGGACCGGTTCATAAAAACCTACAACCTCACCGGCCTGGCCTATTACTACGAGGGGCAGGAGGGCTCCCTGGCCCGCAGCCTGGCCACCACGCTCATTGTGGGAAACTCCATTTTAAACGCCCAGGGCGTGCCCATGTGCGGCGAATTCGACTTAAAAACCTGCATTGCCATGCTGATTTTAGACCGCTTAAACATCGGCGGCAGCTTTGCAGAGTTTCACCCCTTCGATTTTAACGAGGACTTCATTCTGGTGGGCCACGACGGCCCCCACCACATTGCCATTGCGGAGGGAAAACCAATTCTGCGCAGCCTGATTAAATTTCACGGAAAACCCGGCCGCGGCGCGTCGGTGGAATTTAAAATTAAAGAAGGCCCCATCACCATGCTTGGCATTACCCAAACCGCCGGCGGCTCGTTTAAGTTTGTCATTGGCGAGGGCATTTCCAAAAAGGGCGCAATCCCGCCTACCGGCAACACCAATACCAGAGGCTTTTTTGCTCCCACCACAAAGGAGTTCATTAAAAAATGGGTCATGGAAGGCCCCACCCATCACTACGCGCTGGGCGTTGGCCATCACGGAAAAACGTTGGAAAAAATCGGTAAAATTTTAGGAATTGAAACTGTGTTTGTAAAATAAAAGGAGGACTTGTTCATGGTAATCCATACGGAACCGCCCGAAGCGGCGGACAGCTACCGCGCAGACTACGCCGCCGGAGTGGAACGGTTCATAAAAGAACAAAACACTTTGGCGAAACAGGCCCGCACCGCATTTATGCCCCCGGAGGACTTTCCCGCAAAAATAGAACATTACCGGGAAATGTTTTTGCAAATGCTGGGCACTTCCCGCCTGCCGGACAACGGCAGCCCCCAGTTAAAACAGGAGTTTTCCGACGCAGATGATGTGTGCAGCATTTACCGCGTAACCGTCACCGTTTTAGGCTGCATTCCCTTCTATGGCCTGCTGATGGTGCCCCACAGCGTTTCCGGCGCGGCAAAATCCCCGCTGATCATTGCCCAGCACGGCGGTGGCGGCACGCCGGAGCTTGCCGCGGACTTTCACGGCAAAAACAATTACGGGCACCTGATTCAAAGGCTCCTGGCCCGGGGAGCGGTGGTGTTTGCGCCCCAGCTCCTTTTGTGGAACCAGGGAGAAACATTCGACACCTGTCCCGGCCACAAGGTGCCCTATGACCGCACTGTGACGGATGTGAACTTAAAGCGTATGGGGCTCAGCATAACGGGGCTTGAAATTTACTGCATTTCGCAGTCTGTCACCGCCCTGTCGGCCTTAGATGCGGTTGACGAAACCGCCGTTGGCATGGCGGGCCTTTCCTACGGCGGATATTACACCCTTTACACCATGGCGGCGGACACAAGAATAAAGTCCGGCCTGGCCTGCGGCTGCTTTAACGACCGGGATTGCTACCCCTGGCAGGACATGACCTATTTTCAGTCCGGCACAACGTTTCAAGACGCAGAGGTGGCGGCCCTGTGCGCGCCCAGACGATTGTATGTGTCCATCGGCGAAAAAGACCCGGTGTTCACTTTTCAAACCGCCCTGCCCGAAGCAAGGCGGGTAAAACCTTACTATCAAGCCTTCGGCGCGGAACAAAATTTTGTGTTTGAAACCTGGAACGGGGAACACACCGTAAATCCTGCGCCCGACGGGTTTGACTTTTTGTTTTCTGCATTCAAATAAAAAGAAAAGGAGAAATAAAAATGAACACACCCATTTACGCCTATTACTTTCCTAATTGGCACGTTACACCCCAAAACGAAATCTGGCACGGCAAAGGCTGGACAGAGTGGCAGTGTGTAAAATATGCCACGCCGCGCTTTCCCGGTCACGTACAGCCAAAGGTGCCCCTGTGGGGCTATGAAGACGAGTCCGACCCAAACGTTGCGGCAAAGAAAATTGCCTGCGCGTTAAAATTCGGCATCAGCGGCTTCATTTTCGACTGGTATTGGTATCCCGAAATCGGGCCATACCGCATTGACTGCCTGGAAAAGGGCTTTTTCGGCGCGGAAAACTTTAACGACTTCCAGTTTGCCGTGATGTGGTGTAACCACACTCCCATTGCCGCCCATCCCTCTCCTTACTTTTTCCGCAATCAGCCCCTAACCGCCGGCAGCGTAACAAAAGAGAGCTTTTTCGACTTAACCGAGCACTGCATTCACCGCTATTTTAAAATGGATCAATATATCCGGGTAGACGGCAAGCCCTACTTTTGCATTTATTCCCTCAGCGAGCTGGTCAACTCCCTGGGTACAGATACGGCAAAAAACATAATTTCCGATTTTAGAAACCGCGCACGGGCGGCCGGCGTGGGCGAGCTGACGATTGCCGTGTGCGCGCCTGTAAGCAACGAACCGGGACAGGAGAAATTCGGCCGGCTCTGCAAAGAAATCGGCGTCGACATGCTCACAACCCACGCCTGGTATAAATCCCATGAAAATGCGCTGACCTATGAGTATAACGATTACATTGAACCCACCATAGACCGCATGAAGTATGTGCAGAACACCTGGGGGCTTCCGCTGTGCCCATCAGTAATGGTTGGTGAAGACAACAGCCCCAGAACCGTGCAGTCAGAAATTTTTGACCCTGCCCGGGGATACCCCTACTCCCCCATTGCCGTGAATAACAAGCCGGAATCTGTCGGAGGCGCCGTGTCGAAAATGCTTGAATGCATGCATAACGGCACATTTCACAACGCGTTTTTAGTAATCGAAAGCTGGAACGAGTGGACGGAAGGAAGCTATTTAGAGCCCTGCGAAGAATATGGATATCAAATGTTAGAAGCCATCCGCAGCGCGGCTTCTCAAACCTAAATAAAAAACGCCCGCCAGGGCGTTTTTTTGTTGACACAGCCTGCATTCCGTGCTAAACTTTAGGCGAGGTGAAAAGCATGAACATTGAAAAATTGGATAAAAACATGAAAGTAAATACAAAGATACAGGAAAAAAATCTGTGCGTTTACAATATTGACGACGAACCCTTTGAGCTTTTAGGCGTTCAGCGGGACGGCGACATCTATGTGCGCATGGATTTAAACGTGGCAAAATCGGTAAGCCAAAGCGTTTACGACCTGGCAAAGCACACCTCCGGCGGCAGGGTGCGTTTTAAAACGGACTCGAAATTTATCGCCCTGTTCTGCAAGGTTCCGGCTGTGGGCACCATGCGTCACATGCCGAAAACAGGCCAGTGCGGCTTCGACGTGTTTGCCGACGGCGTTTTCACCGCCTTTGTTGCGCCGGATGACGAAACACCGGAAGAGTTTGAAGGAATTCACTATTTTCCCGACAAAAAAATGCGGGAAATCGTCATTGGCTTCCCCCTTTATAACACAACAAACCACTTATATTTAGGCCTTGAAAACGGGGCGGCTGTTGAAAAATGCCCGCCTTATGAAAAAAAAGTGGTGTTTTACGGTTCCTCCATCACCCAGGGGGCCTGTGCCTCCCGTCCCGGCAGCAGCTACGCTTCCATAACGGCCCGCAGCCTGGGGTGGGACTTTTTAAACCTGGGATTTTCCGGCAACGCCAAGGGCGAAACGGCCATGGCAAACTACATAAAAAACCTAAAAATGGACGTGTTTGTGTATGACTATGACCACAACGCGCCAGACAGCGCGCATTTAGAAAAAACTCACAAGCCGTTTTTCGATATTATCCGGGCGCAAAACCCCTCGCTCCCCGTAATTTTCATGTCGCGGCCAGACTTTCACAACGGCTCTTTGGAGGACAACATAAAACGCAAAGCCGTAATATTTAACACCTTTGCCAAAGCTATGGCAGACGGCGACAAAAACGTATATTTTATAGACGGCAACTCCCTCTGGGGTGAATATGGCTACGACTGCTGCACCGTAGACGGCTGTCACCCCACAGATTTGGGCATGTGGCGCATGGCGGAAATGGTGACAAACACCATCCGCAGAATAAAGTTTTAGGAGGGTTCTCTCATGGCGAAACGTTTGCACCATCACTTTGAGCCGGAAAAAGGCTGGATAAATGACCCCAACGGGCTGGTGTTCTTCCGTGGAGAATACCATGCGTTTTTCCAGCATAATCCCTACGAGCCGAAATGGGGACCCATGCATTGGGGCCACGCGGTCAGCCGCGACCTCATTCACTGGAACGAGCTGCCCATTGCCCTCTCGCCCGACCAGCCTTACGAAAACAGCGGCGGGTGCTTTTCCGGCGGCGCTTTGGTGAAAGACAATGTGCTCTATGTGTTTTACACCGCGGTGTCAGAGGAACTGGGGCAAACGCAGTGTTTGGCAATGAGCCGCGACGGGGTGCACTTTGAAAAATATCCCGGCAATCCAATCATAAAATCTTACCCCTCAGACGGCAGCGAAGATTTCCGCGACCCTCACGTTTTTGAATACGGCGGCGCCTATTTCATGGTAATCGGCTCCGGCAAAAACGGCGTGGGCAAAATTTTGCTCTACCGCTCGGAAGACTTAATAAACTGGGACTACCGCGGCGTGCTGTTTGAAGGAGCAAAATATGGCGGTGTGCTGGAGTGCCCGGACTTTTTTGCGCTGGACGGGAAATTTGTTCTGATGTTCTCGCAAATGGGCCGCAAAACCCATTCTACAGCCTTCATCACAGGGCAGTTCGATGGGGAGCGGTTTTTGCCCGAAGCGGAATTTTATCCCGAAGCCGGCCCTCATTTTTATGCGCCGCAAACCTTCCACGACGAAACCGGCCGCAGAATATTAATCGCCTGGCTCTATTCCTGGGATAAAACGCCGGATGAAACCGTGCCCTACGCCGGGGCGCTGACCATTCCGCGGGAAGTGTTTTTCTGCCCGGGAAACGGCGCGCTCTGCACCTATCCCGTAAAAGAAGCCTGGCCGCTTTTTGCAAAAAGCGACGAGCATGTTGAAATTTCAGAAAACTGCGTAAAAATAAAAACAAAGAAAAACGAGCCGCCCTTACGGTTCAGCGGCCATGTAAAACAGGTGGATATTTTGACCGACACCAAAACCATTGAAGTTTTCATAAACGGCGGCGAATCCTCATTTTCCTACTGGTTTTAGACGAATAAAAAGCGGGCCTGTGAAAGGCCCGCTTTATTGATATCAATCTTATTCAATTACCTTGTCGCGCACATCATCTGCCGGCGCGGTTTCGCTTTCCGGCGGCTCTAATTCCTCTTCCCCGCCGATTTCGTCCACCTGCCGGGCGTAGAGACGCTGCCCCTTAATTCCTGTGTTGTCCAGCGCCGCACAAACAGCCGCAAACTGTTCTTCCGTCAGCCTGCCGGCATCTGTCATGTTCCTTGCGGCAAGCTCAGAAACTGTACGCCACTGGGAAAAGCTTGCCCCTTTCGTCATCAGACACAGCGACCGGAAACAAAGCTCACCCAGCGCACCGGTGTCCACCCCGTTGGCGTTCATCTGATACACGGCATGGGAAACAACGGTGGAATAGCGGTAACATTCGGCAATGTCTTTCATCTCCGCGGCACCAGAAAGCTTCGTTACAAACCCGCTTTCCGGCGCGGCCAAATTCCTGCTTCCATGAATCCAGTCTGCCGTGCCGCCGGCAAAATGCGCTTCACAAAGCTCGCCGAACACGTCGGCCAGCCCCTCCGCCACAGCCGCGTTTTCACTGAAATTGCGGGTGCCGTCAAACTGGGCAATATGATACATCACACCGTGAGCAAATTCGTGCGCCGCCACATTTACGTCCAGCTCGCCGGAGGTCAGATCCTCCCGGATAAACATCAGCACATCGCCGGAATACAGCGCCTTTTCCGGCGGAAGCTTGTCTTTTAAATATTCATTGGAATTTAAATATACCTTAAAATTCCCGTTTTTCCCGTTTAAACCCGCATAGCCAAAGCTGTCTTTAAAATAGGCATATGCCCTGTCCACAGAAGCTTTCGTTCCGGCAACATAGGCCGACATGTTCCCTGCGTCAATGTCTTCCCTGCGAATTTCCTCCAGGGCGCTGGTTTTTGTTTTATCGTTCCAGTTAAATTTGTCGTTCACCGTAAACATGGTCATGGCAGATTCCGCAGCCGACGATGGCACGCTGTTGACGTCTGCGGGAACCTCCGCGCTGTCCGTTTCCGGCAGCGCCGCTTCCTCTCCGCCGTTTTCATAGCTCGACGTAGCGCAAACATAAATTCCCGAGCCTACGTCGGCGTCCACAAACGCGTCATACGCCACATATTCGCCCTTTTCGTTGTAGCCCGACACGTTGGAAACATAGGCCAAATAGGTTTTCCCCTCAAAATTGCAAACAACCTTTTCCGCAACAGTGACGTTTGCACCCTCGGTTATGCGATAGTCGCCGGACAGCTTGTTCACATATTCACTCACAGCGTTCGAGGCGCCGCCGGCATCTAACGCCGCGTTTAAATCCAGACCGTCCGTTTCAACAACCCTGCCGTTTAGTGCGATTGGTGTTCCGTTTTGCGCTGCCGCCAAAACTACCTCGCCGCCATAAACCTTAAGCCCGCCGCAGGTCTGGCTGAAGCGGTAATAGGTGTCGTTGCCAACGGCTGTTTTGCTTTTCATCACAAAGCTTGTGTTTGCATCCGTTATGCCAAGCTGATCTTTCACGCTGTGAATGGCGTCTTCCGCCGTGGCCCCGTCTAAAATTTTTACTTGGGTAAAGCCGCTGCCCAAAAGCGTTTCTTTCACCTCGCCCGCCACGCCGGAGGTAGCCGGCGCGGAAGACACCTCGCCGCTCACAGGCTGAACCGGCTTTTTTTGGTCTTTCAAATAGTTCATGCCAAACCAAACGCCGGCGGCACAGGCCACAATAAGAATAACAGAAACCAGCACGCGCCGTTTTCTGTGTTTCGACTTTTCCCTCATTTCTGCAATGCGGTCTAACTCGTCGTGCAGTTCCGGCAAAGCGTCAATCATATCCGCGGTGCCCTTTTCCTCCGGCTCAGCAGCGCCGCCGATAGCCTCCTGCTCCTTTCCGCAGAATTCACAAAAATTTGCGCCATCCTTTAACTTTTCGCCGCAAAAATTACATTTCATATGATGTTGCCCCTTTTCTTTTTCATCAGTGTTCCAACTTATATTTTACCAAATCGGACACGTTCTGTCAAATAAAAAGTCCCCACCGGCCCGCAGCGGAAAACGCAACATTTTTAATGTTAGAAACCATGCTGCCCTCGCTGCTCATTTTGGGGCGGGTGGTAATCCTCTTTTCATACGTTTCATCCAAAAACGCAGTTTTAAAAATTTCTAAAATCCGTTCCCGCTCCTTTTCGTGGGCATTTCCAATGCGAATCAGCGCCATGGCCGCCTCTGATACAAACTGAAAATATTCATATCGGAACCCGCTGATTCGATACCGCGCGCCGTTGGAAAACCGGCCGGAATATGCGTCCCGCAAAGGCTCGTTTTCGTCTGTTATGATCTCTGCCAGCGTGCCGATTGCCGCAGTGTCTGCGAACCGCCCCAAATAATAAATTGCCATGGCGCCCCGCTGCTCGTTGTTTTTCCGGCAGTCCCGCAGCATAACCGGGTCCCGCGCCGCGGCCATTTCCCGAAGCAGTTCAATCGCGCCCTTGTCCCCTGTGGCAGACAGCGCAAAGGCCGCGTGTTTTTTCGTGTTTTCGTCTTTTGAAGCAATTAACTGATATAAAACCGGCCTTGCCTTTTCCCCCATGCGCCTGGCAGACCAAATGGCCTCGCCGGGCGTTAAACTAGAAAGCGGCGCGGCCAGCTGTTCAGGCTCGGTAATCCACGAAACGCCGCGGGGAACAAGCTCGTTCCCGTCGCAGTCAAACCGCCCGTCCACCCGCACGCCGCGGCAATATGCCTCGTTTAAGCACCCGCTTTTTGTAAGCATTTGCTTCAGCTCGCCATAAGGAATTTCCGTAAGGGGGCACCCGTGCTGAATGGAAAGCGCGGCAACACACGCCGCGGCCTCTCCTGCTTTTTTCATGTCTAAAATCATGCGGGACAGGCTGGAGATGTTCCTGTCAACGCCAAATGCCCTGCAGGCGCACAAAAGCCCGTCATAACCTTTCGGAATCAGCGCCCGAAACGGCATGGGCACCGTCAGGTTATAGGCCCCCAGGTTTGCGCCTACCGTCCAATCACCCAGGGTTTCTCCGTCAAAGGCGGTGTCCCAGCCGTGCTTGTCTAAGTCCGAATAGGAGTAGAACATGGGCATGTCGGTCACGGTTTCTGCAAAAACGTCTTCCAGCCGAACGGTTTCCTCCGCTATAATGCGCCGCCCCTCCCGCACGCCAATTAAAGGCATATGTGCCACAAAGGTGCCGGCCCGGTCCTCCGGCATTTCATAGGAACGGGAAAAAATCAGCGCCTCGCTTAGGCTTTTGTCGTCCCGCTGGTCCACACGGCCAAAATCGAAGTTGGTTGTGCGCACAGCGTTGTTTTCGTCTACCATCACGCTCACCATGCTATAGGGCTGTGTCAGTCCGTCGGCCTCTCTGCCAAACTCCATTTCGCACCCTGCCATAAAGCAGGCCGTTCCGTCCCCTGTGGCGTCAATCAGCACAGAGCAGGCAAAGTCCTCCATAATTCCGCCGGTTAAAACCCGAGCGCCGCACACCTTGGTGCCGCTTAAATAAATGCCGCAAAGCACGGTTTCATACATAAGCTTCGCGCCGCTTTCCTGCAAAATTTCCTCTGTCACAATTTTTCTGCTCTCCAGCACCGTTTCCGTGTGACTGCTTTGATATTCCTCCACCCGCCGGTCGAATTCTGTGTAAAGCCCGCCCGGCGTTCCGAAATAATAGCCCCTAATTCCGCCAATGGTGGTTGTGCCTCCCGGGCAGGCGCACTGTTCTATTCCCAAAACCGAAAGCCCTTTTTGCCCTGCGGCGGCCGCGGCCACGCTGCCGGCAGTTCCCAGTCCGCAGACAATTACATCAAACCGGCGGGAAAAGCAAACGCCATCTGCCGGCACGCATTTCACCGCTCCTTCTTCCATAAAAAAGCGTTCCATGTTAAAACATTCCCCTTTCCGCAAACCGAACTCCTGCGTCAAAAGCCAGCAGAGGATTTTGAAAACCGCAGGAGGGCATTTGCACAATTCCTCCCGTTTCAAAAACCCCTGTTTTCTTCGGCGTTAGTGCAAAACAGTCTGCCGACAGCCCCAGGCGAAAGCCTGAAAGCTCGTTTTTTAAAACATCGCTTAGTCGCTGCCTCGCTTCTGGATAGGTGCAGTCCTTTTCCACGGGCAGCTTTACGATATAGCTGTTTTCAAACGCGCCGAACAGCGGCTCTAACTGCACTGAATCCGGCGCAGCGGCCCCTTTTGTCGCCGGGCGCACCCATGCGTGGAACGATTTTTTAAAAATGTTGCCCTCATCGCAAAGCGTGTTAACAAGTTCGGTTGCCCGAAAAGTGCGAAACCCCTTCACGCCGTGGGTTGTAACGCAAAACCCGTCCGCCTCCGGGCGAATATCCACAATGCTGGTGTTGAGCAAAACGTTTTTGTTTAACAGCTTTGCGTTCAGCAGGCTGGCGCAGTCGAACAGGCAGCCTTTGCCCCGGTGCATTGCTCCCTTTTCCTGAAACTGCTGATAAAACTCCGCAGCTTCGGTTGTGAAAAGCGGCTCGCCGTAGCCGGTGCCAAATGCAAGCGCGCCTAAAAATTCGTGCCCTGCCGAGGGTTTTGGCTCAATCACCAGGCAGTCTCCGCCGGACTTCGTCAGCAGCCCTGCGGCGGCAAACGTAGCGCCGAGAATGAGTTTGTGATATGTCATAAGCCTGCGGCCTCCTTTTTTCTTTCTATTATAACACGTTTTAAAAATAAAGCAAGACGATTTGCCTGAACCTTATTGACAAATCCGGCATTTCTGATAAAATACAAAAGAAGGGGGCATCACCATGGGCAAACAACATAAATTTTGCGGGAAGTGGATAACGTGCGAAGACATGGCGGCCCTTCCCGCAATCAACGTTTTTCACCGCCAGCTTGACGGCAAAACCGTTCCGGACAGCAAGTTTCAAAACAAACACATGCTGTTTCGGAAAAAATTCATTGCCGAAACCACAAAAGGAACAACATTGTTTCTTTCTGCCGACGATTATTATAAGCTTTATATCAACGGCCGGTTTGTCACGCAGGGGCCCTGCCCGGGCTACCCGTTTCACTATTACTATAACGAACTTGATATCAGCGCCTATTTAAAAAAAGGGGAAAACACCATAGCGGTGCACGTATTTTACCAGGGGCTGATTAACCGCGTTTGGGTCAGCGGCGACAACCGTTCCGGCCTGATTTTAGACATTGTTTCGGGCGGGAAAACCGTTTTGTCCAGCGACGAAAGCTTTCTTGTCACAGACCAAACCGCCTTTTCCGCCATTGGCGACGTTTGCGGACTCAACACCCAATATTGCGAGCGTTTTAACGCCGGCCATCCAAATGTGCTGTTTGATCAGCCGGACTTTGACGACAGCAATTGGCGCCCTGCCGCCCTGCGCGCGTTTCCCGACTATACGCTCTATCCGCAGCCCACAAAACAGCTTGTGTTTGAACCAATCCGCCCCGCCGCCTTAAAGAAAAATGAACAGGGTTACCTTGTTGATTTTGGCGCCATGTATGTAGGGTATCTTTCTTTTTCCGCTTCCGGTTCCCGCGGCAGTGTGATTGCCGTGAAAAGCGGGCAGGAACTGTGTGACGGCGGCACGGATGTTATGTTTCATCTTCGTGCCAACTGCGTCTATAAAGATGAAATGGTGCTTTCGGGAAACAGAGACTTCTATTGCCAGTTCGACTATAAATCCTTTCGTTATGTGCAGCTTGATTTGCCGCCGGACTGCGTGCTGGACGAAAACAGCATTTGTCTTACCGCCCGGCATTATCCGTTTTGCGAGCAGGCAGCATGTAACACAGACGACCCGGAGCTTCATGCGGTATGGTCGCTCTGCGCCCGTTCTTTAAAATATGGCGTGCAGGAGGTCATTCAAGATTGTATGGAGCGGGAAAAGGGCCAGTATGTGGGCGACGGCTGTTTTACCAGCCTGTCTTACGCGCTGCTCACAAAAGACTTTTCCATCATGGAAAAACTGATAGACGACGCATTGCGGTCACAGTTTGTAAACAAGGGCCTTTTAACGTGCACCACCTGTTCTTTTATGCAGGAAATAGCTGAATATCCGCTGATGCTGGTTATGCTGCTTTTCGCCCATTATCATATAAAAAAGGATAAGGAATTCATTGCACAGCGGTATGACGCACTGCTGGACATTTTAACATTTTATCAAAAATCCTACGGAAAAGCAGATGGCCTGCTCTATGATTTAGACAAATGGTGCGTGGTGGAGTGGCCGCAAAAATGGCGGGACGGCTATGACGTTGACTTGACAGAAGGACAGATTTGCCGCGGCACCCACAACGTGATAAACGCCTATTTCATTGGCGCGGCAAAGGCGCTGAACCGCTTAGCCTCCATTGTTGGAAAAAGGCCGGCTTTTGACACGGTATTTTTAACAGACGCATATCGAAACGCTTTTTACGACCCGGCGCAGGGCTTTTTCTGCGACAGCGCCGAATCCCGCCACATCTCGTTTCCCTCAAACGCCACAGCCTTGGCGTTTGGCCTTTGCCCGGACCGTGCATGCGAGGAGCGCATCATTCAAATGATGGACAAACGGCGCCTATCCGGCTGTATGCTGTTTATGACGTTTGCGGCCTTTTGCGGTCTGGTGCGGTGCGGCAGACGCGATTTGGTTTACGAGATGATGAAAGACAAAGGC
This sequence comes from Congzhengia minquanensis, assembly GCF_014384785.1. Taxonomy (NCBI): domain Bacteria; kingdom Bacillati; phylum Bacillota; class Clostridia; order Eubacteriales; family Oscillospiraceae; genus Congzhengia; species Congzhengia minquanensis. Next base: position 951,423 of record NZ_JACRSU010000001.1, read on the forward strand.
GGTTGGCTCAGAATGATAAACGAAGGCGCAACCGCCACCTTTGAGGGCTGGGGGAAAAGCGAAAAACACAATATTTCTCTGTTTCACCTGTGCCTGACCTATCCGATTGTCTTTTTAACAGACTGGAATATGGAACAAATTTTTAAATAAAAAGGAGTATGCAGCATGTTTTCAGAAAAGTATGTTGGCACAAATCAGCTAACGCAATCCATCAAAGGCGGCTTTTCCATAGTGCGGCCCCTGTCCGACAGGGACTATTGGGAGGGCATAAAGAAAACGGCATATCAGCAGGTGACAAGCTACATAAACGGCATTGGCGCGTTTGATTTTTCCCTGCCCGCCTCCATGTATCTGGATTTCGTAAGGAACGGAAACCGCACCCGGTATGAAGGCGTGTGCTTTGAAAGACGAAAGGCCCTTTCGGCATATGCCCTTTTAGAGGCCATGGAAAACAAAGGGAACTACACCGACAAGGTTTTGGATTTTACCTGGCTGATTTTAGAGGAAACCACCTGGTGTGTTCCGGCTCACGGTTATTTAAGGCCGGAGGCGGACGGGCTTCCCAATGACGAGCACCCCTGCCTTGACTTGTTCCAGGCGGAAACAGGATGTTTGCTGTCATTTGTGTTGCGCCTGTTTCAAGAAAAATTTGAACAAATCAGCAAAAACATTGTCCCTCGTATCAAACGGGAAATCGATTTTCGTGTTATTGATAATTTTTTAATCCATGACGACTACTGGTGGCAGGGCTTTTTAATACGTAAAAATGAAGACGGCAAGCGCTATGTGGTGAACAACTGGAACCCGTGGATTTTGTCCAACGTGCTGCTGTGTGCCGCCGCTGTCACACCGCCGGGCGAACGGCTGCAAAGCTTGGTGGAAAAGGTTATGCGGTCCTTAGACAACTATGCAGACGCCTACCCGCAGGACGGCGCCTGCGACGAAGGCCCCAGCTATTGGAACAGGGCCGGCCTCTCCCTTTTAGACTGCGCCTATTTTCTGAACCAAATCACCGGCGGCTATGTAAACGAATTTGAAAATGAAAAAATAAAAAACACCGCCGAATATATCACAAAGGTGCACATTGGAAACGGCTTTTTTGTAAACTTTGCAGACTGCTCGCCCCGCCTCGCCGCAAATTACGGCACGATTTATAAATATGGCAGGCTTCTTGGCAGTGAAACAATGGTTTCATTTGCCAAAGAATGTTTTCGTCTTGACAAAAGCAATGCGTTTACCCTGTGGCAAATGCCCCGGGCACTTGAGCTTTATGAGGCAATGCCCACCCTCTCACACCTTTCTGCGCCTGCCCGGGCCTTCCAAGATGTATATTTTTCCAGCACCCAGGTTATGGCCGCCCGGGAGCGGGACGGGGCCGACGGCCTGTTTTTGGCGGCAAAAGGCGGCCACAACGCCGAAAGCCACAATCACAATGATGTGGGCAGCTTTATTGTTTACAAAGATGCGGAGCCGTTTTTTATTGACCCCGCCCACGAGGCCTACTGCGCCAAAACCTTTTCTGACCAGCGGTATGAAATTTGGAATAACCAGTCCTGCTTTCACAACATCCCCACCATCGGCGGGAAAGACCAGCCGGCAGGAGCTGGCTTTAGCGCGTCCTGCGTTTCGTACGAAGCAAAAGAGGACGAAACCCGCTTTTCGCTGGACATAAAAAACGCCTATGAAAACAAAGACGAAATTCAAAAATGGAAACGAACGTTTACGCTGTCACGAAAAAACAAGGAAATCACCATAACAGAAGATTTTGCCTTAAACGCCCCTGAAAAAATCGTGCTGAACCTGATGACGGTCTGTGATGTAGCCGTAACGCCGCACGAACTGATTTTCACTGCAGACAGCGGCAAAACCCTGTCGCTGGCAGCCGACTTTTCAAAGTTTCACGTCATCTGTGAGCCGGTTGAAACAACCGACAGCAAACTGCTCAGCGATTGGGGAAAAGCGCCCACAAGAATTCGGCTGGAGTTAAAGACAGAAACAGATAAAGGCAAATTCACATTTACCATAAAATAAAACTGATCCCGCTTATATAAAGCGGGATCAGTTTTATTTTAAGCTTATTTACATTACTTAGCGTCATTTTTGTATGCTCGCCTTTTTATTTAAGAAAAATTATCTCTTATCGCGTAGGAACCACGGAATTTCAACCTCACTTGGTGTCTGCTGAGCGGGCTTCTGTTCTGCTGGGCGCTGTGCTGCGCCAAAGGATCTAGAGGAAAGCGAGCCGCCCTTTAAAGCCGGGTTGCCTGAAAACAGGTTAGAAGAATTTCTGTCTGCCGCGGCAGAAGAAACGCCTTCAAATCCGGTTGCAATAACCGTAATAGAAATTTCGTCTTTCATATCCGGGTCAACTGTTGCACCAAAGATGATGTTTGCGTTCGGGTCTGCAGCTTCCGTTACCATCATTGCCGCATTGTTAATCTCGAACAGGCCGAGGTCAGCACCGCCGGTTACGTTAATTAAAACGCCCCGGGCGCCGTCGATGGTGGTTTCTAAAAGCGGGCTGGAAATTGCCATTTTAACAGCGTCTTCCGCACGTTTTTCGCCGGACGCTTTGCCCACGCCCATGTGCGCAACGCCGGTGTCTTTCATAATGGTAACAACGTCAGCAAAGTCAAGGTTTACAACCGCGTTGCCGGTAATTAAGTCGGAAATACCTTTCACACCTTTTAAAAGAACTTCATCGGCCATTTTAAATGCGTCGATAAAGGTTGTGTGCTGGTTGGAAATTTGGAGCAATCGATCGTTCGGAATGGTTACAATTGCGTCAACAGCACCTTTTAAGGATGAAATTCCCTCCTCGGCACGCACCATTCTCTGTCTGCCTTCAAACAAAAACGGTTTTGTCACAATGCCCAGCGTTAAAATGCCCATGTCCTTTGCAATCTGTGCAACAACAGGTGCAGCACCTGTTCCCGTTCCGCCGCCCATGCCGGCTGTTACGAACACCATGTCGCTGCCGCTGATGGCCTGGGCAATTTCGTCGTAGCTTTCTTCTGCCGCTTTCGAGCCCATATCTGGGTTTGCACCTGCGCCAAGACCTTTTGTTAATTTTTCACCTATCTGTATTTTTTGATTTGCCTGTGATGACAAAAGCGCCTGTTTATCCGTATTAATTGATACAAATTCCACCCCACCGAGACCTGCATCAATCATGCGGTTCACGGCATTATTGCCGCCGCCGCCGACACCAATCACTTTAATCTGGGCAACATTCATTGACCCGTTATCAAAATCGAACACTCCTGTTTCCTCCTCTTTCGTATGTAATCACAACTCGTTTATAATATCAAATTTAATTACTATTTATTATAACATACTGCCGTATGGAATTACAAGTAAAAAATTGAATTTTCGCTAAATTTTTTTGTAAATTTTTTGTGTAAAACCACGACAGTCTGTCAATCTACGCCAGATTCTTTTTTCGCCTTGCTGCTTGCGCTGGCCTTTGCATCTTCTTTCGTCTGGTCTGAATTTGCCTTTGCGCTTGCACTGGCGGAGGGCGATGCAGAGGTTTTCTTCCTGACAGAATCCTCGTCGTCCCCTTCCGGCTCCGACGATTTGCTTGGCTTGCTGCTAGGTTTAGCAGAGCTTCCCGACGTTTTTTGCGAGCTCTCCGAGCTGCTGTCTTCATCGTTTTTACTGTTATCATCAGAATCCGACTTTTTAGCATCTGAGCTGTCGTCTGTCTGATTGCCTGACGTTTTGTCGTCCCCGCCGATTATGCCGGTGTTGCCGCTTTCCTCCCATTTTCTCATTTCTTCCAGTTCGGCATCGGTATATTCCCCAAAATACCCCTTATCGGTGGTTAAATCCAAATAGCTTTTTTCCGTTTGCTGAACCTGCGGCAGAATTTGCGCCATCATTTTAATTTTGCGCTGAAGGCTTTCCGTGCTGTCAATGCTGCCAAACGTCACCTTCATGCCCGATTTCATAATCATAATAAAATTCGACACGTCAGAAACGCGGAACTCGTCAATGTCACCCCAATAATCTGTTTCATAAAAACAGCCGATTCGTTCTAAATTCATGTTTAAAATCTCGTCGTCAGACGTTTCTATTTTTTTTGCGGGCTCCGATTTTGTAACCTCAATGCCATAAATAATCGGCGCGGTTAAGCTGGTCACATCGTCGGTTTTTTCCAAAACCCTGCCCGCAACCGTTGTCACCACAAACTCCTGGGGCGTGTCGATAATAATGTCCTGCTTCGCCTCGTCAATCTCAATCACAATTTTTGCGGGAAACTTTCGTTTTATTTTTGCACTCTCTATGTACGCAACTGAGGCTAAAGCCTTTTCTGCTTTTTTCCTGCTGATTCGAAATACATTTTCGCCCTTTTCAATGCCCGAGGCCGCAATTACATCTTCTGCAGCAAGCAAGGTGTTGCCCGTTACAGAAATTTGCGTAATGCCAAAAATCGGCGTGAAAAGACAGATACACAAAAGCACAACTGCGGCGAACACGCTTAAAACAAAAATCCGCCGCTGCTTAATTCGTCGTTTATACCGTTCACTGCTGGTTTCCCTTTTCCTTTGCATGTTTGCTGCTCCTTTATCTGTAGCGTATAATATCCGCCCCCAACTGGGCAAGGTTTGCTTCAAAATTTTCATATCCCCGGTCGATAAATTCCGGCGTATTAATTACCGTTGTGCCGTCGGCCATTAAAGCTGCAATGACCAAAGCCGCCCCGCCGCGCAAATCTGAAGCATTCACCTCTGTGCCTGAAAGCCTTTCCGTGCCGCAGACAACCGCCACTCTGCCGTCTACGCTGATTTTTGCACCCATTCGGCACAGCTCCGGCACGGGCTTAAACCTGCTTTCAAAAATTGTTTCCGTAATGATGGACGTGCCGTCGGCACAGCACAGCATTGCTAAAAACAGCGACTGCGCGTCTGTGGGAAATCCCGGATAGGGCATGGTTTTAATGCTGCCCGGGGCCAAAAGCCGTTTCGGCGCCTTCAGCAGAACTGTGTCCTCTGTGGAGAAAAGATAGCACCCGCAGTCTGCCAAAACAGACAGCACCGCCGATATATGTTCCGGGCACATGTGCGTTACGGTGACTTCCCCGCCGGTTGCAGCCGCGGCGCAAAGATAGGTCGCCGCCACAATTCTGTCGGGCATAACGGTATATTGTGCGGGAACAAGCTCTTTTTTCCCCACAATTTTTATGGTGGAGGTTCCCGCGCCTTGCACATCTGCACCCATGTTGTTTAAAAAGCAGGCCAAATCATCAATTTCAGGTTCCCGCGCCGCGTTTGAAATCACCGTTTCGCCGTCTGCCATTGCTGCGGCAAGCAGCAGATTTTCTGTTGCGCCAACGCTGGGGAAATCCAAGTGTATGATTTTTCCCGTGAGCTTTTCCGCCTTGCAGATTAAATATCCATGCTCCTCTTTAATTTCAGCACCCAATTGCGCAAGCGTTTTCAGATGTAAGTCAATGGGCCTGGGGCCAAGCTCGCAGCCGCCGGGCGTGGATATTTTTGCCTCGTTGTTCCGCGCCAGCACTGCGCCCATGAAAATGACGGAAGAACGGAGCTTTCTCATCAAATGCTCCGGAATAAAGTTTCCCAGCGCACCGCTGGTGTCAACCGTCAATGTATTTCCATCGCGCGTAACTTTTGCGCCCAGGCTTTTTAAAATTTCAATGGTAATCACAACATCTGAAAAATCAGGACAGTTATGAATGATATGTACTCCTCCCACCATGACAGTTGCTGCCAAAATAGGAAGAACGGCATTTTTCGCGCCGTGAATTCTGACGTCTCCCGCAAGCGGGATACCGCCGTTTACGATTATTTTACCCAAAATGCGCACCTCCTGATAACGATTAAAAGTCATTACCATAGTATGCGCGCGGTAAGTTTTGGTTACTTTCGGGCAAGCTCTGCCACAATGTCGCAAATTCGTTTCGTGCCGTCGGTAATGGCAAGTTTTTTTGCCTCTTTGGACATTTGCATTCGCTTTTCCTGGTTAATAATCAGCGATTTTACCGTATCGGAAACAATGTTGTTTTGAATGTCACGCTCACAAATCATTACCGCCGCACCGCGGTCTGCAATGGATTTTGCGTTATATTCCTGATGGTTGTGGGTCACGTTGGGCGACGGGATTAAAACCGACGGCCGTCCCAGCGCGCACAGCTCGCTGACAGTAATTGCACCGGAACGGGCAATGACCAAATCCGCCGCAGGAAGCACCACGTCCATGTTATAAATGTATGGGACGATTGCAATGTTGTCGCCCAGCTTGCTTTTGTCAATCTTTTCGTTTACTTCGTCAAAAAAACGTTCCCCGGTGCCGCCTAAAAGCCGAAATTCCACATTGTCTAAACAATTTACAATTTCAACCAGCGCCTCGTTAATGGTTCTTGCGCCAAGCGAGCCGCCTACCGTCACAATAAAGGGCCTGCCGTCAATTCCCAAAGTTTTTCTGGCTTCCTCATAAGACAAGTCCAGCATGTTTTCACGCAAGGGGTTTCCCGTTAATACGCAGACCTTTTTGGCCTTTTCGCTGACATAGGAAATGGTGTCTTCAAAGCTCACCGCCACACAGTCTGCAAACCGTGCCGCCATTTTCACCGTCATGCCGGGGAACACATTCTGCTCGTGCACCAGCACCGGAATTTTCAGACTGTGGGCCGCAGACAGCACAGGAGCACAGACGTATCCGCCTGTTCCCACAACAACGTCCGGAGAAAATTCCCGAATCATTCGTTTTGCGTCGCCAATTGCCCGAAGATATTTCAGCGCTACCGTCACATTTTTTAGCGTCAGCTTTCGAACTAAGCCCTCAACGTCGATATATTTTATGTCAAATCCCTCTTTTGGAACAAGGGTTTTCTCCAAACCGGTTTCCTTGCCCACAAAAAGGATTTCTGCGCCATATTCTTTTTTCATTCTTTTGGCTATTGCAATGGCCGGATTAATATGTCCCGCCGTACCGCCGCCTGAAATTAAAACTTTCACCTTAGACTAAACATTCCTTTCTGAATTACCGCAAATCTACCACCTGTTTTTTAAACTTTGATACGTTCAGCACCATTCCCATTGCCGCCATTAAAAATACCAGAGACGAGCCGCCGGCGGAAAAGAACGGAAGTGAAATGCCTGTTGTGGGAATCATTTTCGTCACAACGGCAATGTTTAAAAAGGTCTGAATGCCAACCAGCGAAACAATCCCCGTTACCAGCAGGCTTCCAAAAGTATCCGGTGCATTCATGGCAATTTTAATGCCCCGCCAGATTAAAATGCCGAACAGTGCAATTACTACAACCGCGCCAACAATGCCCAGCTCCTCGCACACAATGGCAAAAATAAAGTCGTTCTGCGGCTCAGATACATACATATATTTCTGTCTGGAGTTACCAAATCCAAGGCCAAACAGCCCGCCGGAACCGATTGCAAAAAGCGACTGAATAATCTGCCAGCCGTCGCCCTGACGGTCGGCAAAGGGGTCAAAAAATGTGGTCAGGCGGTCCATTCGGTACTGCTCTTTCATTGCAACGGCAATGAGGGCTGGAATGGCGGCAACAGAAGCAATGGCAAAATGCTTTAATCTTGCCCCTGCAACCAGCAGCATGATAACCGCTACAAACCCGATGATAATGCACACGCTAAAGTGCGGCTCTAAAATTAAAAGCCCCAGCACCACCAAAAGCATGGCCCAATAGCGCACCAGATATTTAAACTCACGAATTTTGTCTTTCGTAACAGAAAGACTTGCGGCAAAATAAATAATGACTGCAATTTTTGCCGCCTCTGAGGGCTGAATGGTGAAAGAACCAAACCCCAGCCATCGCCTGGAACCTTTAATCGGCGTGCTGAACAACACCAAAATCAGCAGGGCAATGGTTACCATGGCAATGGGAAGCGCAAACTTTTTATATAGCCGATAGTCGAACTTCATGGTAAAAATCATAGCGCCAACGCCTAAAACCGCCCACATTGCCTGTTTTTGAATAAAGTATAAGCCATTTCCATATTTTGCATTTGCAGATGGATAGCTGGCGCTGAATACCATAATAAGGCCAAATACCAGCAGCAGAATGACTACAGATAAAAATCCTACATCTACACTTGTTTTTTTTATCACAGCATGTTCCGAACTTCCGGCACGCCTGAGTTTTGCACCTCTCTGCGCCCTCGCCGCCATATTTGCATTCCCCGCTTTCAACAGCCCTTTGGCCAAGAATTAAAACACTACAATGTAACTGATTGCGCACAGCACAACCGTAACGAAAGAAAACAGCAAAACAATTTTTTTCTCGTTTAACCCACACAGTTCAAAATGATGATGAATGGGACTCATTTTGAATACGCGTTTTCCTGTGGTTTTAAACGAAACTACCTGTATCATAACAGAGAGCGTTTCAATTAAATAAATGCCCCCGGCAATAATCAAAATCAGCGGCATTTTAAGCCCGATGGCCCCAACCGCAATCGCCCCGCCCAAAAAGAGAGAGCCTGTGTCGCCCATGAACACCTTGGCGGGATTGGCGTTAAAGAACAAAAATCCCAAGCAGGCCGCCGCCACCGCGCCCATAAACACAGCGATAGAGGTGTTTCCCACTTTGATTGCACAAATCATAAAGAACAACGAAACAATCAGCGTCACAGAAGACGCTAAACCGTCTAACCCGTCGGTTAAATTTACGCTGTTCACGACAGCAAGCTGAACAAAAACCGCAAGGGGAATCGTCCAAAGCCCAATATCAATAGAGGCTTTCACAAACGGAACAACAATTTCTCCGCCAATGACCCCTGTGTGGCTCATAAACACAGTGACAACAACTGCCGCAATCAGCTGCGCCAAAAACTTTTGCTTTGAAGTAAGCCCCAAATTCCGTTTTTTTACCACTTTTATATAGTCGTCGGCAAAGCCGATGATGCCAAACAACAGCGAACCCACAACCAGGCTGATTTCTGTCACGCCAAAATTTCCTGAAATGAAATATGCGGCCAGCGACCCAAAAACCACCGCGCAAATGATGGCCAAACCGCCCATCGTGGGGGTGCCGCTCTTTTTCTGGTGCCAGGCAGGCCCCTCCTCGCGAATGCTCTGGCCAAATTTCAGCCTTGTAAGCAGCGGTATTAAAATTGGTGTTATAATAATGCATGCAAGAAGCGACAGTCCGCTTCCAATCAGCAAGGTGTTCAAACAACCAGCTCCCTTTTCCTAAGCTTCTTTAAAAATTATTTTTTAAAAATTCCGTTACACGCTCCAAGCCCATAACGCGGGAGGCTTTCACCAGCACCACGTCGTTTTCTTTAATGGAGGACGACAAATAGGGATAAATTTCTTCAACCGTATCAACAGAAATGATATTCATGCTGTCCATTCCGTTTTCAAAGGCTCCCTCTGCAATGAACCTTGCATTTTCCCCAACCGTAATTAAAAGGTCAATGCCGTTTTTTGTCACCTCTGCGCCCAGCTCCCGGTGCGCATTATAACTATATGCACCTAAAGCTGCAATATCTCCTAAAACCGCAACTTTTCTGTCCCTCCGTTTGGAAAGCACAGACAATGCCGCCGAAACAGAGGCGGGAGCCGCGTTATAGCAGTCGTTAATAACGGTGATGCTGCCGCACCGGATAATGTCCATCCGCATTCCGGTCAGCGTAAAGTTCTGCAGTGCCTCTGCAATTTTTGCGTCGGGCACACCGAAATAAATTCCTGCCGCGCAGGCAAGCAATGCGTCTGATACGTTGTGCTCCCCGGGAACCGGCAATGCTACCTTAAATTCGTGTCCCAGGCCCGAAAACCGGAACGTCACGCTGTCTTCCTCTGCTTTTATATCAGAAGCAGTAAAGTCTGCCGTGGGGTTTTTCACCCCAACCGTTATCACTTTCTGCGAAATCTCATCTTTATGAGCCATTAAAATTTTGTCGTCGCCGTTTAAAATAACCACACCATCTTTCTTTGTGTGGGCAAACAGCTCTGATTTTGCCCGATATATGTTTTCCTGCGAGCCTAAACGCTCAATGTGTGACATGCCAATGTTGGTAACGATTGCCGCGTTCGGCTGAACAATGGCAGAAAGCCTGTCTATTTCGCCGAAATTGTCCATTCCCATTTCAATCACCGCGGCGGTGATTGTTTCATCCGCTTCAAAAACCGTCAGCGGAACGCCAATTTCGTTGTTAAAGTTGTTTTTGTTTTTTAAGGTGTTAAATTTGGCGGATAAGACTGCATGCGTCATGTCCCGGGTGGTGGTCTTTCCTACGCTGCCCGTTATTCCCACAGTCGGCACACAAAGCCGCTTAATCACCAGCTGTGCCAGCGCTCCCATGGCCCGAACCGTGTTTTCAACAAAAATAACGGGGTGATTCAAATTTATTTCAACCTCCCGTTCCACAAGGGCACAAACAGCGCCCTGTGCAAAGGCCTTTTCAACAAATGCGTGACCGTCTGCATTTTCACCGGGAATTGCCACAAACAGCGTGTTTTCTGCAGCCTTTCTGCTGTCGGTTACCACTGAAGTCACCGTGCCCGCCGGCGTGCCGTGAAGCAAACGTCCGCCAACAACCTGCAAAATTTCTGAAACTGAAACAGGAATCATATTCACACCTCTGCCTTTTTCATTGCCGCAAGACACTCTGCAATAACTTCACGCTCATCAAAATGGTTTTTCGTCTTGCCAATAATCTGATAGGTTTCGTGGCCCTTGCCTGCCAAAATCACACAGTCGCCGTGCTTTGCAAACGACAGCGCATAGCCGATTGCCTCCCGCCGGTTTTCAATCACAATATGTTCGCAGTCGGTTTCTTTCACGCCTGCCATAATGTCTTCAATAATGGCCGCAGGATTTTCTGTTCTGGGATTGTCAGAGGTCACAATGCAGTAGTCGGAAAGCTCGCCTGCAACCTTGCCCATAATGGGGCGTTTTGTTCTGTCACGGTCTCCGCCGCAGCCAAACAGGGTAATCACTCTGCCCTCTGCAAATTCTTTCACGGTTTTTATAATGTTTTCTAACCCGTCCGGCGTGTGGGCATAGTCAATAATCACCGTGAAATCGGTATTCGTATAAACCGTTTCACACCGCCCCATAACGCCTTTGGCAAAGGTCAGCGCCTCCACCGCCCGGCCTATTTCAATTCCTGCCGCTACAACGGCACCGATGGCCGTCAGCGCATTGTAAACAGAAAATCTGCCGGGAATCCCCAGCCGCACGGTGTAATCCTTTTGCTCATAACAAATGTTAAATATCACGCCCCGGGCCGAAATCCGAATGTCAGATGCTTTAATGTCCGCTTCGCTGTCGATCCCATAGGACGTCATCGGACAGACGCTGTCGGCCAGAATGCTTCTTCCTGCTTTGTCATCAGCGTTTACCACGCCGCATTTGCTTTGCAGAAAAAGCTTTTTCTTGGCGTTTAAATAGTTTTCCATGGTAACGTGAAAATCAAGATGATCCTGAGTCAGGTTTGTAAACGCCCCAACAGAAAACTCAATGCCGTAAACCCGGAATAAATCCAAAGAGTGGGAGGAAACCTCCATCACTACATATTCCACACCCTCTTCCACCATCTCATGGAACAGCTCAAACAGTTCCAACGACTCCGGTGTGGTGCGCTCTGTAGGCAGGGTTCTTCCGCAAATCATGTTGGCGTTTGTTCCGATTAAGCCTGTGGTTTTGCCCTCAAACTCCAAAATAGATTTAATCAGCGTTGTCACTGTTGTTTTGCCGTTTGTTCCCGTAACGCCGATTATTTTAAGCTTTTTCTGGGGGTTTTTGTAAAAGGAAGCCCCCAGCTGCGCAAGCACTTGTCTGGTGTTTTTTGCAACAATCAGCGTTATGGTTTCAGGAATGTCGGGAAGCTTTGCCCCCTCCTGCACGACAATGGCAGACGCGCCGGCAGAAATTGCCCCGGCGATGTATTTGTGCCCATCTGTTTCAAAACCTACAATGCAGACAAACACATAACCCGGCTTCACTTTTCTGGAATCGTAACAAATGCCTTTCATATCACGGTCTGTGTCGCCGACAATTTTAGAAACCGCGGCGTCTTTCAACAATGACGATAGTTTCATGGTGTAAACTCCTTTCGGAACGCGTCAATAACTTCAATCAATTTGTGCCTTCAACATCTAAGAATCTGAATTCTACCTGAACGACACTTCCGCGTTCAACCTCTGTTCCAGCCTCAGGCGTTTGCTTTTCCGCCACGGTGCGGTCGGAATCGGAGCCTGTGGCCCCTGCTCCAACAATGCTCAAATTTAGCCCTTTTGACGAAAGAATGGACTTTACGCTGGCCAACGACTTGTTTTTCACATCAGGCACCGCAACCTTTTCATCACCCGCAGAGCTTTCTGTGTAAAGCACAATCACAGAGCCGGAGCTTACGGTTGCCCCGGAGGACGGCATTTGGCTCAAAACCTTTTCCCCGCTGCCGATAACCGTATGTTTTAATCCCATGTCTTCCAGCTTTTTCTTCGCCACAGACACCTCAAGCCCTGTCACGTCCGGAACAGATATGTCAATGGTTGTTTTTTCTTCTGTTGTATATTGCGGCTCAACGCCTAAGTATTTTAATGTATCCTCCAAAATTTTACCAACAACGGGGGCCGCAACAGCGCCGCCGTAGTAAGAACCCAGCGAGGGTTCGTCAACAACTACCAGGCAGGCTACTTTCGGGTCGTTTGCCGGCGCAAATCCTAAAAACGATGCAACATATTTGCCCTGCCCTCTGGGAATTTTCTCCGACGTACCGGTTTTTCCCGCCACCCGGTAGCCCTTAATGTAGGCATTTTGTCCGGAACCAACGTTAACCGCGTTTTCCAAAAGCTCGCGAACGGTTTTTGATGTTTCCTCCGACACAATCTGGCGCACCAGCGTAGGCTCAATTTTTTTCACAACCGTGCCTTCGTCGTTTGTCAGTTCTTTCACCACATGGGGTTTCATCAGGTTTCCGCCGTTTGCAACTGCGCTGACAGCTGAAATCAGCTGCAGCGGCGTAACTTTCGGCCCCTGGCCGAACGACGCTGTGGCAAGCTCAACGGTTTTAAACTGTTCGTCAGTGTAGAACACGCCGTTTGCCTCGCCGGGCAGGTCGAATCCGGTTTTATCGTTAAAGCCAAAGGCTTTGTAATACTGCTTAAACTTGTCAATTCCAACGCGCTGTCCAACTTCAATAAACACCGGGTTGCAGGAGTTTTTTACGCCGTCTTTAAAAGTTTCCGCGCCGTGGCCGCTCTTTTCGGCGCAGCTAATTCTTCTGTCTTCAACAATTTTATATCCGGGACAGAAAAAATGGTCCTCCGGCGTGACAACGCCTTCCTCCAGCGCCATAGACATGGTCATAATTTTAAAACACGAACCGGGCTCATAAGAGTCCACAACCGCTTTATTCCGCCACATTTTATTTTTCGCGTTGGTAAGCGCCTTTTCATATTCTTCCCCGGAACCAAGTTTTTTAAGTCTGTTCAGGGTAACTTTGTCAATTAATTCGTTGGGGCTGTTCAAGTCAAAATTCGGCAGGGCGGCCATGGCCAAAACCTCGCCGGTTTTCACGTCCATCACGATGCAGGCGGCGCCCTCTGCCGCCTCCGTTTCGTTATACACGTTTTCCAAATGCTTTTCCGCAAAATGCTGAATGGCCTCGTCAATGGTCAAAACCACGTTTAAGCCGTTTTCAGAATCGATGTGCCGCTCTTCCTGAAACGGCATATCTGTTCCGTGGGCGTTTTTCAGCGTAACCACTCTGCCCGGCACGCCGGATAGTTCGTCGTCATACACCATTTCAATGCCGCCCAAACCCTGGTTGTCTCGGCCGGTAAAGCCGATAACGTGGGAGGCAAATGTGCCGTAAGGGTAATATCGTTTGGTATCCTCTTTAAAATATACGCCTTTTAAATTGAGTTCACGAATTTTGTCGGCTACCTCTGTTTCCACTTTCCGTTTAATCTCAACGTCCTGGGCGTTTTTGGTCAGTTTCGGTTTTACATCTTCTGCATTAAGCTCTAAAATTTCTGCAAACTTGTTGGCAAGTCCGTCAACGTCATATCCTGCCGCCGCAATCTCCTTCGGGTTCACCGTAATGGTTTCCGCCGAGGAGCTGACCGCCAGCGTTTTGCCGTTTCTGTCGTAAATTGTGCCCCTGGCAGACGACACCTGATAGTCTCTGGTTTGCTGCTCAATTGCGCCGGTTCTTAGTTTTTCTCCGTCTACAATGTTCAGTTTTAATATATAAAGCACAAGCATAATGAGAAGTGTTGTAAAAAACAACAGAACGTAAAACATTCGTTTCCGCAAGCTTGTTTTTGGCCCGGTAATCGCCATATCTATCCACTCCCTTCGGCGAGGTTGACTTAAATTTGATTTCTGCTTTTACAAAAGTTAGTGTGAAAGACACCTCTCTCACACTAACAATAAATTCTTTATCATGTTATGTATCGCTTCATGCGAAATATTCCACAATGCCGCTAAAAAAATTCTTCACAGCGTCGATAATGGAATTGCCGCTCCGCACCTTTTTCACCTCGTTTGACTGTTCCAGGTTGATGTAAATGGTCTGAGATTTTGAGGGCTGTCCCATATTGAACGTATTTTGCGCAATTTTTTCAATATTTTTTAAATCCAGGGTTTGGTCAATTTTAAACTGCAGTTTCTGGTTTTCTGCAATGGTTTCAGATAGCATGGTATTTTTTTTCTCAAGCTGTTCATATCCCGACGTAATCATCAATCCGCGGAACAGCACCAAAAAAGCCATCGACGCAAGCACAATCACAGAAATCACCGTCCCGCGGTTAATCCGCGATTTTGGGCGGCGGTTTCTGCCCGCGGCAGTATTCACTTTTCTTTTTTGTCCGCTGCCTGTTTTAATCATGACTCCACCTGTTGAACGTATATTTGTAATTTTTCTGATTTCCCGGTTGTCGTAAATCTTGCGGTACCTGTCGTCTGCATGATATGCCAAATTGTTGTTTCTCATATGCCAGGTCTCCCTCCCGAAAATCTTGTTATAACCTTTCAAATATGCGAAGATGCGCGCTTCTGGCCCGCGGATTTTCCGAAAGCTCCGCTTCGCCCGGAGCCACTGGCTTTCTCGTAATCACTTTTCCCTCGGGCTTTTTGCCGCAAATGCAAACCGGCAAATCCGGCGGGCAAACGCAGCCCTTAGCCGCCTGGGCAAAAACTGTTTTCACAATTCTGTCTTCCAGCGAATGGAAGGTAATTACGCAAAGTCTTCCGCCCGGCTTCAAGCAGGAAATAAAATCAAAAAGCGCCTGTTTCAGTCCGGAAAGTTCGCCGTTTACCTCAATCCGAATTGCCTGAAAGGTGCGTTTTGCCGGGTGCGGCCCGTCTGATCGGGCCCCCTTTGGCACCGCTTTTTTAATAATGCTCACAAGCTGCCCGGTGGTTTCAACCGGCGCATTTTCGCGCTCCTGCACAATAAATTCTGCAATCCGTTTTGCCCAGCGTTCCTCGCCATATGTAAAAATTACATCCGCCAGCTTATCCCTGTCATACTCGTTCACCACATGAAACGCAGAAAACGAACTGGTTTTGTCCATCCTCATGTCAAGGGGCGCGTCGTGATTGTAAGAAAATCCGCGTTCTGCGCAGTCTAACTGATAGGACGAAACGCCCAAATCCAGAACCGCGCCGTCTATTTTTTCCATTCCAAGCTCTGCTAAAACCTGTAAGATGTCGTTAAAATTCCTGTTTACAAAAGTGATATGGTCTGAAAATTCCGACAGTCTGTTTTTACAAACTGCAATTGCTTCGCTGTCTCTGTCAAAGCCGATGAGTTTTCCCGTTGTCAGCTGTTTTAAAATTTCCCGGCTGTGGCCGCCGCCGCCCATCGTCCCGTCCACATAAACCCCGTCAGGGTGAATGGAAAGGCCCGACACAGCCTCGTTAAGAAGGACAGATATGTGATGAAACTCCATGTTTGCCTCCTTAATTTAAAATCCCAAAAGTTCCATTTTTTCAGAAAATTCGTCCGGGCTAAAGTTTTCAATGCTGTGTTCCTTTTCCCAGTCTTCCGTGTTCCAAAGCTCAATACGGCCGGAAACCCCCACAACGGTAACATCTTTTTCCAGCCTTGCATAGGTTCTCAGTTTTTGCGGCAGCATAATTCTTCCCTGTTTGTCAAGCTCGCACTCGCCGGCCCCGGCAAAGAAAAATCGGGTAAAGTTGCGTGCGTCCCTGTTGGCTAAGGAAATTGCGTCAAGCTTTTCCTTATATATCTGAAAGGTTTCGGTCGGAAATACAAAGAGGCATCGGTCAAGTCCGATGGTAACGATAAACTTCTCGCCCAGCTCGTCGCGGAACTTTGCAGGCATAAACATTCTGCCCTTTGCGTCCAACACATGGCTGTATTCTCCAATAAACATGTTTCCGACCTCCTTTCAACCTTTTTCCACCACATTAAACCACTTTTATTTCATTTTAAACCATTTGGGCTGATATTGCAAGTACTTTTTTCAATTTTTTTAATTTTTTTGAAATCTAAATTTAATATACAAGATATTGTGTGTAATAAATTTATCATACAAATAAAAGGGCATAGCAGGGAAATGTCTATTTTTCCCAATGCTATGCCTTTTTTCCGTTTTTTTCGATATTCTTTTTTCTGCTCTTTTTTCAACGTCTAAATATAGTATTGTTAACGTAATATTTCAATCATATTACACAAAATAGCGTTATTGCGACCTTTTTGTACCTCCCTGTCAGCTTTCGATTTGCGCCTCCACCAGCCGTTCGCCGCAAAACCGGTCGCGGAGCACCGGCTTTTCAATTTTTCCGGTGGGATTTCTGGGAATGTCGTCAAAAATAATTTTTCTGGGGCGCTTATACCGGGGCAAATCCATGCAGAACTCGTTGATTTCGTCCTCCGTGCAGGTCATACCCGGTTTCAGTTCAATAATGGCCGCCGCAATTTCACCCAGGCGCTTGTCGGGCAGGCCAATCACCGCCGCGTCTTTAATCGCCTGATGTTTTCTTAAAAAGTCCTCAATCTGCACGGGATAAATGTTTTCGCCGCCCGTTATGATAACGTCCTTCTTACGGTCTACCAGATAAATAAACCCGTCTTCGTCGCACCGGGCCATGTCCCCCGTCATCAGCCAGCCGTCTTTCAGCGATTCGTTGGTGGCTTTTTCATTTTTATAATAACACAGCATCACGCCGGGGCCTTTCACCGCAAGCTCGCCAATCTCGCCGTTTGCAACTGGCCGGCCGGCATCGTCTACAATTTTGGCCTCCCATTTGTAGCCGGGCTTGCCAATGGCGCCCACCTTATGTATGTTTTCCACACCCAAATGCACGCACCCCGGCCCTAAAGACTCGCTCAAACCATAGTTGGTGTCATACTGATGATTGGGAAACTTTTCTTTCCACCGCTGCACCAGGCTTGGCGGCACGGGCTGTGCGCCGATGTGCATCAGCCTCCACTGGGAAAGACGGTATTCCGACAAGTCAATGTCGTCGCGGTCAATGGCGTCTAAAATGTCCTGCACCCACGGCACCAACAGCCACACAATGGTGGCCGCCTCGTCCGACACGGCTTTCATAATCCATTCCGGTTTCACGCCCCGCAGCAAAACCGCCCGGCTGCCGGAAAGCAGGCTTCCGAACCAGTGCATTTTTGCACCTGTGTGGTAAAGCGGCGGGATACACAAAAACACGTCGTCCCTGGTTTGGGAGTGGTGGTTCTGTTCTGTTTCGCACGCGGACATCACCGCGGCGTGGGAATGAAGAATGGCCTTCGGAAACCCTGTGGTGCCGGAAGAAAAATAAATGGCCGCATAGTCGTCTTCTTTTATCTCAATTTCCGGCGCCCGCTCGCAGCAATAGGTCACCAGCCGGTCGTAGCTGTCTGCAAAGGTGGGCACATTTTCCCCTACGTAAAAAAGCGAGTCCACACCCTTAAGCTTGGGAAAAATGGTTTCCACACGGCCAATAAATTCGGGGCCGAACACCAAAACGCTTGCATCAGAAAGCTCCAAACAATATTTTATTTCGTCCGCCGTGTAGCGGTAATTCATGGGCACGGCCAGCGCCCCCATTTTTAAAATACCAAAATAAATCGGAAGCCACTCTAAGCAGTTCATCAACAAAATTGCCACCTTGTCGCCCTTTTTTACGCCCCTTGTCAGCAAAAGGTTGGCAAACCGGTTGGCTTTCTCGTCAAACTCTTTCCAGGTCATCTCCCGGCGGTAGCCGCCGCTGGGGGCTGCTTCAATCAGCTCATATTCCCGCCATGTAACAGGCTTGTGATTTTCCCACTCCGTGGGGTTAATTTCAACCAGACTCACATCGTCCGGATACAGTTGTGCATTTCTCTCCAGCACCTTTGTAATAATCATGTTACGTTCCTTTCTCCCCGTTATAGTTTCTGCCCTTACGCGCCACGGGACTGCGAAAGAAAGGGCCTTCATCCCGGGAAGTGCTTTTAAAATAAAAAACCCGTCCTCAGGATAAACCTGAGGACGAGAAAAATTCCCGCGGTACCACCTCAATTGCCTGCTTTTACAACAGACCCCTTTCGGCACGGCAAAAAAAACGCTTATGCCAAAGTGCTGTAACGGGCACGCCCGCCGCAGCCTACTGGGCAAAACGCCGTTGGGTGCGGAGCTCGCAGAATGTATTCAAACATGCCTTCCCCACTGTCTTGCACCAACCGACAGCTCTCTTAAGGTTCTAAACACGTTCTACTTGTTTCCGGTCATCACTTTTATTGAAGCTTTATTCACTTAAACTTTATTTTAACACTTTATTTTTCAAAAGTCAACAATATTTTTGCTCAATCAAAGCAGAATATTCTTTTGTTTGAAAGGTCCAGCGTTTGGCTGGCTTTTTCTTTCAAGCTCTGCCAAATTTCCACCGCCTTAAACGCCGGCTTTACTTGAATGTTTTCGTCTGAAATCATTTGATATTCTGCGCTGCCCATCAGCTCCGACAGTTTTTCTTTGTTCTCGTCTGAAACGGCGCCTTTTGCGCTGTCGGTGAAACACAGGGGCGGATACATCACACACCACCAGTTCTGCCCGCTGCCCGTGCCCAAAACCACACGGACAGCGTCGTAATCTCCCTCCGGCAGGGTGATGTTTTCATAAGATTTCGTGGGAAAATGAAAGTTTCCGGTTACCACTTCGCAGGAATAATTGCAGCCGTGTTCTAACAGCACTGCGTTTGCCGCAGCGGTAAGCTCGGCCTTGTGCTCATCTGCAAAAGCTAAGCTCAGTTCCGAGTTTCCTGAAAGCTCCTCCGACAGGCTCAATAAAGCGTCCCGCACGGCAAGCTTCACCGTTTGGTCTTTCTCGCTGTCGCTGTTGGCAATCACATGCAGACGAACAATTCCGCTGGAAATGTCCACCGAAATTGCCTCGCAAATTCCCATAAACACCACGGCAACTAAAAATACTGCAAAAAATAGTTTTGAAATCGTCTTTCGTTTCATTGTTTTCCGCTCCTGTTTCTTTGGTATATTACACATTATAGACAAATTTACCATGGATTAAACAGCAAATTTAGATAAATATGGTATTGCATTTTTATACAAATAGATGTATAATAATACATATTTCAAATGGAAGGAAGTTATTTTATGATTCGAGCAGGTGTTTTGGGTGCAACAGGTTACGCAGGCGCAGAGCTTGTCAGACTGCTTGCTTCCCATAAAGATACAGAAATTGCAATGCTGGCTTCAAAAACATATGCCGGGCAGAAAATGTCGGAGGTTTATCCGTCCCTGCGGGGCGTGTGCGACGTTGTTTTAGAGGAAGCTGACGCAGAAACCGCGGCACAAAAATGCGACGTGGTGTTCACCGCCCTTCCCCACGGCGTTTCCAACGAGGTAATTTCCGCACTCTATGAAAAAGGCCTTAAGGTAATTGACCTTTCGGGCGATTTTCGCTATAACGACATTGAAACCTATGAAAAATGGTATCAGGTAAAGCACTCCTGTCCGGAGCTGTTAAAGGTTTCGGTTTACGGCCTGTGCGAGCTGCACCGGGAAGAAATTAAAAAGGCGCGGCTTGTGGGCAATCCCGGCTGTTACACCACCTGTTCCATTTTAGGATTGGCGCCGCTGTTAAAAAACAATGCCATTGAAACAAAAAACATTATCATTGATGCAAAATCCGGCGTGTCCGGTGCGGGCCGCGGCTTAGGGCAGGCCTATCACTTCTGCGAGTGCACCGAAACCATGAAAGCCTATAAGGTGGCAACCCACCGCCACACCTCGGAAATTGAGCAGGAGCTTTCGCTGATTGCCGGAGAGGAAATTACCCTGTCCTTCACGCCCCATCTGGTTCCTATGAAACGGGGAATTTTCGCCACGGAATATGCAAACTTGAAAAAGCCTTACACAAAAGAAGAACTGCTCAAAATGTATCACGATTTTTATCAGAATGAAAAATTTGTGCGCATTTACGACAACGCCCTGCCGGAAAACAACCACGTAACCGGCTCGAACTTTGTGGACATTGGCTTGACGGTTGACGAGCGGCTGGGCCGGGTAATTGTCATTTCCAACATTGACAATTTAATCAAAGGCGCGGCGGGCCAGGCCGTTCAGAACATGAATCTGATGTTTGGCCTGCCGGAAGACGAAGGCCTGTGTGGCGCAGGCTATTACCTGTAATATACGCCCTGCGGGCAGAAAGGAAACAAGCATGAACACAATCGACGAGCGGATTGAGCGTGCCGGCATTTTAACCGAGGCGCTTCCTTATATCCAAAAGCTTTACAGCAAAACCATTGTGATTAAATATGGCGGCAACGCCATGATTAACGAAGATTTAAAGCGTTCCGTCATGGAGGACATTACCCTTTTAAAATATGTGGGCATGAACCCGGTAATTGTCCACGGCGGCGGGCCGGACATTTCAGAGTCCTTAAAAACCTACCACATTGAAAGCAAATTTGTCAGCGGCCTGAGGGTGACAGACGCAGAAACCATGCGCATCGCCCAAATGGTTTTGGTGGGCAAAACCAACAAAGAGGTGGTTTCAAACGTCAACCGAAACGGCGGCAAGGCCATTGGCCTGTGTGGAATTGACGGAAAAATCATCGAGTGCGAGCCTTTGACGGAGGACTCCGAGGGAAACAAAATCGACGTTGGCTTTGTGGGTAAAATTAAAAAGGTAAATGCGGAAATTCTCAAATCCCTGTGCGAAGACGAATATATTCCCGTAATTGCACCCATTGGCACGGACGACAGCGGCCAGAGCTATAATATCAACGCCGACACAGTCGCCAGCGCGGTTGCAACTGCCATGGGCGCAGAAAAGCTGATGTTCTTAACCGACGTTGAAGGCGTGAAAGACGCCAAAGGCGACATTATTTTTGAAATTACCACCAGCAGCGCAGAGGAGCTGATTCATGTCGGCACCATAAACGGCGGCATGATTCCAAAGGTCCGCGCCTGCGTGAAGGCTGTTTTAGAGGGGGTAAACCGCGTGCACATTATCGACGGCCGCGTGCTTCACTCCATAATTTTAGAAATTTTCACCGACACCGGTATCGGCACCATGTTTAAAAAAGGTTAAAGAAAAAAATTTCAAAAGAGTTGATAAATGCATGTTTATCAACTCTTTTTTGTTTCATAAAAAATTTTTCAAATAAAGCTTGACGTTTTATGCGCGAATTAAGCACGTTCCCACATTGTCAGGAAAGGAATGAAACGAATTTACGACAATCTCAAAAAAGTAAGAATGAGAAGCGGCTCTTCCCGCAAGGCAAGGCGCTTATTCCTTGCCGGCAATAATAGCTTCACAGTATATTTTGAGTTCCGAAATGTCATTTGAAACGGTTTCCCACAGCACCTCAGCGTCCAGTTCGCCATAGTTGTGCGCAGCAATGTTCCGCATGGATTTAATATCCCGCCATGGCATTTTGTGATACTGCGCTTTAAAATCATCGCTTAGTTTTCCAACCAGTTCCCCAATTTGCAGAATACACATTGAAATCGCGTTTTTCGCAATAAAGTCCGTTTCAAACTTTATGAAATCCAAATTCAATTTTTCTACAGTCAACGCAATTTCATCTGCATACTGCACCATCTTTTTCAAAACAATCATATCTCTATCGTTCATATAAAACTACCTCGTCCTTGACACAATCTTTGATCATGGAATGTTTCAATGCGTTATAGGTGAGAACGTCAACATGAGTTCCAAACCGTTCCTCTAAGGCATTGACAAAACCGCAGAGTGCAAAATAGCCTTTTAAATTTCCTTTTTTTATAATTAAATCAATATCGCTGGTTTCTTTTTGTTTTCCTTTCGCATAGGAGCCAAACAAAGCAACCTTTTCTACGCCATACTGCTTTGCAACAGGAACGGTAATATTTCTTATTTCATCTATTGTAAAGGTCTGTGCCATAACGATCACCACATTTCTGATGAATATTCTTATCCATGTATAGTATATCAAAAAATACCCAAAAAAGCAAAACATTTTTATACGTGACAAAAAATAAAAAAGGTTACAGAAAACGCTTATCAACTCTTTTTTGTTTCATAAAAAATTTTTCAAATAAAGCTTGACTTTTCATGCGTGCATCAAATATAATTAAGATGCGCTTAAAAAGTGAGGTGATGATATGGCGCAGAAAAAGATGGGACGTCCGAAATCAGATAATCCTTTAAAAGACCGCATTTTTGTGTTGGTAAGTGACGAAACGAAGGCACAGCTTAATAAATGCACAGAAGTTTTGAATACCACACGTTCCGATGTTGTTAGGAAAGGAATTAAACGAATTTACGACGATCTCGAAAAATAAGAAAGAGAAGCGGCTCCACCCAAAAAGACAAGCCACTTCTCTCCGCCCACAACCATCTGAAATGATAGATGCGACATTAATATTATACACGATGTGCGCTCAATTTTCAAGGGGTTGTGGAAAATTTTAAAGAAAGGAAAATAATTATGTTTGACACCTTTGAAACCAATTTTGAAACCTTATTGGAAGAAACAATCAGCGCCGCCCACGCACGTTCTTTCAATCACGACCCCGAATACCAAAAAAAATCATACCGAATGTCTGAAATTCACGAGGAATTGGAAGCCCTGTTTGAAAATAAAAATGCAAAACCAACCTCCCGTCACTGGAAATTGGTGCGCGAATACTTTCAATTGGAACAGGAAACATACTATCCCGAACACACCGCCACATATATGCAGGCGATATTCGATTGTGTAAGAGTGTTTACAAAATATGGATGGCTGAAAGAATAGGGATACGATACATAACGAAATCATTCGGAGGCGGGATATTTCCCGCCTCCAATTTTTTTCAATAAGGGGCTTGCCCCGTCATTCAACGAGGCAAGGTGCGGCTTTTGCCGCACACCTTCAGCAGGAGATTGTACTCCTGCTGAAGGTTGAAATCGGAACCCGCCGCCGCTCTCAGGGCTCCCAAAAATGCAAGCGTTTTTGGGAAAGAGGAGCAACCGCCGGTAAAAGCGCTGGTTTGCAGACGGCAAACCGAGCAAAAAGGCGTGTTGCGACGATGCGGGGGACATTTCCTTGCCTAAGTTATATCCGTGTATATTTCCCCGGCGTTTTTCCCGTTAAGCTTTTAAAGGCGCGGATAAAATAATATTCGTTTTCATACCCCACCAGTTCCGCAATTTCCCTGACAGAACGCCTGCCCTCTGCAAGCAGAACCTTTGCGTGCTCCAGGCGGATTACCTGCAAATCTGCCTTCGGCGTTACGCCGAACACGGCTTTATACAGGCTGTAAAACCTTGAGGGCGACATATGCGCAAGCTTTGCCATTTCGTCCACCTTCCAGCCGCGGCTGTAATCCATATGGATTTTTGCCCGAACCTCCAACATGGCGCTGCGCATTTCCGGCATGATGATTTCCGCCTTTTCATTTTCTATTTCCCGCATCATTTTAATCACAAGCTCCGTCATTTTCATGGTGCATATATCCTCGGCGTGCGGCCGGCTGTGGAGCACCTCAAGCTCGGCGGCCTGCATGATTTCCGTGATAAAACTGCCTTCACTCATCTGATAAATTTTATTGAATTGAAATCCATATTGCAATGCAATTTTATGAAAATTCCCTGTAATGTGTGCCCAGTCATGCACCAGTCCCTGCTTTCCATGAGCCGCAAGAAACTGATAGGAATGCGGCTCGTAGCAAATGCAGCTTCCCGCCGGGCAAACAGAAATGCCGTTGTCCGACGAAAGAGCGGCCGTGGTTAACATGTGAATAAAAATATATTGCTCGCCTGTGTCGAGCCGCTCCAGCCGAAAATCTTCGTTTTCCGGCCAAAGCGTTTTGATTTGTGTAATCTTCATCACCGTTCACCTCTCATTAATCGTACCGCAAATTGTAGAAAAAGTCAATTTTAAAATAGAAAATTGTATTTACTTTTTCACACCGGTTTCATACAATAAACCTATAATTTGAAAAGGAGCGTGTTTTTAAAATGGAACTACCCAGAAAGGAATATCCCCGGCCGCAGCTGGTCCGTAAAGACTGGAGAAACTTAAACGGCCAATGGGGGTTTGAAATCGACAACGCAATGGTGGGAAAAGAAAAAGAATTTTACCTGCGCAGCAGCTTAAACCAAACCATAACCGTGCCGTTTTGTCCGGAAAGCAAGCTTTCCGGCATTGAAAACAAAGATTTTATGAACTGTGTGTGGTACCGCCGCGAACTGGAAATTCCCAAAGAGTGGGCAGGAAAAGAAATCATTCTGCATTTCGGCGCCGTAGATTACCACGCCACCGTTTACATAAACGGCCAACAGGTTTGCACCCACAAGGGCGGTTACACTTGTTTTTCAGCCAACATTACAAAATTCTTAAAAGAAAGCGGAAACGTAATTACGCTGTGCGCTGAAGACGACACAAGGTCCGGCAACCAGCCCTGCGGAAAGCAGAGCAGCAAGCTGAATTCCTATGGCTGCTGCTACACCAGAACAACCGGAATTTGGCAGACGGTTTGGATGGAGGCGGTAGACGCCGCCCACATTCAAAACGTGAAATATACTTCCAATATTCACGACTGCTCCGTGCTCACCCAGGTGTATGTGACAAACGAAGCGCTGGGCTGCAAGCTGCGGGTGCGCACTTTTTTTGAAGGAGCGCCCACGGGGGAGGCCGAAACAGTGATTCACACAAACGAAGCCTGCGTCACCGTTGCGCTGTCTCAAAAGCATTTGTGGGAGGCCGGCAAGGGAAATTTATATGACACAGAAATCGAGCTGATAAAAGACGGCGTTGTCTGCGACAGCATAAAAGGATATTTTGGCCTGCGCGAGGTGTCGCTCAAAGACAAGGCCTTTTGCCTGAACGGAACCGCGTTGTTCGGCAGATGGGTGTTAGACCAGGGCTTTTATCCCGACGGAATTTATACCGCCCCCAGCGACGAGGCCTTAAAAAACGACATTTTATACTCCATGGAGCTGGGCTTTAACGGCGCCCGCCTGCACGAAAAGATTTTTGAACCCCGGTTTTTATACTGGGCGGACAAACTGGGTTACCTCGTTTGGGGCGAGCACGCAAACTGGGGCCTGAACATCACCGAGCCAGGCCAGCTGATGCACTTCCTGCCCGAGTGGGTAGCGTGCTTAGAGCGCGACTATTCCCACCCGTCTATCATTGGCTGGTGCCCGTTTAACGAAACCTGGGACTGGAGCGACTTAAGGCGTCAGTGCGACGACATTTTGCGCACGGTGTATCAGGTGACAAAGGCCATTGACAAAACCCGCCCGGTGATTGACACCAGCGGAAACTTCCATGTGATTACAGACATTTTCGATGTGCACGACTATGAACAGAACCCGGAAAAATTGAAAGAACATTATAAAGATGCAAAGAACGGTGTTCTGCTGTGCCAGGTTGAACGCAACCCAAACCTTGCTGGGCGGCAGAAGCCAAAGGGCGAGCCGCTGTTTTTAAGCGAATATGGCGGCATACGGCAAAAAAATGGAAACGAGGGCTGGGGCTATGGCGAAGCGCCGGAAAACGACGAGGCGTTCATTGCGCGTTACCGGGGCCTAACAACGGCTATCTTAGACGACGAGCTGTTTATCGGCTTTTGCTACACCCAGTTATACGACGTGGAACAGGAGATTAACGGCCTGATGACCTATGACCGAAAATTTAAATTCGACCCGAAAATTTTCAGAGAAATTAACACCTTGCCGGCGGCAATTGAAAAGAAAAACAAATAAAAAAAACGGGATATTGGCGTTTCTGCCAATATCCCGTTTTTTTATGCAAAACAATTATTTTTTCATCATTTTTTCCGAATAGCATTTTCCGTCCGCACCGCTGAATTTGCCGCATCTTAACTGAATCACTCTGTCAACAGGGGTAAAATCTGTAAGCATAATTCGAAACAACCCATTGGTTTCGCTGTGCATGGGCGTAATCATTTTATGGGCATAAAAACCGCCGCAAATTTTAATGGAATCATTGCCTTTTACATATATGGCGTCGTCTTTTTTCAAAAACATTGTCTCATCCTTGCACGCACGAAAGGAACAGTGCTCCGTCTCAATGCTTCCGCCAGGCTCAAAGAAAAAATCCATGGAGAATTGAACGCCGTCTAATCCTTTGTCCGTCTTAACGTGCAAATCAAATCCGTTTTCCGCCTTATAAATGTCAATCCAAACGTCAAATTCAGGCCGCTTGTTCAGTTCTCTTCTTTCAACGTCACGAAATCCCAAAAGCTCGTTTATTGCAACCGTTTCGCCCAGCGGCATCCAAAAGGCCGGATGCTGCTTCACGTTATGCTCCGATTTCATATACACGCGAATGCCAAAGTCTGTTTTCTCTATGGAAGCCGCTTTATAAATTGCATTAAAATAATCCATCACGAGGCTTACCCTCGGCATTTTTACCTCTCCATAATTCAGCTTTAAAAATGCCGGATTATCGCATTTTACCGTAGCGCTGAGTTTCCCCTCTTTCACACGGTAAAGCTGCGACTCTTGCATAAACCGCTCAACATGGGTTCTGATGGGCGCAGGTTCCAGCTCCGCTTCGCGCCAGTGCGGGTGTTTGAAGAAAAAATACAGGCAGGTAGACAGCTCTCCATAACCCTGATTCGTTCCCGGGCGCATGCTGTCAACGGCTATCTCTGCGGCAGCGGCATATTCCCCGTTTTGTTGTTCAATGGACATATAGATAAAAGCAGCCGCATTTCCCAATTCATATTTCTTACCATAATCCTGTCTTCCCGAAATATCGGTGTCAACGATGTTGTCAAAATCGGTGAAATCAAGACGGTTCTTCAAATTAACGTCCACAATCTTTAAAAAATCCTCAGCCGAATAAAGCTTGCTTTTACAGCATTCAGAAAGAATCAGCATTTTTTTACTCAATATCTGGTCGTAAACACCCAGACTTCTTTCGGTGAATAAACCGTCGGAATTGATGTCAATTCCCTCTTTGAGGTAGCTGTCTAAAACATCAGAAAAATCGCATTTTTCAGGTTCTAACGCCATGATCAAAGCCAGTGCGGCACAAATGACCCATCTGTGATTGGGGGTGTGAAAGCCTCCCTTTGCAACAGCCACAGCCGACGGCACCAGAAACTCCATTAACGCGGTGTAAAGCTCTGTGTCGTCCATCTGTTTGGCCGCATAAGCAAGATATCCGATGGGTGTTATGGCAAACGCGGTGTCCGGAGGGCTGTCATAATTGTTAAAGCGCAAATCAATCAGGCCGTCTTCACGCGTACACCGCTTCATATAATCCAGTGCGTCAAACAGGCGCTGTCTTAAATCGCTGCTGTGATAAAACTTTGAGGTTTTCTCATAATAAAGAAATCCAATAACCGGAATAAATTCCGCAGTTGAACAATGATCCGGCAGCGCAACCCCATATTCGCTGTAAAACAATCCGCCGAAATCGGGCCTGCTTTTGTCCGTAACCTGATTCTGAAACGCGTTGTCGGCATAGCGTTCCGCCCCTTGAATGATTTTGTTATATAAATCATTAAATTTCATTGAAATATTCTCCTTCCTGTATCAAAGGCCGCTGATTTTTTTATTTCATTAAAACGCCCGTTTAAACGACGTAAAGCAAAATACAAAAAAAGTGGAGCACGCTTCCAAACACAACAAACAGGTGAAAAACCGAGTGCATATACCGGTGATTTTTCGCCTTGGCATACAGCACCGCGCCAATGGTGTAAAGAATGCCGCCGGCAACTAAAAAGGCAGTTCCGCCAAATCCCAGCGTGAAATAGGTGGCCTTTGCCGCAAACACAATGCACCACCCCATTGCAAGATAGCAAATCATGGAAAATCTTTTATACTTTTTAATATCAATGGCGTTCAGCACAATTCCTAACACCGCGCTGCCCCAGATGACGCCGAAAATCCACCAGCCCAAAGGCGCGGAATATTCCCTGAATGAGCACAGGGCCAGCGGCGTATAGGTGCCTGCAATGAGCAGAAAGATAGAGCAGTGGTCAATTACCTGAAACACCTTTTTGGCCATTCGGTTTGGCCTCAGTCCGTGATAAATGCTGGACATGGTGTATAAAATAATCATTGTTGCGCCGTAAATCGCGCTTGCCACCACGCCATAAACATTTTTGTGCAGGGCCGAAAAAACGACGCACAGCACCAGCGCCGCCAACCCAAGGGCGCCGCCCACAATGTGGGACACCATGTTAAAAATTTCTTCGCCTTTTGTGTAGTCGGGCAGTTCCCGTTCTGAAAGTTTTGTCCGCTGCATTTTCATTTTCCATCCCCTTAACCTTTTTAAATCTATTATAAATCCACATGCAGCCGCTGTCAACAGGCACGGCGCAATATTTAAAAATCGTTTGCAAATCCCAAAAAATTTCAAATTTTTATTGACAAGCGTGCGCTGTTTATAGTATAATAAATTTCGTGCCAAATAAGGGATTGTAGCATTTTTCTCATAAATTTTCAAATTTCGGCAAAACTCTTTTTTGAGGACAACTACATACTTTATAAGCTGGAGTGGCACAGTTGGTAGCGCAGCTGATTCGTAATCAGCAGGTCGTGGGTTCAAGTCCCATCTCCAGCTCCAAATTTAGGCTGCGTTGAGATTGATACTCTCACCGCGGCCTTTTTTCATATACATCCCAAAAATCTAAATCGGAAAGCGGAGGTAAAAAAAATGTTTAAAAGCAAGTATTTAAACGACGTTATGGAAACAGTGACAAAAAGAAACCCTGCCGAGCCTGAATTTTTGCAGGCTGTAAAAGAGGTTCTGGAATCGTTAGAGCCCGTTATTGAGGCGCATCCGGAATTTGCGGAAAAGGGAATTGTTGAACGAATTGTTGAACCCGAACGGGTGATCACATTCCGTGTGCCCTGGGTGGACGATTCCGGCAAGGTTCAGGTTAACCGCGGATTCAGAGTTCAGTTTAACAGCGCTATTGGGCCTTATAAGGGCGGTTTAAGATTTCATCCTTCCGTATATCTTGGAATCATCAAATTCTTAGGATTTGAACAAATATTTAAAAATTCACTGACAGGTCTGCCCATCGGCGGCGGCAAGGGCGGATCGGATTTCGACCCCAAGGGCAAGAGCGACAACGAGGTAATGCATTTCTGCCAGAGCTTTATGACAGAGCTTTCCAAACACATCGGCGCAGATACCGATGTTCCTGCAGGTGACATTGGTGTTGGCGGCCGTGAAATCGGATTTATGTACGGTCAGTATAAAAGGCTCAGAAACGAATATACCGGTGTGCTGACAGGAAAAGGCCTTACATACGGCGGTTCTTTGGCCAGAACAGAAGCAACAGGATATGGTCTTTGCTACTTCACGGAAGAGATGTTAAAAGACGCTGGCAAGTCCTTTAAGGGCGCAACGGTGGTTATTTCCGGTTCCGGAAACGTTGCCATTTACGCAACGAAAAAAGCCACAGAGCTGGGCGGAAAGGTTGTTGCTTTAAGCGACTCTAACGGCTATATTTACGACAAAAACGGCATTGATTTAGACGCTGTAAAGCAGATTAAAGAAGTAGAAAGAAAGAGAATTAAAGAATACCTTACCTATCACCCGGAAGCGGAATATCATGAAGGCTGCAGCGGCATTTGGGGAATTCCGTGCGACATTGCACTGCCCTGCGCAACACAGAACGAAATTGATGAAGAATCGGCAAAAAAACTGGTTGCCAATGGCTGCTACGCTGTGGCAGAGGGCGCAAACATGCCTTCCACGCCGGAAGCGATTGCGCAGTTCCAGTCGAACGGCCTGCTCTTTGGGCCTGCAAAAGCTGCAAACGCCGGCGGCGTTGCAACATCTGCACTGGAAATGAGCCAGAACTCTATGCGCTATAGCTGGACATTTGATGAAGTTGACGCAAAACTGAAAGACATTATGGTGAACATTTATAAAAACACCAGAGACGCCGCTGAAAAGTATGGCAAGAAAGGTGACTTTGTTGCCGGCGCAAACATCGCGGGCTTTATGAAAGTTGCAGAAGCCATGATGGCACAGGGAATTGTTTAAAAAAAGCGAATAAAAAACTCCGGACAAAATGTCCGGAGTTTTTTTATTTTACATCTCTGCCGAAATTCCGCCGGTGGCCGGAACTGTAATTTCTTTTTCTTCCGTTTGTTCCACATCGTCCATTTTTGCGTTTGCCAGCATGAGCTTAATTCGGTTTTGCTGGTTTACCTGGCTGGCGCCGGGGTCATAATCCACCGCAACAATGTTCGCGTCAGGGTGAATGGCCTTAATTTTATTCTGCATCCCCTTTGCAACAATGTGGTTTGGCAAACATCCGAAGGGCTGTGTGCACACAATGTTTTTCACGCCTTCTGTCACCAGCTCCGCCATTTCAGAAGTTAACAGCCACCCCTCGCCCATTTTCACACCCTGGCCAATATATTGTTCTGTAATGTCCTTCTTTTCAGAAAAGCCCAGGGGCGCGCGGAACACGCCGTGGTCTTTCACGATTTTATACATGCTGTTTTGCCGCTTGGTCAGATAATGATAAGCAATCTTACTGATTTTAGCTTTCACAGCCTTTCCGCCGTAAAGCTTTTGGTCCACCACGCCGTTATAAACACAATAAAGACAAAAGTCTAAAAGGCCCGGAACAACGACCTCAGCTCCTTCCGAAACCAAAAAGTCCTCTAAGTGGTTGTTTCCGATGGGGGAATATTTTACATAAATTTCGCCCACAATTCCTACTCTGGGCCGGCGCTCTTCCCGCTTTTCCACCGCCGCAAAATCGTCTAAAATCTGCGGAAAATACTTTTTTAAATAGCCAAAGGTCGTGAGGCTCCCCGTTTCCCATTTTTTCAGAAAAAACGCCTGCCATTTTTGAATCACCTTTTCCGTGTCTCCGCTGTGGACTTCATAGGGCTCACACTGGTTTTTAATCATCATTAAAAAGTCGCCCACAATCACGGCCGTCATGGCCTTCAGCAAGAACGGAACGGTAATTTTAAAGCCTGGCGAAGGCGAAAGGCCGGAAACGTTCAGCGAGATAACCGGAACCTTGTGAAAGCCCGCCTTGTCAAGGGCTTTGCGCAAAAGATGAATATAGTTCGAGGCCCGGCACCCGCCGCCGGTTTGGGTTATCATCAACGCGGTTTTTTCCGGGTCAAAATCCCCGCTTTCCAAGGCCTGCATCATCTGGCCAATTACAATAATGGCCGGATAGCACATGTCGTTGTGCACATATTTTAAGCCTGCCTCAACCACCGCAGGCCCTTCATTTTTCAAGATATGGGTTTTATATCCGTCCTGCCTTAAAATCTGTTCGATAAAGGAGAAATGAAGCGGCAGCATATCTGGAATTAAAATGGTATGGGTATGCTTCATTTCCTCGGTGAACACCGGCGCACCGGTTTGAACTGTTTTTTCGTGCTTCATTTCGGCTTCACCTCCGTTTTTTGTTCAATGGCGCACAAAAGGCTTCTCAGCCGAATTTTCACCGCGCCGGAATTATTAATTTCATCTATCTTAATTTGTGTATAAAGCTTATCCTCCCGCTCTAAAATGCTTCGGCACTCGTCGGTTGTAACCGCGTCAATGCCGCAGCCGAACGAAACCAGCTGCACGAAATTTGCACGCTCCGACTGTGCACAGAATTTCGCCGCGCTGTAAAGCCGCGAGTGATACGTCCACTGGTTTAAAACCGACACTTTTGGCGGGGAAACAAAATCGCACACGCTGTCGTCAGACAAAACCACCACCCCCAGGGAAGAAACCAGCCGGTCAATGCCATGGTTAATCTCCGGGTCAATGTGATAGGGCCTGCCCGCAAGCACAATAATTGGCAAATCGTGCTCCTCGGCATATGCAATTCCCCTTCTGCCGAATTCCCGAACCTTTTCGCGGTAAGCGCCAATCGCCGCATAGGCCTTCTTCGCCGCCCGTTTTACCTCGGCGCGTTTTATGTCGGGATAAACTTCTGCAAGGCACTTCATCATTTGTTTTGGAAACGTATCCGGGTGATCAATCCCCAAATAGGGGTATAAAAACCGAACAGATTTCACAGCCGGCATGTTGGCGGCAATCAATTCTGGATAATATGCCACCACAGGGCAGTTAAAGTGGTTATCCCCTTTCTCTTCATCTAAGTTATACGACATGCAGGGGTAAAAAATGGTGTCAATTCCGCGATGAATTAACTCGCTAATTGCCCCGTGCACCAATTTTGCCGGATAGCACACCGTGTCGGACGGAATGGTGTCCCGTCCCAGCTCATAGGTCTTTCTGGTGGTCGGCTCAGAAAAGACAACCTCAATTCCAAGCTCAGCAAAAAATGCCGTCCAAAAGGGATAAAGCTCCATGATATTCAGTGCATAGGGCATGCCGATTTTCCCCCGTGTTCCGGGTTTTATCTTCGCTTTTTCCTCATCGAAAAGGCTCCGTTTATACTGATAGGCATTGGGCAAATCCTTCTGTGCGGCGGTCTTCAACGGTGTTTCACACCGGTTGCCGGAAATAAATTTGCGCCCGCCGGAAAACGTGTTCACTGTGAGCCTGCACTTATTGGTGCATCCGCCGCAAACTGCTTCCTTCGTGGTGTTCACAAAATTTTCAAGCTCTTCTTTCGGGCTGATGGAAGATTGCGCCTTCCCCTGCTCTTTTGCATACAGAGCTGCGCCGAACGCGCCCATAAGACCGGCAATGGTGGGCCGGGTAACCTCTTTTCCAATTTCACGTTCAAAGGAGCGCAAAACCGCATCGTTATAAAACGTGCCGCCCTGCACCACAATTTGGTTTCCTAAATCGTCAGCGCTTTTTGCACGAATGACCTTATAAAGGGCGTTTTTCACCACGCTGACGGAAAGCCCTGCCGAAATGTCGTGAATAGAAGCGCCGTCTTTTTGCGACTGCTTCACCGACGAATTCATAAACACCGTACACCGGGAGCCTAAATCTACCGGGTGCTTTGCAAAAATGCCCAGCTTTGCGAACTCTTCGGCGTCATATCCCATGGATTTTGCAAAGGTTTCAATAAACGAGCCGCAGCCCGATGAGCACGCTTCGTTTAGCATAATGTTGTCAATTGCGCCGTTTTTAATTTTAAAGCATTTAATGTCCTGCCCGCCGATGTCGATGATAAAATCCACATCCGGCCGGAAAAAAGACGTAGCTTTAAAATGAGCCATGGTTTCAACCAGGCCAAAATCCACGCCAAACGCATTTACCATTAAGCTTTCGCCGTAGCCTGTGGCGGCAGAGCCGCGAATGGTTACCCTGTCTTCGCACAGGCTGTAAATTTCAAGCAGACACTTTTTCACAGCTTCTAACGGGTTTCCCTTGTTTGAGCTGTAGTAGCTGTATAAAATGCGGTTATCGCTGTCTGTCAGCACCAGTTTCACCGTGGTGGAACCGCAGTCGATGCCGAGGTAGGCGTCCCCTTTATATTCCGATAAGTCAGCGAACTCCACCGCGGCCTTTTGGTGCCGCGCAGAAAACGCCTGATATTCCTCCTCCGTTTCAAACAGGGGACGCATATAGGTGTTGTGCCCCGTGTCGGCAGCGGCATTTTTCAGGCGCTCCGCTAAACTGTTATAAGTTAAGGCTGTGCCGCTTTCCTTTGCATATATCGCTGCGCCTGCGGCAACAAAAAACAGGTCATATTCCGGGAACACTGCATTCTCATCCGAAAGTGCCAGCGTTTCTTTAAACTGCTTTTTTAAACAGTCAAAAAAGTGGATCGGGCCGCCCAAAAAGGCGATTTTGCCCGTTAGCTGCCGCCCTCTTGCAAGGCCGGTTATGGTCTGCTCCACCACCGCATGGAAAATGCTTGCGGAAATGTCCCGCTTATCCGCGTTTTGGTTTAACAGCGGCTGAATGTCAGACTTGGCAAACACGCCGCACCGCGACGCTATGGGATAAAGCCTTTCCGCCGCAAGCCCCTGTTTGTCCATTTCGTCGGGGGACAAGTTTAAAAGCACCGCCATCTGGTCGATAAACGAGCCGGTTCCGCCGGCACAGGTGCCGTTCATACGTTCTTCCACGCCGCCCGTTAAAAACAAAATCTTGGCGTCTTCTCCGCCCAACTCCACCACAATGTCAACATCGCCCAAAAGGAGCCGTACGGCTTTTTCCGTTGCAAAAACTTCCTGCACAAAGCTCACATTTGCGCTGTTTGCCAGCCCCAAACCGGCAGAACCCGAAATTGACACGGTAAATTCTTCGTCGCCTACAAGTGCTTTCACTTTTTCTAAAATCTCCAGCGTCTTTGTCCGCACCTGGGACATATGACGCTCATAATGCGTAAAAAGAATGCGGCTGCCTTCCATTACCGCAATCTTCACTGTTGTCGATCCAATATCTATTCCTATGCTGAGACGCAAAATTAATGCCTCCTCACGATTTTTCTACATAATATGACAAAAATCAAATTTTGTCCACAATCACTTTCATTTTATTCTAATTTATCGTATTCATTTTATCACAAAATTCGCGCTCCGTCCAGCAATAAGTTCATTTTTTAACAATGTATTAACGTTTTCATTTCGGGCATATTAAACAGAGGTGATTAAATTTATGAATGAAAAATTAGCCGGCGGGCCTGTCCGTCTATTCGGATTGGCCGCGCTGTTTTTAATCGGCGCCTTTGGGTATGGCGCCATAGAAATTTTGTGGCGCGGATATACGCACTGGACCATGCTTTTCGCAGGCGGAACTTGTTTCACGATATATTACAAACTATGTGAAGATGAAAAAAATATGCCGCTTTTCGCAAAATGCTTCTTCGGCGCACTGATTATCACCTGTGTGGAGCTGATGTTCGGCACGGTGGTAAACGTTTTGCTGAACTGGAACGTGTGGGACTATTCAAACATTCCACTGAACTTTTTCGGGCAGATTTGTCTGCCGTTTTTTGTACTTTGGTTTTTGTTGTGTGTTCCAATAACTGCGCTGTGTAACGGAATTTGCAAATGGATGGCGTAAAATGAAACTGCGTTGCTCCCGGAAATTCCGGGAGCAACGCAGTTTTATTTATGTTTGTTCAGAATAAAATGTCGGATCATCACTTCTTTCGAGGAGATAGTCCAATGAAACATGAAAATAATCGGCAATCAGAATCAATTCCCGATAGCCCGCCTCGCGTTCGCCGTTTTCATAACGGGAGATGGTATTTTGGTTCATATTTAAATCCATTGCAAGTTTTAGCTGCGTTATATTTTTTTGTTTTCTTAATTCTTTTAATCTCATACACACATCCTCTTGACATGATTATACCAATTTGGTATAATCAATATTATCCCAAATTGGTATATTTTAATTTTATTATTCGGAAAGGAAAAAGAAATGTTTCTATATAAAGATGCGTGTGAAGCCGAAATTCCCGAAATTGTTCAGGTTCACTTAAAATGCTTTGAAAGTTATTTTCTCAGTTCTTTGGGTGAAACGCTGCTTGAAAACTATTACAAACAGTTTTTGAAAGAAGATAATTTATTTGTGGTTGCAAAGGATTTTAAAAATGATAAAATAATTGGTTTTTGTATGGGATATTACAGCGGTAGTCAGGCCAAAAATCATTTTGAACAAAAAAATAAAGCCGCTTTAGCAAAAAAACTTTTCTTTCTGTGCTTAAAATTAGATAGAGCAGCAATATCACGGTGTTTAAAAAAAATCTCCACTGTTTTCAAACCCAAAAATAAACATACGACAGCGGAACATGCAAACACAGCGGATTTGCTGTCTATTTGTATTTTAAATGATTATAGAGGAAAAGAATACGGCGTGTCAGAAGCATTGCTTCAAAATTTTGAAAAAAAATTAATAGAAAACAAAATAAAAAGCTACACATTATCTGTCAACAAAGATAACGGAAGAGCAAGAAATTTTTATCTGAAAAACGGTATGAAATGTATCGCAGAACATGACGGCAGCGCCATATATATCAAAACTTGTTAAAATTTGATGATATAAAACCAGGCCGGAAAGCAAATGCTTTCCGGCCTGGTTTTATGTTACTGTGAAAGGGCGCGGCTGAGGCGTGAAAAGTCGAACCCAACTTCTTTTAAAAATTCCATTGCAATCAGCGTGGCGCCTGTGCCGTTGGGGTGTACCCGGTCCCAGGTGAGGTAGCTGGAATGGCGCACCTTTAAATATTCGTCAAACACCCTCTGCAAATCAATGCAGATAAATCCATAATCCTTTGCTATGCGTTTTACTGCCGCCACATATTCATCCATGCGTTTTCGCATCATGTCCTCTTTTAACGGTTCCATGTAATAGGGCGTCATCAGCGTAACGCCTTTCACATAGGGAACGGTTCTGTCTAAAAGCTCCCGGTAGGTTCTTTCATAAATTTCAGGCGTAATGCAGCCTTTGGCGCAGCAGTCCGGCGTGTCGAACTGCCGCCACACGTCGTTAATCCCAATTAAGATGTTCACCCAATCCGGCTCCAAATCTAAAACGTCAGACTGCCACCGGTCGTCTAAATCCAAAACATTGTTGCCCGAAATGCCCATGTTCGTAATTCTGATGTTTCTTTCCGGGTAATAGCCATTGATGAAATTGCTGATTACGCGGATAAACCCTGTTCCCACGCCGTCGTGCAGGCCCTCGCCCACAGGGCGCGCTCTTCCGAAGTCTGAAACAGAGTCGCCGATAAACAAAACCCTGTCTTTTGCGTCAAATATCATTTTCTGCCATCTCCTTATTATTTTTCAAAACAGCCGCCCTTTCAGGAAGCTGAACCAGCACAATGGCGGCAAACATCAGCGTGCAGCCAAAAATCTGCGGCACGTTCATGCGCTCGCCCAAAAGAATCCAGCCGGAGAGCACCGCAAACACCGACTCTAAGCTCATCAGCATGGAGGCAGACGTGGGGTCTGTATATTTTTGCCCCACAATCTGCAGGGTGTAGGCCACACCGCAGGACATAATTCCCGAATATAAAATCGCGCCGATGCACTGCTTAATTAAGGCCCAATCAGGGCTTTCAAAGAGAAACATTGCAATGCAGTTTAACAGTCCGCAAACAAAAAACTGCGTGCAGGCAAGCTTAACCCCGTCGGTTTTCGGCGCAACCCTGTCAATGACTAAAATATGGAACGAAAACACAATGGCGCACAAAAAGGTTAAAAAGTCGCCGAAGCAAAAATTGATTTCCGCTCCAAACAGGCACAAAAAATACATTCCCAAAACCGCCAGAAGCACGCCGGACACTATTTTCAGGTTCAGCTTCCTTCCGGCAAAAATACCCATGACGGAAACAAAAATAATATAAAGCGCCGTGATGAACCCGCTTTTTCCCGCCGTTGTTTCTTTAAGTCCCAGCGACTGCAGCGTGGAAGCTACGCACAGCAGCACGCCGCAAACAGCGCCGTAAAGCAGCAGCTTTTTAAAATTGCACTTTTTATACGTTCCCTTTTTCTTTTTCCCTGCGTCTGTTATCAAAATCACGGGCAAAAGAACCAGGCCGCCTAACAGCGTTCGAATTCCGTTAAAGGTGTTTGCGCCAATATAATCCATCCCTATGCTTTGGGACACAAACGAAATTCCCCAAACCAATGCGGTAATTGCCAAAAGAAAATTACCGCGCATTTTCGTTGACATTTTACTCCTCCAAATTCACAATTTATTCTTTTATATCTTCTGTAACACACATCGGCCGAACATCCTTACTTTTCAGCGTCAGG
Organism: Congzhengia minquanensis; assembly: GCF_014384785.1. NCBI lineage: Bacteria > Bacillati > Bacillota > Clostridia > Eubacteriales > Oscillospiraceae > Congzhengia > Congzhengia minquanensis. Next base: position 989,478 of record NZ_JACRSU010000001.1, read on the forward strand.
TTCACGTTTTCCGCACGAAAGCCGTCTGCATGGCGCACATAAATTCCCCAGGCGGGCAGCACGCCGAAGTTATGAAATTCAGGATAGCGCACGCCCATTTCAGGAACTTTGCCCACAGGCGCCATGGCCTCCCCGCCTGCCATTTGCATGTCCACATTGCGGATTACAATGTTTTTAAGGCGCGCGGTTTCCGTTCCCGAAACCACAATGCAGCTTTTCGCGTTTCCCCAGGCCTCGCCTTTGTAGGTTGTGCCGATTGCGTTCACCGCGTCGCCGTGAATGTCAGAAATCAAAAGGTTTTCAATCACACCCGGTTCCTTTCGCTCATGCCCTTCATGGTAAACCCGCAGGCGCTCGCCGTTGGCAATGAAAATCGGCCCGGTGGTGTTTAAAAACGTAATATTTTGAATGGTGACGTTTTTCGCGTTTCCGCCGTCAACAGGAACAATCTTAATGCCGCAGCCGTTGCAGTCGTAAACAAAACAGTCGGAAATGGTGATGTTCTCAAAATCGCCCACCGACTCTGTGCCGATTTTGATTGCCGCCCAGTTGCTAGTAATGACACAGTTTTTCACCGTAATATCACGGCACGGCCTGTCTACCGTGGCTTTCAGGCAAATTGCATCGTCGCCGGTGTCTAGGCTGCAGCCCGAGATGACGCACCTTCTGCATGCGTCAATGTCAATGGCGTCGTTGTTTTCATTCACGCGGCTTTTAATGGTAACGTTTGTAACCGTTACGTCCTCACAGTCCATCAAATGCAGGTTCCATGCCGCGGAATCGCGAAGTTCAATTCCGTCTAACGCAATGTTCTTACAGCCAATGAGCCGCACCAAAAAAGGACGCTCCAAATGGTTGGGGTGTTCCTGGTTAAAAATGCCGCCCCTGCCGGAAATCACGCCGCCGCCATAAATTTTTACGTTTGTCACATTTTCGGCATAAATTAAACTTTTGCCCCGCAGGTTGTCCACCGCGTCGGTAAACAAATCCACGTCAGAGGAATATTCGCTGAAATCTGCCGTGCCGAAAAGATAAGCTCCTCTTTTTAAATTCAGTTTTAAATTGTCCCGCAAAAAAATGGTTCCCAGCACATAAGCTCCCGGTTCAACCGTAAGTTCCGTCCCGCTCTTTGCGGCGCTGTCAACCGCCTCTTGAAACCGTTTTGTCGTCATATTTTCAGGTGTAATGTTCATTGTTGTGTTTCGTCTCCTCTATTTTAAAATAACGTTTTTTTCTCCAAGCAGGCGCTTTAGCGCGCCAATTACATCGTCTCCCCCGCTGCACCAAAGGCTTTTTGGGGCCAGGGCCGTCATATTTTTTTCCTCCACAAAAATATATGCAGGCACGTCTCCTGTGTGCTCCGCCAAAATGGCTTTTGCCCGGTCGATTAAAAAGTCCTTCCCCAGCTCAAATTTCATAAAGAGCTTTTGCTCGCCTGCCGGAGGCTTCATGCCGTGCTCTAAGGGAGAAATGGCGTCGCAGAGAATTTTTGGCTCCTCGTCCTCCCGGAAAGACAGCCTGCCGCTGATAACAATGGGAGCATCCTCGGTTAAATATTGTTTGCACCGCTCATACACGTTGGGAAACACCAAAATTTCCGCCTGGCCGGTTAAATCCTCAGCGGTGACGAACGCCATCATCTTGTTATTTTTTGTTATCTTTGTTTTCACTCCGGTGGCTAAAGCGCAGATTTTCACTTTTGCGCCGTCTGTAACGTTCCGGTTTTCTTCAAAAACCGCCGCCACGTCCTCTCCGTCCGGGGTGCTTCCCCGCTGCAATTCAGAAAAAGACAGCGTTGAAATGTCCGCAATTTCGTCTGCAAACTCGTTTAAGGGGTGGCCGGAAATGTAGTAGCCAATGCTCTCTTTTTCCAGCTTTAACAGTTCCTTTTGAGAAAACTCTGCAATGTCTGTGGAAAAAGCGTCGGCGGTTTCTTCTTCGTCCCCCCAGAGGGACATCTGACCGGAAATGTTCCGCTTAAAGTCGTCGGCAAACGAATCGATAATACCTTCAAAATCCTTTAGCAGACAGGAGCGTTTTTCGCCCAGGGCGTCGAACGCGCCGGCCTTGATTAAATACTCATGCACGCGCTTCGTAACGTTCAGCGAAAGGGTTCGCTTTGCAAAATCGCGGTAGCTTAAATATGCCCCGCTGCTTCTGCGCTCCTCCACAATCGCCTCAACACAGCCAACGCCTACGTTTTTAATCACCGCCAGCCCGAACCGGATATCCCCGTCGGCAACGGTGAACCCTGCGGCGCTTTTGTTAATGTCCGGCGGCAGAATTTTAATGCCCATCCGCGCCGCCTCCGCGGAATAGCCGTTTACCTTGTCCGGCGAATCCAGCACCGAAGAAAGCAGCGCCGCCATATACTGGGCGGGATAGAAATATTTTAGATATGCGGTCTGGTAAACCACAAACGCATAGGCCGCGGCGTGGGATTTGTTAAAGGCATAGTTGGCAAAGTCCATCATTTCGTCAAAAATCGCGTTTGCGGTTGCCTCGTCCACGCCACGCCGCAGGCAGCCTTCAATCTGAACTGAGCCGTCTTCATTTTCCTTGCCGTAAATAAAGTTTTTGCGTTCTTCGTTCATCACATCGGCTTTTTTCTTGCTCATGGCGCGGCGCACCAAATCTGCCCGGGCCAGAGAATAGCCGCCTAATTTCCGCACAATTTCCATAACCTGCTCCTGATAAACCATGCACCCGTAGGTGACGTTTAAAATTGGCTCTAACGCAGGGTGTTTATATTGCACGTTTTCAGGGTGAATTTTGTTTGTAATATACCGCGGAATCTGGTCCATGGGGCCGGGGCGGTAAAGAGAAATGGCGGCGACAATATCCTCTATGTTTTCCGGCCGCATTTCTTTAATAAACTGTTTCATGCCCGGGCTTTCCAGCTGGAAAACCCCCTCTGTTTCTCCCCGGGAAATCATTTTATAAACGCCGTCTTCGTTTAAATTAATGTCGTCAATGTTAATTTCCTCGCCGGTGGAATCCTGAATAATGTTCAGAGCGTCTTTAATAATTCCTAAATTCCGCAGCCCCAGAAAGTCCATTTTTAAAAGCCCAAGCTCCTCCACGGTGTCTTTCGGAAACTGCGTGATTAACACATCATCATTTTTTTGCAGAGGCACATATTCCGTCAGGGGCTTTTGCGAAATCACCACGCCTGCCGCGTGGGTGCCCGCGTTGCGGATTAAACCCTCTAAGGCCATTGCGTCGTCAATCAGCTCATGAACGGTTGCGTCGCCGTCATATTTTGCCTTCAGCTCCGGATTGAGCTTTAACGCCTTGTCTATGGTCATGTGCAGGTCAAAGGGAATCATTTTCGCAATTGCGTCCGTGTCACTGTAGGAGATATCCAGCACGCGCCCAACGTCGCGAATGGCGTTTTTGGCCTTCATTTTGTTAAACGTGATGATTTGAGAAACGCAGTCCCTGCCATATTTTTCAACAACATAGTCAATTACCTGCTGCCGGTCTTCGTTGCAGAAGTCAATGTCAATGTCCGGCATGCTGATGCGTTCCGGATTCAAGAACCGTTCAAAAATCAGTCCGAACCGAATGGGGTCGATGTTGGTAATATTCAGGCAATAGCTCACCACACTGCCGGCGGCGGAGCCTCTGCCCGGCCCCACGGGAATTTTTCTGTCTTTGGCAAATTTAATAAAATCCCAAACGATTAAAAAATAGTCCACATAGCCCATGCTGCGGATCACTTCAAGCTCGAAATCAAGGCGTTCCTTCACCTCATTTGCTTTTTCGCCGTATCGTTTGTGAAGCCCTTCATAGCAGAGGGATTTTAAATAGTCAAACGCATCGCCGCTGTTTGGCACCGCAAACTTTGGCAGCTTCAGCACGCCGAATTCAAATTCCAAATCACACATGTCCGCAATTTTCTGTGTGTTAGAAAGCGCGCCCGGAACCTGGCCGAACAAAGCGTTCATTTCCTCTTCGCTCTTTAAATAAAACTCGTCGGTCTCAAAGGCCATTCGGTCGGTTTCCGCCACCTTGCGGTTGGTTTGAATGCACATGAGCAAATCCTGATATTTTGCATCCTTTTTTTCTATGTAGTGCACGTCGTTGGTGGCAACCAGCCCAATGCCGGCTTCCTGGGCGTAAGGAATTAAAAATGCGTTCACGCGGCGCTGGTCGGCAATTCCGTGATTTTGAATTTCCAAAAAGAAATTTTCTTTTCCGTAAAGGCTGCTGTACTGTGCGATCAGCTTCTTTGCCCGTTCCTCATCTCCGTTCACAATGGCCTGGGGAATTTCCCCGGCCAGACAGGCAGAAAGGCAAATCAGCCCCTCTGCGTGCTGTTTTAAAACAGAAAAATCCACCCGGGGTTTATAATAAAACCCGTCTATGAACCCGGCGGAAACGACTTTAATTAAATTGCGGTATCCCGTCATGTTTTTTGCAATCAGCACAAGGTGGTGGGTGGTGTTGCCGTTATCGTGAGACTTTATGTTCCTGTCCTTCGCCGCCACATACACCTCACAGCCGATTAACGGTTTTATTCCGGCTGCTTTCGCCTCTTTATAAAACTCAATTACGCCGCACATGTCCCCGTGGTCTGTAATTGTCAAGGCGTTCATATTCAGTTCTTTGGCTCTTTTAACCAGCGGCCCGATTCTGCAGGCGCCGTCTAAAAAGCTATATTCCGTATGGGTGTGCAAATGAACAAAGCTCATAATTCTCTCCTTTTATATAAATCTTACATCTATTGTACATTGATTCCGTAAGAAAATCAACATTTTTCTCAATATTTTTATCGTTTAGCATTTGACTTTTTTCCTGCATGCCTGTATAATATTATAGTATAAATAGGCAAACTATATTGAGCATGTTATGTGCAAACTAAAAAAAGGAAGTGTGCTTTATGGCGGCAATTCATTTGACAAAAGAAAATTTCGACGCTGAGGTATTATCCTCCGACGTTCCGGTTCTGGTGGACTTCTGGGCATCCTGGTGCGGCCCGTGCAAAATGGTTGGCCCGCTGATTGAGGAGCTGTCAGACGAATTCAGCGGAAAAGCAAAAATTGCAAAAGTGGATATCGACAAAGAGGGGGAGCTTGCTATGCGCTTCAACGTGATGAGCATTCCCACCATAATTGTGTTCAAAAACGGCGAGGTTGCCGACCAGAGCGTTGGCGCGTTCCCCAAAGGCCATTACAGCGATATGCTGACAAAACAACTTTAACACAAGGCGGTAAGACTATGATAACCAGCAAACAGAGGGCATATCTTCGTTCCCTTGCAAACGGCGTGCCGTCCATTTGCCAAATCGGCAAGGACGGAATTACGGAAAATTTAACAAAACAGCTCGACCAAGCACTTGCGGCAAGAGAAATTGTAAAAACCAACGTTTTGGAGAATGCCCCCTGTTCCGCCAGGGAAGCCTGCACCGAGCTTTCTATAATTTTGTCGGCGGAGCCGGTTCAGGTAATCGGCAAGGTGTTTGTGCTCTACCGGCAGGCGCCCGATGAGAAAAAAAGGACCATTGCGCTGAAAGGGAACTGAAAATGAGTAAAATCGGTCTTTTCGGCGGGACGTTCGACCCCATTCATTTTGGACATTTAATGCTTGCGGAACAAGTTTTAAAGGAATTTTCCCTTGATGAAATTAAATTTATTCCGGCGGGCATTCCTCCCCACAAGACAAAAAAAAAGGTGACGGATAAACAGCACCGGCTTAACATGGTGCTGCTGGCCACAAAGGACAACCCCCGGTTTTCCGTTTCAGATTACGAAATTTGCAATGAGCGCTTAAACTATTCCTATATTACGATTTCACATTTTAAAGAACAAAATCCAAAGGACGAATTTTTCTTTATTGTGGGCGGCGATTCGTTCCGTAATTTTCCCGAGTGGAAAAATTACAGAACCTTAATTTCGCTGTGCACTTTTATTGTTGTGCCGCGGCCGGGAATCGAGCCGACCGGGTATTTTGAAAAGTTTTGCGGAGATGAGGCGCCGCCCCGGGTGTTTTTTTTAACCGGATTTTCGTGCGGAATTTCCTCAACAGCAATCCGAATGCAGCTGAAAGAGGGAAAAGAAGTTTCAGGGCAGGTGCCGCCTAGTGTAGAGCAGTATATAAAAACCAACAAACTTTATATTTAGGAGCCGGAAATGACTACGGAACAAATGAAAGAAAAACTTGGCGGTATGCTGACCGACCACAGATATACACACTCTTTGGGCGTGATGGAAACGGCCGAAAAAATGGCAAGGCTGTTCGGTGCAGATGTGCAAAAGGCGCAGACAGCCGGCCTGCTTCACGACTGCGCCAAACAAATTGACCGCGAAACCCAGCTCGCCATGTGCGACAAGCTGGGCGTGCCGTTAGACGATTTAAAGCGCGAAAACACTGCACTCTTGCATGCGGAGCTGGGCGCACGCTTAGCAGAAACGGAGTTTGCCGTATGCGACAGCGAAATTCTGGGAGCCATCAAGTATCACACCCTGGGCCGCGCAAACATGACGGATTTAGAAAAAATTTTGTATCTTGCCGACATAATTGAGCCCAACCGCAGGGAGTTTGAGGGATTAAAAGAATTGCGCGCCCTGTGCGAAAAGGATTTAAACGAGGCGCTTTTGTATGGGCTGGAGCTTACCATTGCCCACATTGGCAGAAAGGGCCGCATTTTACATACACAAACCATGGAAGCAGAAGCATTTTACCGAAACCTGCTCCACAAGGAGGCTTACCATATGAAACCACTGGATGCATTTGAAAAAGCAAAAAAGGCTGTGAAGGTGTTAGACGCAAAAAAAGCCAACGACATTGCGCTTTTAAAGGTCAGCGACCTAACAATTTTGGCGGACTATTTTGTAATCTGCTCGGCAAATTCCACAACCCAGGTGCGCGCTTTGGCCGACAGCATTGAAGAAGAATTTGAAAAGGTTGGGATAATCCCGCTGTCCCGGGAGGGCAAGCAGGGGCTGAACTGGATTTTATTGGACTACGGCGATTTTATTCTTCACATCTTCTATCAGGAAACCCGGGAGTTTTACGGTTTGGAAAAGCTGTGGGACGACGCGGAAAAGATGGATGTTGATAAAATTATAAACGAATTATGAAATAATTTGGAGGCTCTAAATGGACTATAATTTTAAAGAAATTGAAAAAAAGTGGCAGGATAAATGGTATTCGGAAAATACCTTTGCCGCAAAAAACGACTTTACGCTTCCGAAGTTCTACGCCCTGGTGGAATTTCCCTACCCTTCCGGTCAGGGCCTGCACGTGGGACATCCCCGAAGCTACACCGCCTTAGACATTGTGGCGCGAAAAAAACGCATGGAGGGCTTTAATGTGCTCTACCCCATGGGGTGGGATGCTTTTGGCCTGCCTACGGAAAACTACGCGATAAAGAACAAAATCCACCCTGCAATTGTTACAAAAAATAACATAGAAAACTTTAAACGCCAGCTGAAAAGCATTGGGTTTTCGTTTGACTGGTCGAGAGAAATCTCCACCACCGACGAAGCATACTACAAATGGACCCAGTGGATTTTTCTGCAGTTGTTTAAAAAAGGCCTGGCTTATAAGCAGGAAATGCCCATTAACTGGTGCACCAGCTGCAAGGTTGGCCTGGCAAACGAAGAAGTTGTTAACGGCGTTTGCGAGCGCTGCGGCAGCGAGGTTGTGCAGCGGAACAAATCGCAGTGGATGCTGAAAATTACCGACTATGCCCAAAGGCTAATTGACGATTTAGAAGGCCTTGACTACATAGAAAAGGTGAAAACCCAGCAAAAAAACTGGATTGGCCGCTCTGAGGGTGCAGAATTGGATTTTCAAATTGACGGCACCGACGACGCCATCCGCGTTTACACCACCCGGGCCGACACGCTGTTCGGCGCAACCTATATGGTGCTTTCGCCGGAACACAAAATCATTGAAAAATATGCGGACAAACTGCAAAATATTGACGAAGTGCGCGCATACCAAAAAGAGGCCGCAAGAAAGTCAGAATTTGAGCGCACTGAGCTGACAAAAGAAAAAACCGGCGTAAAGCTTTGCGGAATTACAGCAATTAACCCGGTAAACAATGAAAAAATTCCGGTGTTCATCTCCGATTATGTGTTAACCAGCTACGGAACCGGCGCCATTATGGCGGTTCCCGCCCACGACGACCGCGACTGGGAATTTGCCAAAAAGTTTGGCCTGCCCATTGTGGAAGTGGTTGCCGGCGGCGAGGACGTGCAAAGCAAAGCCTACACCGACACCTACAGCGGCAAAATGGTGAACTCTGGCTTTTTAAACGGCTTAGAGGTGAAAGACGCCATTCGTAAAATGATTGACTTTTTAGAGGAAAAGGGTATTGGAAAACGGAAAGTCAACTACAAGCTGCGCGACTGGGTGTTCTCGCGCCAGCGGTATTGGGGCGAACCCATTCCCCTGGTTCACTGCGACAAATGCGGCTGGGTTCCGCTGCCGGAAGACCAGCTGCCGCTGACCCTTCCTGAAACCGACAACTTTGAACCCGGTGAAAACGGCGAATCGCCTTTGGCAAAAATGACCGACTGGGTAAATACGACCTGTCCGCACTGCGGCGGCCCCGCCGTGCGCGAAACAGACACCATGCCCCAGTGGGCAGGTTCCTCGTGGTACTTTTTACGCTACATCGACCCCAAATGCGACACCGCCCTGGCCGCCAAAGAAAAGCTGGACTATTGGCTGCCGGTGGACTGGTATAACGGCGGCATGGAGCACACCACGCTTCACCTGTTATATTCCCGGTTCTGGCACAAATTTTTGTATGACATTGGCGTTGTTTCTACGCCGGAACCGTATAGAAAGCGCACCTCCCACGGCATGATTTTGGGCGAAAACGGCGAAAAGATGTCTAAATCCCGCGGGAACGTTGTAAATCCGGACGACATGGTAGCAGAATTCGGCGCAGACACCTTTAGAACGTATGAAATGTTTATCGGCGCGTTTGACCAGTCTACCCCCTGGTCGATTAACGGCGTTAAGGGATGCTACCGTTTTATTGAGCGCGTGTGGAATTTACAGACAATTGTAACAGACGAAGAGGGCTTAAGTCCCGACTTAGAAAAGGCGTTCCACAAAACCATCAAAAAGGTGTCGGAAGATTTCGACAAAATGAAGTTTAACACCGCGATTGCAGCTTTAATGGCGCTGATTAACGAGATTTATAAAAAGGGCAGCATTACCCGGGGTGAATTGAAAATTTATATTACGCTCTTAAACCCCGCCGCTCCCCACCTGACGGAGGAAATGTGGGTAAACGCCGGATTTAGCGGCTTTCTGCACGACACAAAATGGCCGGAATTTGACGAAGCAAAAACAAAGGACGATACGGTTGAAATTGTTGCGCAGATTAACGGCAAGGTGAAAGACAAAATTGTGATTTCCGCAGACCTTTCCCGGGAGGAAATGGAAAAGGCCGCGCTGGAAAACGATAAAATTAAAGAGCTTGTCAGCGGCAAAACCATTGTTAAAGTGATTTGTGTGCCCAAAAAGCTTGTAAATATTGTTGTAAAATAAATTAAAAACCGCACGGGGAAATTCCCGTGCGGTTTTTATTTACTGAGTGAGAAAAAGAATGGAATTGGGTTTTAGGTGAAACACCGCTTCATTGCCGTTTAATTCCGTTATACCCGTCTTCTCAAAATCATGCCCGTCGTCCAACAAAAATGTATCAAACCCGCCTTTGCCGCCGGACGTGTGGACGGTAACTGCTTGATTTTCAGCGTTTCCGTCCTGGGGATAGTAGCAAATCACTGCGGCACACTTGCCGTCTTTTCCTCTTGCTGCAACGGTATAAAGTTCGCCTAAATCACTGTCCGCCTGAACCTGCGTGCCCATTTTTGAAAGCTTTGAAAAAATGAAAAACGGATAGTAGCCTTTCAGCGGACGGTAGGTGTAAAAATCAAATAAGCCGTTAAATGCACAAGGCCTCGCGTCATAATACATCATCATATCAATGGTGCTATTTTGTCCCAGGCACATGCTGGCCTGGGTAAACGCCGCGCCGCGCATGGAAATAATCATTTCAATGCTGTGAATGAACTGGTCCGTCCACCCCTCCACATAATTCCACTCATTTAAAATGCTTTCGGTTGTTTCATATCCTGCCCGGTTGAGCTTTTCGCGGATTACGTTTGCCATTTCGATAATGCGTTTCGGATCGGTTGTGTAAATGTGCCAGGAAAAAAAGTCTAAAGGAACGCGGCCGCCGTTTTTAGTTAAAGAGGCCAAAAATCCGTCCAGCCATTTGCCCGTTTGTCCCGCCAGCGCAGGGCCGCCGATTTTAAGGTGCGGAAACCGTGATTTTAAGTGGCGCGCCGCAACCGCATAAAACGTATAAAACTCCGCCGCCGTGCCGCCCCAGGTGCGCTTGTTGTCTGAGTCATCTGGGTCTAAATCCGGCTCGTTCCAAATTTCCCAATAGTCAATGTCCCAATGAAAGCCGTCTGCCCAGCCCTCGTTATAGTGCTTGATAATGTGTTCGCATATAACCGCCCACTTCTGGAAATCCTTTGGCGGCAGCGTGCCATATTTTTTGCTCCAGTGTTCAATTTTGCTGCCCAGACGATAAAAAATTTTCGTTCCCGCGTCTAAAGTTGTTTTTAAATATTCGTCTGTTAAGACAAAATCATAAGAATCAGGATTTTCAGGGTCACTGACGAAATCGGGAAAAACGGCACTGATGTCTACTGCATGTTCGCCGCCGTAGCTGCTGCAAAAAGATGCATCATGGTTCCGGGCATAGGGAATGTTTGCTGCGGAATACGCATCAAAATTTCCCCTTGTCTGGTCCGATTTTGCTTTGATTGGCCCGTTGTTCACCGCGTGCATGGGCTTGATTGCGCCGATTTCTTTTGTGAAGTCTATGGTAACCTCTGGCATATACAATACTCCTTTACACCATTTTTCTTTTATTATAGCACCCGCTTTCTCCATGTCAACGAAAAAAATAACGAAAACTTTTCGTTTGTCTCCTTCATGGCAAAAACTGTCCTTTTTGCGGCTCAAAACAGCAAAATATGTAGTTGAATCTCCGCTTTCTATCCGGTATAATAAAGATATTCAATATCAATATGAAAGGCGGTTTTTTTATGAATTTAAAATTTAAAAAACCAGCAGTGTTGCTTTTGGCGTTTGTGTTTTCTGCCATTTCTCTTTGCACCGTTGGGTTTGCAGAGGGCGGTTCCTATCGGGAGTTATTTTCGGGTACGGCCGAACAGAACAATTTTTTATTTGCACCTTTTAACCAGACAGGAGCAACGGTTGACGGCGAGAAAACATCCAACACCTCCGGTGACAAGGCTTTTGGCATAGGCGATTCTTATTATCAAATGGAAATGCATGCCGGTTATCGGGACGGCATGGTAATGACCTTTGACAACAAGTCGGAAAGTCTGCAGGACACAAGCGCAGGCGCTGGTTATACTGCGGAGGTAGCTTTTGATTTTCGGCCGGACAGAACAACGGATAAACCAACCAAAATCCGCCTTTATCCCGCCGATAAATCCGGAACGGTTCATTTGGGCAACAGAATTGTGCATCTCACATTTATTACCCAGCCTGACGGTGCTACCAAACTCACGGTTTATGACCGGTCCGGCTCCGCGATTTTGGGCGAGGTGAACCTTTCTGACGTTTTAGGCGACTATACGAAAAACCCGGAGCATTTCTTCCGTATCCGCGCCGTTTTCAATCCCACAGATGCTTCCGGCAGCCTTACACGGTCGTTCAAACTGTTTGTGGACGGAAAGCTGTGTTTAGATACCACATATGTGGATAACGCAAAGGAATGGCGGATTGCTGGATTTGGTATTCAGAGCGAAGCAGAATATTTTGGCGATTTGGACAACCTGACCATGTGCGACTATATTGGCCAGCGGACAGACGCAGACGGAACGGAACATATCAATGACGACAGGGCGGTTTCGGCTATCCGATGCGCTTCCATCCTTTTGTCAGGTGCCGCAGAAGAAAATGAACTTACACAAAAATTGCGCACGGCCATTTCCGAAGCAAAAGAAGCGTATCAAAGCATGACAGTTCAAGACGACTGCGACAAGCTGGCCGAAACGCTGGAGGAAGAAATGAAGACCTATTCCAATGAAGATATTTTAAGGAACCTTGTATTTTCCGACTTTACGGACGAAGATGCAGAAATGATTACAAAAGATCTTTCTCTGCCGGCAAATTACATGCCCGCAACTGGCGGTGTGTTCGACTGCTCTTTTCTTTCCGACAAACCTGAAATCATAGCAAGAACGGGCGAAGTTACCCGTCCTAAATATAACGAAACCGTGACGCTTACAGCAAAGCTCACAAGAGACACCGACGGCGCCGCCCTTGAAAAGAAATTCACTGTGCGGGTTTTGGCAGACGGTGATGTAACCCCGCTGGGAACAATTGCAGGTGATAAAACCGTTCCTCTGCCCACAGGCGGCAAACGAATCTTGTTCGGCGGAATTGCAGAGGGAGACGCTTCCGTTTCCATTTCATTCGGCGGAGCAAACACGGTTACGGTGGAAAATGCAGGAGAATTTTCTGTCATTGCGAATTTACAGACCGAAGAGCTGATTCTTTATTCCGCGGGAACTGTGCTGGAAACGAAATTGCTTGAGGGCGATTTGCAGGCCCTTTCTATTTCCGGCGGTACGGTGAATAACAGCGTTCTGATAAAAACCGACAACTATGGCTACACCGTGAAAAACCTGTTGTTTGCAACAAGCGACGGTCAGCCCAGAAGCATTCCCGTATCCGGCGGAACGGTAACGGGGGCGGAGATTGTTTGCAAAGACGATACCATTGAAAGCGCCGAAGTTCTTGCAGCAGTGTATGACAACGGCGTTTTATACGACACCAAAGCGGCGTCTATTACCAAAAGTGCAGGATATAATGAAACCTTTACATTAGAGTTTGGCGCTTCTTTGCCTGAAAATATTGAAACTGCCGTGGTTAAGCTGTTCTTTTTAAATTCCTTAGCCAGCTTAAAGCCAATTGCACCAGAATTCTCTTATGTGGTATCGGAGGAAGTGAACTTCAATCCTGTCATTTATGTGGCGGGAGATTCCACCGCGTGTAACTACAGCGACAGCTTTTTTCCGCAAACAGGCTGGGGGCAGGCCTTAGGCGGCTATTTCGACCAATCGAAGGTCACGGTGTCCAACCATGCCATGGGCGGCAGAAGCTCCAAAAGCTTCATTGACGAGGGCCGCTTAGACACTATTTTCTCCGCCATTAAACCGGGTGATTATCTGCTCATTCAGTTTGGCCACAACGACCAAAAGGACGGCGACCTGCATACCGACGCGGACACAACCTATAAAACCTATATGACAAAATACGTTGAGGGCGCTAAAGAACGCGGCGCAATTCCGATTATTCTCACCTCGGTTACACGACGGATTTATAACAATGGTATTTATGACAACGGAAATAGTCTGGGTAAGTATCCGCAGGCCGCAAGAGAGCTGGCGGCAGACTTAAGTGTGCCGTTGATTGACATGTTCAATTTCTCTGTGGATTTGGTAAACACCCTTGGCGAGGAGGACTCAAAGGACATTTTCCTGTTTATCAACCCCAACGATCCGCGGTTTACCGGCGACGAACGGTTTACCCAATCCCGCTATAACAAAAATGAAGCCACGGAAGATAACTCTCATTTTCAATATTACGGTGCAGAAGTGCTGGCAGGCTTTGTAGCCCAGGAACTGGATAACTTAAATTTGTCCCTTTCCCCGTATTACAGGCCCTACACGCCGGTGAAACCTTAAGGAGGAACCATGCGGTACGCAGTTGCAGACACAGGCTCTAACACCATTCGTCTTGGTGTTTACGACGATGAAAACGGACAGCTGAAACAACTATGCAACACGGCGGTTTTTGCCAACCTGGCAGGATTTATTCACGACGGAGTCTTAACGCCGGATGGGATTTGCGCCGCAGAGGCGGCAATAAAAAAACATCAGGAAACAGCGGCAGAATTTGGCTGCCAGCTAAACGTGTTTGCCACGGCAGCAATTCGCAACGCGAAAAACACGGAAGAAATTTGTAAAGAAATAAAAATGCGCACCGGCGCAGCGGTAGACGTATTAACCGGCGAAGAGGAAGCGCTGTTCAGCTTTGCCGGCGCGGCGGAGGATTTTCCCTGTGCAGACGGCGTAATGGCAGACGTCGGCGGCGGAAGCAGCGAGGTGATTGTGTTTTCAAACAAACAACCGATCTCTACGCTGTCTGTTCCGTGGGGATCGTTAAAAGCCTACAAAGCCTTTGTCAGCGGTTCTCTTCCAACCGAAGAGGAAATTTGCGCAATTCAGGAAGCAATAGCAAAAGCTTTCGCCGCCCAGCCAAGATTTTGCGGCGTTGTGCGGCAAAACTTGTGTATTGTGGGCGGCGGCGTGAGGGCATCCACAAAATTGGCGAAGATTTTTCTTAACGAAACAGCACTTACTGTTAATGCCGTAAACAAAATGCTAAAAATGATAACGGAAAACCCGGAGCATTCCAAAAATGTGATTGACCAAACCACGCCAAAACGTGCGCTAACCATTGCCCCCGCCATGGCGATTTATTCTGCGGTAGGCGCACAGTTTGCCTCAGAGCAGATTTTCGTGTCGGACAAAGGGATCAAAGAGGGGTATATTTTAAAAAAATTGTTATAACTGGGACGTTTCTTAAAAAACAAATTAGCCGCTCTTTGTCTTAAAGAAACGAATTCTATCGCATTGTGTATGCTAATTTTAATATTAATGTTATTGTTTTTTAATATATTGATAGTATAATTACAATAAGGATAGTATGAAAAGTTTTGGCAAAGAAGGTTGATACAATGAAACGGTGCATATTATTAATCCATGTGCTGCTGCTCACATGCGTCTTGGTTTTGACAGGCTGCAGCAAAACAGAAGCACCTCAGGCGCAGACAAGCGAATCTAAAATTTCAGCCGGCGTGTACTATATCAGCGAAAGCGGTTCAGACCTTATTGCAGAAAAGACAGAAATTCCCGACACCTCCAGAAAAGGACAGTTAAAATATTTAATTGAACAGCTGATTTCTCCGCCCGCCGGAAAAACGAGCCCCCTGTGCGACGGCACAAAGCTGAATTCCGTCACCATTAAAGACGATGTTGCAGTAGTGGATTTTTCTAAAGAATTTTCCAATAAGGACGACTTAAAACAAACCCTTGCTCCGGCAGCTGTAGCAAAAACACTTTGTACGCTGGACTTTATTTCAGGCGTTCAAATTTTAGTTGACGGCAAGGAGGCCATTGGAACCGATGGAAAACCGTTAGGAATTATCCGGGAAAACGATTTGGTAATCAACAAAGGCGAGCCTACCCAGGCCCCCAAGACAACTTTGGTGTTATATTTCAGCGATGAAAACGCAGAATATCTTGTTCCCGAACGGAGAAACGTTGAAATTGCCAGCGGCGACACGGTTGAAAAGGTTATTGTAAACGAGCTTTTAAAAGGCCCTACAGAGGGCGGACATTTTAAAACCATTCCAGCTGAGGCAAAGGTTCTTTCCATTGAAACGAAAAACAATGTTTGTTTTGTGAACTTCTCGAAAGAGTTTGTCGACAAACATTCAGGCGGCTCCGCCGGAGAACGGCTGACGGTTTATTCCATTGTAAACTCCTTAACAGAGCTGGGCACCATCGACATGGTGCAGTTCTTAATTGAAGGCGAAAAAAGAGAAGAATTCGTTCACATGGCGTTTAACGAACCAATCGTGCGGGATAAATCAATCATAAAACAATAATTGAAACGAGGGCGCCTTATCCCTTTTAGGCGCCTTGTTTATTTTAGATAAAGGATTTGAAATACATATGAAACAAACAATTTCAATGATATACCGGCTGGGGTTTATCCTGTTTTTCATTTGGGCGTCTTTTGAAAATGCCGCCCTTTCCCTGCAGGGGTTTTTCGGCTCGTTAAAAGACCTTGCAGTTTTAACCGACACCATCTGCTTTATTTGCATTGCCGTGGTGTTTGTTCTTTCTATATCCGGCCGGTTTCCGGAATTTCTTTTGAAAACGAAAGCAGTTTGCACAGCCATGGCCGTGCTTGTGCTGATGATGAATTTCACCATATGGTTTGTGCCGGCAGCCCCGGGCTGGATTTTAAAGGTTCTGCTTCCTGCCCTGATGTTTTTTGACTGGCTGCTGTTTGACAAAAAAGGTATTTTTAAGCCATATGACCCTCTGCTGTGGCTGTTGGGCATTGTTTTGCTTTACGGTATATGGTCGCTGCTTTCCAGACAATTTTTCAATTTAGACTTTTTGCTGAAGTTGTTCGGCGGCAAAGAGGCGCTGATAAAAACCCTGCTTTTCACCCTTGCTGCCGGCGCGCTGATGTATCTGACCGACCGTTTGTTTTCCAGCAAGGGCGTTAAGCTGTGGGACGTTTTCGCTTATCTTTACAGAATTCTGTTTTTGTGCTTAGAAGGCTGGGCGCTGTCGAATGCCTGCGGTCACAGTCTGCTGAACTTGTTTTTCAGCCTGAAAAATTTTGGCTGGCTGTTTAACTTTTTAAGCTTTTTGTGTATTGCAGTGGTAGTGATAACCTGTCTGGTGCGTTCCCGCGGCCTGCACGCCTCCACCCCGTTTCCCCGGGTTAAGGGCGCGTTTACAG
This sequence comes from Congzhengia minquanensis, assembly GCF_014384785.1. Taxonomy (NCBI): domain Bacteria; kingdom Bacillati; phylum Bacillota; class Clostridia; order Eubacteriales; family Oscillospiraceae; genus Congzhengia; species Congzhengia minquanensis. The sequence goes on from NZ_JACRSU010000001.1 coordinate 1,006,104, forward strand.
CATCTGCGCTGATTGTGCTTTTTGGGTATCATTTTGTGTTAAAGGGCGGGTTTCATCCAAACGACCCCGTTTCAGTAATTTTGCATTATGCAGGGCCGCTGATGATGATTTTCGACTGGATTTTGTTCGATTCCAAAGGAAAATTTAAGCTTCCGGACCCTTTGTGGTGGTCTGCCGCGCCTTTTGCATATGGCGTTATTTCGCTCGTCAGCGGCGTACTGTTTCAAATTTATCCAGCCCTTTTGCCGTTCCGGCTTGAAACAGTTATCACCTTTGGCATTTTGGGCGTGCTGGCCTGCGGATATGCAGTATATCTGCTGGATTTGTGCTTTAAACGAAAATAAAAGGACGCAAATGCGTCCTTTTATTTTTTTGCGTCAGCCTAGAAATACAATGGGAACATATGCCGCCATTGCCTTTCCCGGCGAGGTAATTTCCACAATTACTTTGTTCACCGGCTCTAACCGTTCTCCGGCGGTAATGGTCACGCTCCACACCGCGCTGCCCGTGTCTGTAAATCCAGTCACGTCGCCATGTGCCACATGAATGCATTTTTCGTAAGCCGAAGCGGTAAAGCCCTCTGGCAGAATTGGTTTAAAATAAAAATTTCTGGGATCGGGAAACCGATTCTTGATGGTAATATAGGCGGTTAGCGACTCGCCCTCTTTTATCTGCGGTTTCGCTGCAAACGACACATACATCTGTGCGTAAACAACGTCTGCCCCAAAATAAGAATATGGCTTGTAAAATTCAAGCTCTTTCATTGCATGCTTTGCTTTTTTGTTGTCCTCTTCGTCAGACAGGTCTGTGGCCCCGTTTGAAATTGCGGCGTCAATCCAGTGGGCTTTCATTACAGCCGGAATCATTTTCATTACACGTTCGGTCAGCTCAGAGCAGGTGGCAGGCGCTTTCCAGCAAGATGCGTCGATTGCCTTTGTCACAATGCCGTCTCCGATATACTCGCTCCAATCAGCCGGAACGCCCTCACTTCCGTATAAAATACCCAAAAACGCCCCCACGGTTGCACCTGTGCAGTCGGTGTCGTCGCCGCAGTTGATGGCATAGATCATAGACTTTTTAAAGTCCCCCTCACCGTAAATTAGCCCCAACACGGTAAAACCGATGTTGGCAGGCGCCTGAAACCAGCCCAGATCCTCACTGTCTTTCACCAGAAGCTCTCTGGTCTTTCTGTAGTCAACCCCTTTGTCGAAAGAAGTTAAAACCAGGCGAACACTTCTCGCTACGCGGGAGTCTGCCGGTATAAAAGAAAGGGCCTGTTCAATCAGTTCCCGAATTTCCCCTCCGCGGAATGCCAGACTGTCCAGCGCAGCGGTGAACCACTCGGCATAGGTTCCCTCACTCATACCATGGTCTACCGATGCGTCCATCTGCGCATATTTTACCGCAATCTCCGGGAAACCCGGCGCCATGCACGCCCACACCTCAGAGCGTATCCATGCGCCGTTAGACGTCTTCCATTTGCTGTTATGAATTTCGCCGGAAAGCGGCGGCAGCAGCCCCGCCCGCAGGTTTGATTTTCCCACGCCATATTCGTTCCATTCCGGCGGAATATATTTGAGCCAATATTCCCCCAGCACATTGGCGTTCATCTGATATGGTCCATATTCCTCCATGGCCACCAGCCAGATGAGCTGCAAATCCAAATCGTCATTGGGCAGAATAACGCCTTTGTCTGTGACAAATCCGGAAATATCGTTCATTTCGCGCTTGCCTTCATAGGGCGTTCCCATGGTGCCGCCAATGTTTTTGCCCACCCAGCAGGCGTGGATTTTGTCCCGCAGTTCTGCTTCGTTATACGTTATCATTGTTTTTCCCTCCATAAAAAAATAACTTCTTTTTCTGTTTTTCATCATATCAAAAGAAGTTATTCTTGGCAAGCGCAAAAATTTACTTAAATTTCGTATTCAATATTGACTTTTTTTCGATATTCCGCCGGCGACATGCCGGTTTTTTCCCGAAATTTTTTATAAAACAGCGTTTTGTTGGTATATCCCACGCCCAGGCTGATTTCCTCCACGCTTTTGTGGGAATGGAGCAGCAGGCCGCAGGCCCGCTTGATTCTGTTTTCGTGAATAAATTCTGTGATGGTCATGCCGCTGTAGGCCTTAAACATTCTGCAGAAATAGGAGGGATTGTAAAAACATTGCTCCGACAGCTCGGTTAAAGACAGCTTTTGGGTGCAGTTCTCTTCAATATATTGAATTAAGTCTCCAATTTTATTTCTCGTGTCTCCCGGCTGCACCCCGCCAAACGCCGCCATTTTCCGAAACACGTAGGTTAACAGTATCATCAGGTAAGACTGAAGCACCGTTCCCGTTCCGTTTTCCTTGTGTTCATATTCCCGCAGCATGGCGAACAAACAGGATTCAACCTCCGCCATCTCACCGCCTGAAAAGCGCACCACAGGGCTTTCCTCTCCAACGGTTTCACGAAAATCCTCAAAGGCGGTGAGCGTCAGCATTTGCATGGCGTTGTCCGCATTAATCAGCTCGCTGGAAATAAAGCCGGGCTTTAAATAAATATTATAATATTCCATGCCCTTATCCGTGGTAAACGCATGGGTGTGGTTTAAATTGATAAAGAGCATGTCGCCGCGCATAACGGAATATTTTTTTCCGTCAATATACTGATGTCCCCTGCCCCCAGCGATATACACCAGTTCAACAAAGTCGTGAATGTGAATTTCTTCGTTATGGGCTGGATGAAACACCACGGCGATGTTCTCGTTTTCACAAAATACGTGGTTTTCCGTGTAGTGATGCATTGCTTTCCTTTCCGCCGCTGAAAAGGACAAGCACTCCTTTTCACCGCAGCATTTATCTTTCTGAAGAGCATAGTTTAAACATTTTTAAATAAACAAACTTCGATACAGAAAAAAATTTGACCGTCGTCATAAAAACTAGGGGAGGCTCCCCATGGGATAAACCTCCTTATGCGGTTTATCCGACTTTACAGTCCTTTCAAAATCCGGTATGAACTGCGCGCATGTTCCTCTTCATTCAGCTTCATCACGCAGCTGAGCAATATCAGGCCTTTGAACACTAAAATTCGTGCTATATGCTTCATGCTGGAAGCTCCGCCAAAATCCCTGCCCGGAAACATTTTTTGTGAGGCACGAAAGGCCAATTTCTTCTACCCCCAGATGCTTCATTAACAACCTTACCGCCTCTCGTCCATATCCTCGGCGTCTGTATATTCGACAAATAAAGAAATGCCGCAACCACCTTTCAGACACATCAATCAGCGCATAACCGATAGTTTCTCCATTTAACTTGAACACAAATCCCGTATAGGTATCCCCTTGCAACCAATGATACATACGGCTTTCCAGTTGTGGATCTGCCATTGTGCTGTCGTCACCGCCGTCGTCAATTAATTGCCGATTCATCAAAGCCAACACAGGACAATCGGCAGGCGTTGCTTGCTCAATCGTTATCATCTTATTTTCACACAGCATTTACACGTCACCCTCTCCTAATTCATTTCTACTAAATGCGGGGCTATAACCATACCTCCTCCGATAGCGCAGGCAAAAATAGCTTACGTCGTCAAATCCGCTTTGCCGGGCGCACTCCGCCACCTTCAGTTTCCCATTGCTTTTTAAAAGGGACTGTGCATGGGAAAGGCGCATATCCATAATTTTTTCAAACGCCGTCATGTTCCAGCGAAGCTTTGCCATGCGGCAGAATTTCGATTTGGAAAAGCCTGTTATCTGCACCAAATCGTCCAGCGTAATCTTTTCTGAAAAATTGCGGATCATGTAAAGCTCTGCTCTGTCCATTGCGGTTTCTTCCGTTGTCGCGTTGCTTCTGAAAAACTCAATGATAATGCGGTAAATCATGGTAGACATTACGGTTTCCCGGTGCTTTCCAAAATATTCTACACTTAGCTCCTTTAAGAGTGCAAGAAAGTTTTCCATGTCTGCCTGGCTGCACACCAAATAGCCGCGGACGCCAAAATGCTGGCGGATTGCGGCAAGCGCATCTCCCCGGAAGGTTACCCACGCCGTTTTAAACGCGCCGCTAAAGCCACGATATGCGTGAGGCACATTATTTTCAAAATAAACGGCGCTTCCGGGCTTTAAGGAAAACCGCTTTCCCTCGCAGCAAAACACGCCCTCGCCGCTTAAAACCAGCATAATTTGGTCAGAATCAAACCCATTTGGCCGAAATACTTCTTCCTGTTCGTGCTCACAGCAGATAGACGTAAAATAAAGCGGCAGATTTGCAATGGACTGTGTTACCATAAAACATCACCCAATGTGTAATATATTCATATTCAAAAACACCATTTTCATATTTACAAGGCTTTTATCGTGTTCTATAATAATATTGTAGCATGTTTTTTTTGAAAATCAAGAAGGAGCGACGAAAAATGAATAAATTTAAACCGACTTTTCCCGATTATCCCCACTTTTTACACGGCGGGGACTACAACCCCGAACAGTGGCGGGACACGCCCGAAATTTGGGACGAGGACATGCGGCTGATGAAATTGGCAAACTGCAACGAAATGACCATGGGTATTTTCTCCTGGGCGGAGCTTGAGCCGCAGGAAGGCGTGTTCGATTTTTCTGTTTTAGACACCTTAATGGATAAAATCTATCAAAACGGCGGGAGGGTAATTCTTGCCACGCCCTCCGGTGCGCGCCCCCACTGGCTGGCAGACAAATATCCTGAGGTGCTGCGCAAAAATGAGGATTTTGTGAACGAACATTTCCGCACAAGGCACAACCACTGCCCCTCCTCCCCGGTGTACCGTGAAAAGGTGCGCATCATAAACGAAACGCTTGCCCGGCGCTATGCCGGCCACCCGGCGCTAATCGGCTGGCACCTTTCCAACGAATATGGCGGCGCGTGCTACTGCGAACAATGCGCTGAAAAGTTCCGCGAATGGTTAAAACAAAAATATGGCTCCATTGAGGAGTTAAACCGCCGCTGGTGGACGCGGTTTTGGAGCCATCGCTGCGATTCATTCGAGCAAATTGAGCCGCCCATGCCAAGGGTTGGCGAAACATGCGTTCACGGCCTGAATTTAGACTGGAAACGGTTTGTCAGCGACATTACCGTTGATTTTATGAAAGCAGAAATTAAGGCGGTGCGCGCCTTTTCTGACAAACCCGTCACCACAAACTGCATGGGCTTTTACCAGGGGCTGAATTACCGCGACTTTGCAAAAGAACTGGACTTTTTCTCCAACGACACCTATCCCTTCTGGGGTGCGGGCACGAAGCAAACGGCAGAAGATATCGGCTTTCTTTCCGATTATTGCCGCGGCATGAAGCAGGGCCAGCCCTTTATCACCATGGAGAGCGCGCCGGGCATTAACATTGGCGGCATGAATTTTAAAAAGGTGAAATCAAACGGCCAGCAGCTGTTGGAGGCTGTGAAAATGGTTGCCCACGGTTCCGACTCTATTCTATATTTTCAGTGGAGGAAAGGCCGCGGCGCGTGGGAAAAGTTTCACGGCGCGGTGGTTGACCACTACGGCAAGGAAGACACACGTGTTTTTCAAAACGTTTCTAAAGTGGGCGAAATTTTGCAAAAATTAGACGGCGTTGTTGGCACAGGCGTGAAAAGCGACGTAGCCATCACCTTTGACATGGAAACCCTGTGGGCGTTAAACGGCAGCGCGGCCACCGGCGGCTGGAGCGACGATTACAACGGATATCGGAAATGTGCCGCGGCATTTTACAATGCGTTTTATGAAAGCAACATTCCAACAGACGTAATTGGTTATGAAGACGATTTTTCAAAATATAAAGTTGTGGTGCTCACTGTGCCATACCTCATGACAAAATCCTTGGCGGATAAATTGAAAAACTATGTGAAAGGCGGCGGCATTCTCATTTCAACTTATCTTACCGCAGTTGCCGACAGCACAGACTTGTGCTATTTAGGCGGCGTTCCCGGGGCGGGCCTTTCTGATTTGTTCGGCCTCAGGGTAGACGAGGTGGACTCCTATCAAAATCCCAGCGTGGACGGGCTGCATCACAACTGCAAAAATGCCGTGTCCTACAGCGGTAAGACATATCCGCTTTCCGGTATTGCGGAAATTATCGTTCCCCAAACGGCACATGCCGTCGCACACTATACCGGCGATTTTTATGCAGGCACCGGCGCCCTGTTTGAAAACAGCTTTGGCGCCGGCAAGGCCTATTATATGGGATTTGAGCAGGAGGGAGAACTTCAGAAAGCTCTCGTTAAAGCATTGATTGCCGAACTTGGCTTAAATGCTCCTATGAATATAACGTGTGACAGCGGTGTATGCATCAGAAAACGGGAGGGCGACGGGGAAAATTATTATTTTGTTATAAACGAATCGGACGAAGAAAAGAACATAACCCTCGACAAGACATATCGAAACGTGTTAACCGGAGAAGCTGTTTCCGGAAAGCAAACGCTTTCCGCCTGTGGATTTCTTATTTTAACAGACAGTTAAAAAAAGCACCCAATATTGGGTGCCTTTTTTCTTGATTATTTAAAATATTCAACTGCAGCTTCAAACATACCCATATCAAACTTGCCCGGAACGTTTTTGTAAAGCCCGTTTCCAATTCGTTCAGAGTGCCCCATTTTACCGAACACTCTTCCGTCGGGGGAGGTAATTCCCTCAATGGCAAGAACGGAGCCGTTGGGGTTAAACAAAATATCCGTGGTGGCGTTGCCGTCTAAGTCAACATACTGGGTTGCAATCTGTCCGTTTGCAATCATTTTCTGCAAAACCTCATCGCTTGCGATGAACCTGCCTTCGCCGTGAGAAATTGGCACAGTATAAACGTCGCCCACATTGGTTTTCGATAGCCACGGGGACTTATTCGACGCAATTCTCGTGCGCACCAGTCTGGACTGGTGGCGGCCAATGGTGTTATATGTTAATGTGGGGCAGGTTTCGTCTGTGTCTATAATTTCGCCGAACGGCACCAGTCCCAGCTTAATAAGCGCCTGAAACCCGTTGCAAATGCCGCAAATCAGGCCGTCGCGCTGGTTTAACAGGTTGCTTATTTCCTGCTTAATGACCGCATTTCTCATAAACGCAGTGATGAATTTGCCCGAACCGTCTGGCTCGTCGCCGCCGGAAAATCCGCCGGGAACAAACATAATTTGTGAGGTCGACAGTTTCTTCGCAAAAGCATCGGTAGATTCCGACACCGCCTGAGGCGTTAAGTTTTTAATCACAAAAATGTCGGCCTCTGCACCTGCGGTTTCCAATGCCTTTGCCGTGTCATACTCACAGTTGGTGCCCGGGAACACCGGAATTAAAACTTTTGGTCTTGCCATTTTTATTTTAGGCGACACTCTGTTTTCCGCCATATAAGAAATGTTGTCGAGCTGTTCTGCTTTCCCATCTGTTTGGCTGGGGAAAATAGGCTCTAAGGTCTCCTCATAGCTTTTTAAAAGCTCTGCGCCGGAAACGGTTTCGTTTTTTAACTGAATTTCAAACGCGTCTATTGTTTCGCCAAGCACTTCGCCTACAGAGACAGCCCCATCAAGCTCTAAAACAAACGCGCCGTAACAGTAGGAGAAAATGTCTTCTAATGTCACGCTGTCTGCAAACCGAAACCCTATGGAGTTGCCCAAACACATTTTCAGCACCGCTTCTGCAACGCCGCCCAAGCCCGGGGTGTAGGCCGCTTTCACGCTGCCCTGCCGCACAAGCTCCGACACCGTTTCATAAATTGCTTTTACGCTGGCGGCCTTCGGCAGGCCGTTTTCGTCATAGTCCGGCTTGAGCAGCGCCACTTTGTGGCCCGCTGCCTTAAATTCCGGCGAAATAATATTGTTTGTGCTTTCCGTTGTTACTGCAAACGAAACCAGTGTGGGCGGAACGTCAATGTCCTCAAAGCTTCCGCTCATGGAATCCTTTCCGCCAATGGCCGCAATTTCAAAATCGAGCTGGGCACGGAATGCGCCCAACAGCGCCGCAAGGGGCTTGCCCCAGCGTTTTTGGTCCTTCATCGGCTTTTCAAAATATTCCTGGAATGTAAGATAAACATCGCTAAACGAAGCACCTGTGGCAATGAGCTTGGAAACTGACTCAACCACTGCAAGATACGCGCCGTGGTATGGGCTCTTTTCCGAAATAAACGGATTATAGCCCCACGCCATCAGCGAGCATGTATCTGTGTGGCCATGCTCTACCGCCACCTTGTGCACCATGGCCTGAATGGGCGTGAGCTGCCTTTTGCCGCCAAAGGGCATTAAAACGGTGTTAGCACCGATTGTGGAGTCGAACCGCTCAGAAAGCCCGCGCTTTGAGCAGATGTTTAAATCCCCCGACAAGGCCAGCAGACTTTCAGAGAATCCGTCCTTGATATAATTTGTCTGATATGATTTTGGTGCAGCAGGCTCAATGTCAATGTGCTTTTCCGCGCCGTTGGAATTTAAAAATTCCCTGGATATATCAATTATTTTTTTACCGTTCCAGTTTAACACCAGCCTGGGTTCTGCCGTTACATATGCAACCTGGGTCGCTTCTAAATTTTCTTTTTCTGCAAGGGCAATAAAACGGGAAACGTCTTCTTTTGCAACTACAACCGCCATTCTCTCCTGAGATTCGCTGATGGCAAGCTCCGTGCCGTCTAACCCCTCATACTTTTTAGGCACCTTGTTTAGGTCAACACAAATACCGTCTGCCAGTTCGCCGATGGCAACCGAAACGCCGCCGGCGCCAAAGTCGTTGCAGCGTTTAATGAGCAGGGACGCCTCTTTGTTTCGGAACAGACGCTGAAGCTTGCGTTCTTCCGGCGCGTTGCCCTTTTGCACCTCTGCGCCGCAGCTTTCCAGCGACTGCACATTGTGAGATTTTGATGAACCTGTCGCACCGCCGCAGCCGTCGCGTCCAGTTCTGCCGCCCAGCAGAATAATGCAGTCCCCTGGCACGGGGCACTCGCGGCGGACATTTTCAGCCGGTGCCGCGCCAACCACCGCACCAATTTCCATTCGTTTTGCCACATAGCCGTCGTGATAAATTTCGTCCACTTGTCCGGTTGCAAGCCCAATCTGGTTGCCGTAGGAGCTATACCCCGCCGCAGCAGTGGTTACAATTTTACGCTGGGGCAGCTTTCCCTCAATGGTTTCTTTTACAGGCTTTAACGGATTTGCCGCGCCCGTTACGCGCATGGCGCTGTAAACATAGCTGCGGCCGGAAAGCGGGTCACGGATTGCGCCGCCAATGCAGGTGGCCGCGCCGCCAAAGGGTTCAATTTCCGTGGGGTGGTTATGGGTTTCGTTCTTAAACAATAACAGCCACTTTTCTGTTTTGCCGTTCACGTTCACGTCCATTTTCACTGTGCAGGCGTTAATTTCTTCCGACTCGTCCAGCTGCTCCAGTTTGCCCTGCTTTTTTAAATATTTCACCGCAAGAGTGGCAATGTCCATCAAATTAACGGGTTTTGTTCTGCCCAGTTCTTTTCTGACGTTTAAATATTGATTATATGTATCCTCTAACAGCTTATCATGAAACTTTACGCTGTCAATCGTGGTTAAAAACGTGGTGTGGCGGCAGTGATCCGACCAATAGGTGTCAATCATTTTAATTTCCGTAATGGTGGGGTCGCGGTGTTCGCCGCTGAAATAGCTTTGGCAGAACTTGATGTCGTCTAAGTCCATCGCCAGGCCGTTTTCGGCCATAAAGTCTGAAAGCTCTGTTTCGTTAAAATTGCAAAAGCCGGAAATTACGCTTACTTCGGTGGGAATATCATAGTTCGCGGCCAGCGTTTCCGGCTTTTTGAAAGAAGCTTCGCGGCTTTCCACCGGGTTGATTACATATTTTTTTACCGCGCTAACATCTTCGGCGGAAAGGTTGCCATATAAAAGATAAACCTTCGCCGTGCGGATTAAGGGACGTTCCTTTTGCGAAATCAGCTGAATGCACTGCGCCGCAGAGTCCGCCCGCTGGTCGAACTGTCCCGGCAGGAATTCCACTGCAAAGGAAACATCTGCATCGTTATCTAAATCGTTTGTCACAACGTCTAACTGCGGCTCGGAAAACACCGTGCTTTTGCAGTATTCAAACAAATCTTCTTCAATGTTTTCCACATCATAACGATTTAAAATCCGCACCTTTTCAATGCCTTTTATTAAAAGAAGCTTCTTTAAATCGTCACGCAGTGTGTTGGCCTCATGGGCAAGAGCTTCCTTTTTTTCCACATAAATTCTATATACCATTTTTATACCTCCAACGCCTTTTTCCCAATGTCGCGTCTGAAATAAGCATTTTCAAACTGCACCGTTTCGGCTAATGCATAGGCTTTGTCAATTGCGGGTTTTAGGCTTTCTGCCACGGCGGTAACGCCCAGTACCCGTCCGCCGGATGTTACGAGCTTTCCGTCCTCTATCGCCGCACCGGCAACATAAATTAGCTCCCCCTCCGGCATGGTAATTTCAAAGCCTTTTTCGTAATGGCCGGGGTATCCGTCTGAGGCCAAAATCACACAGCACGCCGCGCCATCTGAAAATTCAACGTCACAGTTTGAAAGTGTTCCTTCCCGCACACTTTTCATAATTTTTAGCAAGTCGCTTTTTAAAAGGGGCAGCACCACCTGGGTTTCCGGGTCGCCGAACCGGCAGTTATATTCAATTACCTTCGGCCCGTCCGGGGTCAGCATTAGGCCAAAATATAAACAGCCGCGGAACGTTCTGCCCTCTTTGTTCATGGCTTCAATGGTGGGAAGAAAAATTGTTTTCATGCAGAGGTCGGCAACCTCTTTGGTGTAATAAGGATTGGGCGCAACCGTGCCCATTCCGCCTGTGTTTAAACCCTTATCGCCGTCCTTGGCGCGTTTGTGGTCCATGGAAGACGCCATGGGCACAACGGTTTTTCCGTCTGTAAACGACAGCACCGAAACCTCGGGGCCGGTTAAAAATTCTTCAATTACAATGTTAGAGCCGCTTTCGCCGAACACCTTGTCCTCCATCATAGACCGAACCGCCGCTTTCGCGTCATCCCTTGTTTCCGCAATGATAACGCCTTTTCCCAGTGCAAGGCCGTCTGCCTTAATAACGGTGGGGATTGGCGCAGTGTCTAAATAACGAAGGGCCGCGTCCACGTCTGAAAACACCTCATATGCCGCCGTGGGAATATGATATTTTTTCATCAGATTTTTTGCAAACACCTTGCTCCCCTCAATGATGGCCGCCTTAGCCTCCGGTCCGAAGCAGGGCACGCCGGCTTTTTCCAGTTCGTCCACCGCGCCTAAAACCAGCGGGTCGTCAGGGGCAACAACCGCAAACTCTATTTTTTCCTGTTTTGCAAAGGCCACAATTTTGTCAATCTCTTTTGCGCCGATGTCTACACACGTTGCATCTTTTGCAATTCCGCCGTTTCCGGGAAGGGCAAAAATTTCTGTTACCGCGTCGCTCTCGGCCAGTTTTTTTATAATGGCGTGCTCTCTGCCGCCGCCGCCAACTACCATAACTTTCATGGATTTTCCGCCTTTCTATATGCAAGATGAAGTCACCCCGCTTAGTTCGCGAAGTGACTTTATTTTTTAATGGTGGAACAGCCTCATGCCTGTAAACGCCATTGCCATGTTATATTTGTTGCAAACCTCAATGACGTTATCGTCCCGGATGGAGCCGCCTGGTTCAGCAATGTAAGTTACGCCGCTTTTTGCAGCGCGCTCAATGTTGTCGCCAAAGGGGAAAAAGGCATCGCTGCCCAATGCCACGCCGCTGATGGTGGAAAGATAGGCTCTTTTTTCTTCTTTCGTAAACACTTCGGGCTTGTGGCTGAACAAGTGCTCCCAATTGCCGTCGGTTAACAAATCCTCATAGTCATCTGAAATGTAAACGTCGATGGCGTTATCCCTGTCAGGGCGTTTCACGCCGGGCAAAAACGGAAGGTTTAAAACCTTATCGTGCTGCCGCAGATGCCAGTTGTCGGCCTTCGAGCCGGCCAGGCGCGTGCAGTGAATTCTAGACTGCTGCCCCGCCCCAACGCCAATCGCCTGGCCTTGCGCTGCAAAGCACACAGAATTGGACTGGGTGTATTTCAGCGTTATCAGCGATATAATCAAATCCCGCACGGCATCTTCCGGCATATTTTTGTTCTCCGTAACAATATTCTCTAATAACGTACGGTCAATTTTAAATTCGTTTCTTCCCTGCTCAAAGGTTATGCCATAAACCTGTTTGCGCTCAACGGGATCGGGTTTAAAGCCGGGATCAATTTGAATGATATTATAATTCCCTTTTCGTTTTCCTTTTAATATTTCCAACGCCTCCGGCTCGTAGCCCGGCGCGATAATTCCATCCGATACTTCTCGCGCTATCAGTTTTGCTGTTGTGACGTCACACACGTCGCTCAATGCAATAAAATCGCCGAAAGAGGACATTCTGTCTGTTCCTCTTGCCCGCGCATAGGCTGTTGCCAGGGGGGAATCGTCAAGCCCCTCCACATCGTCTACAAAGCAGGCCTTTTTTAGTTTTTCCGGCATTTTTATACCGACTGCCGCAGAGGTGGGGCTCACATGCTTAAATGATGTTGCCGCACACATACCTGTAGCTTCTTTAATTTCTTTAACCAGCTGCCAGCTGTTAAACGCATCTAAAAAATTAATATATCCCGGCCGGCCGCTTAAAATTTCAATGGGCAGCTCGCTTCCATCTTGCATAAAAATTTTGGCCGGCTTCTGGTTGGGGTTACAGCCGTATTTTAATTCAAATTCTTTCAATTTTGCTGCCTCCTTAACTGTTTTTGTTGATTAACCGGTTTTCGGTTTTCCCGGTTTCAATGTCTATGTAACGCACATAAAGAGAAATTTTGTTTTCCTCATTTAAATTGCTCCAGAGGCTGTTTGTCAGCTCGTCAATGCTGTCGGGAATTTCCACCCGCTCCGGCTCACCGCAGAACGTAGGAATGGGCGTTCCGTCGCACATGTAGGTGTGGATAAAATGGCCCAATCCATCGTCCGGTTCATAAGAAAAGGTAAACCGGTTGCAGCCTGCGCCGTCAGGCGTGCTGCTTTTTAAAATGCTCATTTCATAGGTAAACTCGCCCTCTTCAATCGTCACCATTCCGCTGATTCGGGGCGTAAAATTGGGGCAGTCCGGCTCAAACTCACGAACTTCCAATGCTTCCGAAAACCGTGCGCCCTGGGCCAGAAAGTCGTAAATGGTGTCTGTCTGGTCGCCGTTTGTAACAATGGTGTGGTTGTCGCAAACGCGGATCGGGGAATAGATGATTAACGACGGATCCTCCACTTTCGATTCGTCAAACGGATAAATGGTTACGCTGTCGCCTTCTTCGCGAAAAATGCGGTTGCGGCTGTTTTCGCTTCTGCCCATAATAAAATATGCAATTGCGGCTTTTTTCCCGTCTTTGCTTTTTCCAATTACAATGCCGCGGCCCACATAGGTGTTGTCGCGGATTAGCTCACCGATGTTGTTAATTTTATAAATGTTCATGAAATAAATCCTTTCTGCCTGCAAATTTTCTCTGAAACCTTTTCCGCCGCCTGGGGCAAAATGATCCACTCGGCCTGCTCCATTACACGCTTTTGCAAAATTTCCGGCGTGTCGCCGTCTTCAACCTCCACGGCCTTTTGCATGATGATTTTTCCGCCGTCACACACCTCGTTCACAAAATGAACCGTAGCCCCTGTTACCTTTACGCCGTAAGACAGCGCCGCCTCGTGAACATGCAGGCCGTAAAACCCCTTGCCGCAAAAGGATGGGATTAAGGAGGGGTGCACATTGATAATTCTGCTTGGAAACTGCGCGGTGAAGTTTTCGCTTAAAATGCTCATAAAGCCTGCAAGCACAATAAAATCTATCTTGTTTTCTTTCATAATTTCAGTAAGCCTTTCTTCAAAGGCCTGCTGAGAACCGCATTCTTTTTTGGTTACTGTAAAGGCCGGAATTCCGTTCTTCTCTGCTCGGGTCAGGGCATATGCCCCCGCCCTGTTGGATATCACTGCCTTTATCTCGCCGCTTTTTAAAACGCCGTTGCTTTGCGCATCAATTAAAGCCTGCAAATTGGTTCCGCCGCCGGAAACCAAAACCGCTATGTTCGCTTTTGTTAGCATATGGTCACACTTTCGTCGGATGCTACAATCTCTCCGATGATGTAAGCGTCCTCACCGTTCTCCTTTAAAATTTTAAGCGCACAATCAGCGTCATCGTTAGAAACTACAACACTCATGCCAACACCCATATTATAGGTGTTAAACATATCCCGCTCTGGAACGTTTCCTGTTTTGGCCAACAGGTCAAAAATCGGCAGAATGCGAATTGCGCTTTTTTCAATTTTTGCGCCGAAGCCTTTTGGAATACTTCTCGGAATATTCTCATAAAATCCGCCGCCGGTAATGTGGGAAACCGCTTTTACCGTAATTTTCTCAAACAGCGCCGTCATGGGTTTTACATAAATTTTTGTAGGCGTAAGCAGGGCCTCATCCAAAGATTTCCCGCCCAGTTCCGGTAATGGCTTAGTTAAGTCGTTGTTTTCCACGTCAAAAATGCGGCGCACCAGCGAAAATCCGTTTGAATGTACGCCGGAGGACGGCAGAGCAATGATCACATCGCCCTCTTTTATGGTTTTGTTGTTTAAAATTTTCTCTTTGTCTACAACGCCCACAGAAAATCCTGCCAAATCATACTCATCTTCCGGATAAAATCCGGGCATTTCGGCAGTTTCGCCGCCGATTAACGCACAGCCGGACTGAACGCAGCCCTCTGCTACGCCCTCCACAATCTGTGCGATTTTTTCAGGATAATTTTTGCCGCAGGCAATATAATCTAAGAAAAACAGAGGTTTTGCGCCGCAGCAAATAATGTCGTTTACACACATTGCCACGCAGTCAATTCCTACGGTGTTATGCTTGTCCTGCAAAAAGGCCATTTTCAGTTTGGTTCCCACTCCGTCCGTGCCGCTGACCAAAACGGGATTTTTTATCCCGGAAAGGTCCAATGAAAAAAGCCCTCCAAAACCGCCAATGTCAGACATTGCGTCGGCGGTCATCGTTCTTGCTATATGGTTTTTCATGAGCTCAACCGCTCTGTATCCAGCCGTGATGTCCACGCCGGCAGCCTTGTAGCTTTCACTCTGACTTTTTGTGTTCATAAACGTTGTCCTTTCTTTATCTAAAAATTATTTCTTTTTGCTTTCGCTGATTTTAGTTTCAAACTTGTCCTTGCAGGTAGAACAGGGCATTTCTGTGGGATAGTTTGCGTCGAAGCATGCGCTGCAATAGCCCTCGCCAAGCTTTGAGCCGATTAAAAGCGGTAAATGCTCCGTTTCTAAAAATCCCAGACTGTCCACGCCAATAATTTCTGCAATTTCTTCAACGGTGTGATTGCAGGCAATCAGCGAATCCCTGGAGGGAATGTCTGTTCCATAAAAGCAGGGGTTTAAAAACGGCGGCGCCGAAACCCGCATATGCACCTCTGTTGCGCCGGCTTCGCGAATCAGTTTAATAATTCTTGCACAGGTAGTGCCGCGCACGATGGAGTCGTCCACCAAGACAACCCGTTTTCCCTTAATGTTTTTTGAAATCACGTTTAATTTAATCCGCACCAAATCCTCCCGGGCAGACTGTCCGGGCGCAATAAATGTTCTTCCGATATATTTATTTTTAATCAGTCCAATGCCATAGGGAATTCCAGACTGTTGCGAATAGCCAATGGCCGCGTCAATGCCCGAATCCGGCACGCCAATTACAATGTCTGCGTCCGCAGGGTGTGAAAGCGCCAAGCAGTGGCCGGCCTTAAGCCGCGCGCCATGCACGCTCACGCCGTCGATAACAGAGTCTGGCCGTGCAAAGTAAATATATTCAAAAATGCAGGACCGCTTGGGGCTTTTCCCGCAGTGGTCTTTTAAGCTTTTCACGCCGTCTTTCGAAAAAACAACAATTTCACCGGGCTCAATGTCGCGAATCAGTTCCGCGCCCACAGAATCCAGCGCGCAGGTTTCCGAAGCAACAACAAAGCTTCCGTCCTCAGTTTTGCCGTAGCAAAGCGGATGAAAGCCAAATTCGTCCCGGGCCGCAATCATTTTAGAAGGCGACATCACAACCAAAGAGTATGCA
Organism: Congzhengia minquanensis; assembly: GCF_014384785.1. NCBI lineage: Bacteria > Bacillati > Bacillota > Clostridia > Eubacteriales > Oscillospiraceae > Congzhengia > Congzhengia minquanensis. Next base: position 1,022,155 of record NZ_JACRSU010000001.1, read on the forward strand.
CCCTTAATTTTGCACATTGCACGGTTCACCGCTTCTTCAATCGACGGTGCAGTGAGACGTTCTTTTGTGACAATATAAGAAATCACTTCGGTGTCGCTGGTGGTGTGAAAAATGGAACCCTCCAGCTCTAAATCATGCCTGAGCTCATAAGAATTCACTAAGTTTCCGTTGTGTGCCAGCGCCATTCTGCCCTTCACATGGTTCACCACAATGGGCTGGGAGTTTAATCTGTCGTTGGTTCCCGTGGTGCCGTAGCGAACATGGCCCAAGGCCGCGTTGCCCAGGCCCAGCTTCTCAATCACCGGCTTGGTAAACACGTCGTTCACCAGGCCTAAATCCTTATAGGAATGAAACAGACCGTCGTCGTTCACTACAATGCCGCAGCTTTCCTGCCCCCTGTGCTGCAGGGCAAACAGCCCGTAGTAACAGGTGGAGGCAACGTCTTGCCTGTCCGGTGCAAAAATTCCAAATACTCCGCATTCTTCATGAAGCTTTCCCATACAAAATCTCCTTAAAAAAATATTTGCTGATTACTCACCCAAAAGGCGTTTTAAAATTTCGTTGTAAGCGTCTTCCACGCCGCCTAAATCTCTTCTGAAACGGTCCTTGTCCAGCTTCTCCCCGCTGACAGAATCCCAGAACCGGCAGGTATCAGGCGAAATTTCGTCAGCCAGCACGATTGTGCCGTCTTCTGTTTTGCCAAATTCCAGTTTAAAGTCAATCAGTTCAATGTTTGCGTCTTTTAAATAGTCGGTTAAAACCTGGTTCACTTTTAATGAATACTGCGCAATTAAGTCCAGTTCTTCTTTTGTGGCATATTCCATTGCTAAAATGTGATATTCGTTCACCATGGGGTCGCCCAGCTCATCGTCTTTATAACAATATTCTAAAACCGTGCGTTTCATTTTTGTGCCTTCTTCAAGCCCTAAACGCTTCGCCAGCGAACCTGCTGCAATGTTTCTTACAATAACCTCCAGCGGAACAATAGAAACCTTTTTCACCACGGTTTCGCGGTCAGACAATTCCTCCACAAAATGAGTGGGAATTCCGTTTTTCTCCAAAAGCTTCATCAAATGGTTTGTTACGCGGTTGTTAATGGCGCCCTTTCCCATAATTGTGCCTTTTTTCTGGCCGTTAAAAGCGGTGGCGTCGTCTTTGTAAGATACGATGCAGAACCGTTTGTCATCTGTTGCAAATACTTTTTTTGCCTTTCCTTCATACATCTGAACTGTTTTTTCCATGTCTATCTTCCTCCGTTAGTTTTGATATTCTTTTTCGATGGCCGCATTTTTCTCTAAAACCTTTTTTGCATTTTCCTCACGGCTTTTTAAAAGCTTGTCCGCAAGGGCTTTGTCTTCAACGCTTAAAATTTGAACGGCCAAAAGCGCCGCGTTCTGTGCGCCGTCAATGGCAACGGTGGCAACCGGAATTCCGCCGGGCATCTGGACGGTGGAAAGCAGGGCGTCAAGTCCGTCTAAAGTTGAAGATTTTACCGGAATTCCAATAACCGGAAGCGTCGTATTTGCAGCAATTGCGCCTGCCAGGTGCGCCGCCTTTCCTGCTGCGGCAATGATTGCACCAAAACCTTTCTCTCTTGCAGAAAGGGAAAAATCTCTTGCCTCTACCGGGGTTCTGTGTGCAGAAAACACATGCACTTCAAAGGGTACGCCAAAATTTTTTAACGTGTCTATCGCCTTAGACACCACGGGCAAATCGCTGTCGCTGCCCATAATCACTGCAACTTTTTTCATAACCAACTGCCTCCTTGCAATTTTGCTTTTAAAAGTAAACAGGGCGGTCCTATCTGTTTCGGATAGGACTGCCCAGACGGTCGACAAAAAATATTGTTTTTTGCTCCCCTGTGGTAGTCCACGCTCCGTCAGTTGCAAAAAACCGCTCCTTTTTTATACATAAATAAACGAATTATTCATAAATAAAACAAAATCTAACATTATCATTTTAACACTCAGAAAGGCCTGTGTCAAGGCGAATTAAAAAAATCAGAGAGTATGACAATTGGCTTTATTCGATACCGTCTTTTTATAGTAATTTTAAATAATCTATCTTCCGAAAACTTCCTTTATCCTCTCTGTAATCCGGTTTAAATCCTTTTCCTTCACTTCCTCTAACAGCAACGGAATGTACGGCTTTTTATCATTTAATAATTTTGCTAAAAATGCATAGTCCAGCTCGCCTTCTGTAGGCAGGGCATATTTTAAAGCGCCGTTTTCCACCGTAAAATCCTTTAAATGCACCACCGCAATGCGGTCGCCATAGAGGTCAAAAGCCGTTTGAAAAATTTCCCGCTGATTTTTGTAATTGGAATCATCTAAATAATTTACCGGGTCAAAAATGACAAAGATATTGGGCATATTAAGGTCGTCTAACATGCGCTCCATGGTTTGCGGCGAATGAATGGTAAAGATGCTCACCGCCTCAATTCCAATACACACGCCCAAATCCCGGGCATATTCTGCCAGTTCCCGCATAACAGACAGAAAATCCTGATAGTTCTCCTCCGAACGGTTTTTTTCGTGAAAGCTTCCGTCTAAATTTACAGAGCCGGTTTCCGTTCCTATCATGTCTGCACCCAAAAACTTTGCATATTTTATGTGCTCTTTAAACCGGTTTACCTGAACCTGCCGCTCTTGTTTGTCCGGGCAAACCGGATTAATGTAACACCCCAAAACGGATATGCTGATGTTATTTTTATCCAGCGCCTGCTTAATTTTTCGTGCTAAGCCCGGCGAGAACGCCCCGTCTTTTAAGCCTAAATTCGTAATCGATTTAAACAGCGCAAGCTGAATGGTGTGCTTGTCAAACTGCGCAAGCTTCTCCGACAACACCTCAATGTCGCCATATTCTAAATCGTGTGCTCTCATTCCTATCATTTGTAATCAACTTCCTTTCATTTACATTCGTCAAAACATTTTGCCAAAGCGCCCAGCGCCTTTTTTTCAATTCTGGACACATAAGACCTGGATATTTTCATCTTTCTCGCAATCTCCTGCTGGGTATATGCCCGTTCCCCTAGTCCATACCGCTTAATAATAATTTCCTGTTCCCGGGGCGTAAGGCATTTATCCATGTAAGCGCACAGCTTTCTAATGTCAAGATCGGTGCCGACACGGTCTGCAATTTCTTCGTCGTCAGAGGGTAAAATGTCCATAAACGTCACTTCGTTGCCGTCTGTGTCGTGGCCCAAACATTCATTCAGCGAGATTTCCTGCTTCAGCTTTTTCCCAGCCCGCACCGTCATTAAGATTTCATTTGCTACCCCCTCCCAACGGCTCTGTTTCCGCTTCATTGGGGAGTTCGATTTCATCTTCATTTGCACCGAACAGATAGACATGGACGTTTTCCCCGTCCCACACGATTTTCTTGATAAAATTCCGCAGGGCCATGCGCTTTTGCTCTACCGTCATGGTATCGAAGGAGGAGGCAAACGAGGCCAGCAATTCCCGCAATATATCAAATTCTTCATCGGACAATACATTTTCTTTCGTGAGGCTTTCCAATTCTTCCATGCTCTTTTTAATGAATTTGTTCTTTTCGTGCAGTTCGTTGATTTGGTCGGTAATGTATCCGTTTGCGGCTGTGCCTTCCGTTTCTGCCAATTTGGAAACAAGGGCTTTGATTTCTTTTTCATTGTCAGACAGAGTTGCTTTGAGATTTTCCATTCGTTTATCATATTCACTTGTGTTGGCTGTGATGGACTTTTTCGCTTCCTCCAACTGCTTCACAAATTCTGAACTGTTTTCAGACAATTTCTTGACTTCCTCACAGATTGCCCGGTCAAGCACATTCCCGTTGGGATTTTTCATATCACATTCCTGCATCCGGCTTTTCTCTTTCATCTCACACAGATAGGAATACCGTTTTTCGCCTTCGGCATAGTCGGTATTATACACCTTCGGACGCATATAGCTCCCGCAATGTCCGCACCGGAGCAATCCCGACAGCAGCGCCATATTGCTTTTTGGCTTCCGATACGCTTTTGAAGCATTTTGTCCTAAGTAATTTTGCACCATTACCCACTCCTTTCCCGAAATCACGCCTTTGTGCTTTCCAACCGCGATAATCCATTCGTCCATATCCCGGAACTGATTGGCTTTGCCCGCTTTCTGGACAGTTTTGTTGTAGGCCATGATTCCATGTTTGCCGTCAAATTCCGCTTTATCGGCGTACAACTCCACACCTAAATCCTCATAGTATTTCCATGCGTCCTTATCCGCTATCATGTAGACGGGGTTTTGCAGTATCGCTTTGATGGAAAACCGGGTGAAATCCTTTCCCATCTTTGTTTTGAGATGGTTTTGTATCAGATAGGTTTCCACCTTCGTCAGACTGTTCATTTCGAGGAAACGGCTGTAAATCGTCTTCACAAGCTCCATTTCGTCCTGCACAATGTCTAACTTGTAGGCACTTCGCTTCTTGCCGTCAACCGTTATCTTTTGTACCTGGGTGGATTTGTAGCCCGTTGGCGTGTTGCCGCCCAGCCACCGTCCCGTCTTTGCCAGCTCGTGCATATTGTCCCGGATACGTTCCGCTATGGTTTCCCGCTCCAACTGGGAGAACACCGAAGCAATATACATCATAGCACGGCCGAGAGAGGACTCCGTATCAAATTTTTCCTTGATGGACTCAAATGAGATTTCCAAATCACTGAACTCGTCAATCAGTTTTGCAAAATCCCCGATATTACGGCTGATACGGTCCAACCGATAACAGATGATAACGCTGAATTTCTTTTTCCTTGCGTCCTCCATCATCTTTTTGAATTGGGGACGTTCGGTGTTTCCGCCGGAAAATCCCTCGTCCTCATAAATCAATATGCTGTCCTCTGGAGTATCAGGGTAGTTGACGTCTATGTACTTCTTACACAGTTCTATCTGGTTTTCAATGCTTTCGCCCTTGCCTGTAAATCTGGATTTCCGGGAGTATATGGCGATTGCAGGACTTTTTTGCTCTTTCATATTCTATCCCCTTACCTTATGTGATGTTATTATTTCTAACCATACATAATGGCTCTATTCTTATTATAGCAAATAATTTGAGAAAAAGCAAAAACTTTTTTACGAATTCGCATAAAAAATGCCACTTACAACCATTGAATACGGTCATAAGCGGCTTAAAGCAAGGGGAATATAGGTTTTATAGCATTTCTTTGATAGACATTACTTTGCGGCGACAGGCTTCCACATCATAGGAAATAGCTTCACTCAACTCTGTATCAATTTTGAGATAAGTCTTTATCTGGCCGAATGACGCTAATATACTGTCAAGCTCTTTGCTGACAACACTTTTCGCCTGTTCCACCGGGGCTTCTTCCATAATTGGTATCATATCAATATCTCTCCTTTCCTTCATAACTTCACTTATTCAGGCAGAGAATGTGTATCTTTTATGAAAATAGTAAAAGTGCCCTGCACTTGGCAAGGCACCTGTTATGATGTTATTCCCGTTTATTTTGTCCTGTAGACGTTGATTTTTTATTTTGCGGACAAGGGGGTAGGTGATTACTGCAACCCTGCTTAACCGACTAATTTAATTTTTCCATTGCGGAGTAAAATCCACCCAATACAGCGTCTAACAATGCTTCGTCCGGCTGTGCTTCCCAACGCCCGCCGTTCTTTACAACAGAAATTTCTACTGTGTTGGTAACGGTTCCATGTTTCTTTTGCATGGATTCCAGTAATAATTCCTGCATGAGTTCATCTTCGCTTGCAGCAGAGTTTTTTGAGGCCAACTTTTTATCAATCATGCCGGTCATGACTTCTTTTAAAACTTCGGACATATCCATTGCCGTTATTTCAACTGTAACAACTGCGCTTTCTTCATCCTCTTGTGTAGTTGACACTATTTTATATTTCAGATTGTCCAAAATCGGCTGTAGGATTTTTGTTTCCTCGGTTGGCTGTGTGCCCATCTGCTCCGCAATCGTTTCTACTGACTGATATGTATGGAACATGTTCTTCACTGCGTTTTCCGGCGACAGGCTGAGTTTTCCTACCACTTTTGAAATGCCAACAGCAACAAACAATATAAGAATAACAGCAACAACGGATATGGCAATCCATTTCACTTTCTTTTTGTTGAGTTTCTGCATACCTTCCTGGCCTGTCTGCTTTATTTCATCTATCTTTGCTTTATAGTCATAACTTTTGGCTTCCTCTAATTTTTCCATGCTTTTGTTCTTCATGGTATCAAATTTATTTTTATAATCCATTTTATTATCCCCCTTTTTAATCATAAACAACTGATTACAAATGTAACACACCAAACAATGAAGTAGGCCTTGCTATGATGGAACATTTCTGCACGTTTATATAAATATACAGGTATTAACCATGCATTCCCTAATACAGAAGTGTCATATCCGGCTTTTTTCAAATTATTTTCATCAACCGTACACAACACGATATTTACAATCAGAAATGCCAGAAATCCAAATGAAAATAATGCACCGATAACTGGGACAAGGGCAATAATCCATACCATTGTGTTATTAACTGTAGCTGTATTTTGTGCCGCATTATTTATGTTCTGTTGATAGTTGGTTTCCGTTGTATCCCTGTGTGTTTTTTCTGTCTGACAATCTGCTTCGGATGACGGAGCAGCACAAGTTTCTTCATTATTAGTTTGAATGGTTTGTTCCTCGTTTTTACTGCTATTTTTATAAGATTGAACAACCTCTGTAATCTTCTGTTTCCATTGCTCTTTTTGCTTACCCGTTACAATAAAACCATGGTTTTTTCCGTCGGTTGTTATAACTCGTATCATATTTGGAGTTGGCATAAGCATATTTAAGGTATTACCAGAAAATGCAATTTTAGAAAATGGAATTTCATCAAACGCTGAACCCAAATTAAATGCATGGGCTTTAAAAACCAGCCTCTTGTTTGTTAGATAGAGATGTCCTCCTTTTGAGGCAAGTCCACCTGCCTGTCTTTTGTTCGCTGGGCCTACCATAATAACTTGTTCTCCTGGCATTAAAAAATCATAATCCACAGTTTGTATCCCCTTTCATACTACATAAAATTTGTATTCGTATATTCCTGCCTTGTTACTATCTCTCCACACCGCCGGCATAGATAGGTTACTTCATAATAGGTACGGACAACAGGAACATCTTTACTGTACTTTAACCATTGATTTTTTCTCACAGTCATATTACACGTTCCGGTTTCAGTGCGTTTGACTTCTGACAGCGTACACCACGATTTGCACCGAGGGCACTCAATATCAAATATCTTCGGTACAGCATGAAGTACAACAAGACCGAAAATTGCTAATGTGCTTGATTTCATGCGAATTCACCTCCTTCAAGAAATGAATTCGTGTGGTAATTACAATTTCCTTCTTTTTCCATATTGTTTTAGCGTTATAAATACAAAAAGCGACATGATTATTATATTACAAATTATTTCTAATGTCAAGCATAAATATCAATATGATAATGAAATATCTTTTTGGTTATAATAAAATCGTTTACAAAAGAGGTGTTTCTATGTCGAAAGGTTTATTTTTATTAGCGGATAAAATAAAATCCATGCGAGAACAGTTGGGGATTACACAGGCAGAACTTGCCCGAAAATTAGGGTTGACCCGCTCCAGTATCAACGGCTGGGAAATGGGCTTGTCTGTTCCGTCAACACAATACATTGTTGAGCTTGCAAAACTATTCCATATCTCAACTGATTATTTACTGGGGATGGAGCAAGGAGCTGTATTGAATATAGATAATTTAACAGAAAAAGAGGTATCTGTATTGATTGACCTTGTAGCCTGCTTCAACGCTAACCGGGAAATACACAAAGACTGTTAGACGTACTGAAACTATTCTGAAGCTTTAGAATTTATTAACCGCCCCCTTCCCAAAAACAAAATAAAAAAGCTCTGTAAGCCGTTTATACGCTTACAGAGCCTATCAGAGGGACTTCTATTGATAGAAGCCCCTTTTAATGTTGTTCTTTATGTAGTTTATCAACTGGTTCGTTTACCGATTCCAAAACATCTGAGGAATATCGTTTCATTATTTTTTCTATGATTTGTTGACTGTATTCTTGATAGAGGGTATTGTTATAAACATTATTTTTTACATTACAGTCATTCAGAGAAATTTCAAGAGGGTCTTTTGTAAATACATCCAACCATAAAACCTTTACAACCATATTTTCGGCTTCTTCCTGTTTATGTGCAGATTGAGTTACAATACCAATCGCTTTTACACGCAACATACGTCCTCTTGGAACAAATGCTTTCACATATACAATATCGTCAACCTGGATTTGACGAAACATCACATGTAAATCGGGAGCTGCTTCCCTATCCCAATCAATCCGAATATAATCTTTTCTTAATGGAAATTCATTAATATCATTTGTGCCTACGCCCCATACTTTCACGTTAAACCCTCCAAATACTCCTTTGTTTGCTGTATAAAATATTCAGCATTTTTTATTTGTTCTTCTACATCAGCCTTGTTTACAACATAGTAATCGTCATAATCACTCTCTGTCCGTATCTGGAACACATCTGTGATAATATCTGACAAGGCTACATTTAATTTTCCGGTCTTAATGTATTCTTTCCGGAAATAGGCAATCAACCCGGAATGTTTTTTGAAATCCGTCCCCTCTAACGCAAGAATACTCCTCATGCAATGGAACACACAATAGTAGGAACGGTTCGCAGCTCCTTTATAGTCATTGCTATCCAATAATATCTTTGCAGATTTTAGGCATTGTTCCGCTTGTTCCAAACGATATTGGGACAAATCCCTCTTAGTTTCCATAGATGGACACCCCCTCGTTTGCTACATTGCGGTAAAAGGGCAGTATTTCTTGATGATTCTCAAAGAATTGCTTATCTTTCAATGCAATCGTAATCATAATATCGTGCTCAAGTCCGATTTTGCTCGCAACACGGTTAACCTGCTTCCGATATGTGCCAATCTCACCGGCAGGTACATCCGCCAGTACCATCATATCAATATCCGATTCATTGTCATAGTCCCCACGGGCGTAGGAGCCATACAAGATAATCTTGTGAAGTCTGCTCCCCAGCATATTCTGTATATTCTGTTTCACTTCCGAAGTAATCTGATTCAACTGTAACTGTGTGCACATATAGGCTCCTCCTTTCAAGACCTTTCATTTTATTTACTATATGTTCATTATAACATCCTTTGTTAATTTTTTCAATCCCATTCTTATTTATATTTAGTTTTACGCTTTAACACAAAAAAATGTCATATTTTTCGCTGATTTTGCAACGCTATCACGTTATATCCCTCTGCAACCAAAAAAATTTTGCAGAGAGGAGCTATAACATGCATGTTTATGATGAGAGAACTTTTATAGAAAGAGGGGAATTGGTAGAGCTTCACAGCAAGACACCAGCAACGGTTTATATCAATGGAAATATAGTGGAAATCGTAACGAAACGCTCTGATTCCAACAAATTGATGTTTTGCCGTAGACAGTCGAGAAGTCAATACTTCAACTCTAAGACAGGGGAATGCCTCACCTACAAACCGTATGACAAGCGGATTGATTCCACGGATGGTATTAGAAAATCTCTAACAACACTTAGACGGATTATCAACCTCAACTTCTGCGGGGATGACTCAGAACTATTCCTAACGCTCACCTATTCAGATTTTATGAATGATACCATTGAGCTATATGAGGATTTCAACCGTTTCAAAACCGCCTTACGTTATTACTATTCCTTTGAATATGTCTGTATTGCTGAGCCGCAGGACACCGGCTCATGGCATTTGCATATTCTGCTGAAACAACCGGACGGGAAGCCCCTCTATATTCCGAAATCCCTTCTGGACAAATTATGGCCTCATGGCTTTACCTATGTCAAACGGCTTCCCTTTGTTGATAACTTTGGTGCTTACTTCTATGCCCGGCTTGCAAATGCTGATACCCTAAATCCCGTTGATGATGGCCCAGTAACGAAAAGCGAGGTCAAGGGGAGCAGGCTGCGCTTCTATCCTGCCCATTTCAGAATTTACCGTTGTTCCAGAGGGATTCAACGTCCGAAGCCTGTCAAAATGAAGTATTGCGAGGCTCGGAAGCTGGTACATGACTATGAGGAAGTGGTTGGATATTCCAAGAAAATCATCCATCAGGACATTTCCGGCGAACAAACCGTCCTAAATGTCATCAATTATGAACAGTACAAAAAACCGAGATGTTAGCCATATCGTACAGGCAGTCGGTCATATACTGAATTGATGGCGTGATGGGAGGTTTTCGAATGAATGTGATTATGCACTATCCAACGGATTTGGTTGATATAGAAGAACTAAAAAACCGGGTTGCTTCCGTACATATTGAGGCGGTGAATAACTATCTCAATTGTCAGAATTACCCGGTGGAGCAGAAAATGGAACTGATTGAATCAGTGAGAAATATCATAGATAAACGAAGCGGCCAGATTACCTGACCGCTTTTGTTTATAGTAATAACGCTTCTAAACTTTTCACAAAACTTGTCATATCCTCATATTCATAAATATCTTCACATAAATATTTCACAAAATCGTCTTCTTTTATCCCAGACTTAGATAAATTGGCTAAGATGACTTTATAAAATCCCTTTCCATCACTTTTGCCTTTTCTTGTTCGTTCATCATTTTTATAATCATAAATTATGTCTCTAAGGCTTCGTTGATTAAAATACTTATCTCCTAATAGTTTAATAAATTTTGAATCTTCATTTACTACACATTTATTAAATAAATATTTCTCTATACTCTTAATTGGTAAAAAACATTTCGGTAAATCCTTGTATTCCTCTTTTTTACATATTAATTCCTTTACATCTCCGTCATATATGCTAATTATCTTCTTTCCAACACCTAACGTATTATATGTCACCATGTCATGATGTAACTTTATCATTTGGTTGCAACCACCTGCCGCCAATACACAACATAATTTGCTGGCATACAAGTTATTTTGGCGCAATACTTTTTCTACTAAGCACTTTGATAATTCATCCTCAACTAGCAAAAGAAAATCAAATCCATTTGGAATGTATAGATTTCTAATGGCATAGTTGGGGTAACATGGATTTATTATATCTACTACCCCATTATTGTTTTCAATAAGAAAAATATTTTTGGGGGATATTCTATGAATTAATTCTGCTGAATGTGTTGAAAAATAAATAATTAACTCAGTATCATTCTCCTTAATTAAATTTTCCAAAAATAACACTAATCTATCAATAGCACTTGGATGTAGAGCCAATTCAACCTCATCTATGAGAAAAAATAATTTAGAATATGTGGCTTTGATTACAAGGTTATTAATAAAATCAATTAATGAGATTAGCATACTTTCACCGCTACTCATTTTATATTGACTAATTATATTATCTTCAGTTTTTACAAAATAAGGTATTCCATTAAAACCCTCTCTTTTAGCAATCTCTCGCGATTTTATTTTCATTAATCCATTATAGTATGATTTGTCATTGTGAAGAATGTATCCTAGTGTTTCGGAAACAAAATCGTCCGCTTTGACAAGAACTTCTTGGAAATTATCTTTAGCTACAAAATCATCTATTTTGTTATAATCATGAAAACGACTTCCATAAAATATACTTCCTTCATAAAATCCATGATAATGAACACTAGTCATCAATTGATTTCGTTCATTATATTTTCCTGTTGATAGTTTTCCGGCTTTATTGGGGGTCCACTCATCTTTTTTGTTTTCCAAAGCAATATTAATATATGAATCAGGCGATATGTCATTTGACATCAACATATGTGATGATGATGTTTTTACAATAAGAGATAATGCTAACATTATTGTACTTTTTCCGCAACCATTTTCTCCAACAAGTGCAAATAGACCTTTTTCAAAAGGTAATTCAAGCGATGCAGACTTAATATTTTTAATATTCTTAATTTCAGTAGATAATATCATGTAAATCACCTCTTAAATAATAGCACTTAGATTATATAATATAATCCAGTTATTGTCTATCCTTATAATGTAATTATATATATACTTTCTCCCACGTCCCTTTAAACATTCGCACCTTTCCCTGTTCCCAGCGTTTCACCATTCCTGTCTGAACGCCCATCTTCTTAGCAAATTCAGCTTGAGTGAGATGTAAGGACTTACGGATTTTCTTCACTTGCTGGCCCTGTCCGTTATACAGGAACAAATTATAATCGTCAAGCAGTTCGGTAACTGGAACGCCGAACAGCTTGGCGATTTTTTGCATATTCTCAATTGGGTAGTAATCCCTTCCATATTCCTCATAGCTGGAATAGGTTCCCCTGTCCATCCCGACATACTCTGCAACGTCAGACTGGAACAGATTGTTTTGATAGCGGTAATAGCGGAGCTTGTCCGACACATGGGTACAGCTTTCGGGATTGGGGAACAGCAGATTGAACCGCTGTGCTTCTGTCATGGTATGGGGTGTAACGAACCGGAAGGTGTGGACATACATGGGCATGATGGCAACGCCCTTTTTCGTCTGGCGGTACATCAGATACAAATTCCTGCCGGATTTATGCAGCAGCCGCCATTTCTCTGAAAAAGAAGCAACTCTTTCCCCTTCTTCCTCCAAAAGAGCCAACTTGATAGGGTTGGTTTTTCAATACATCTTGCAGCATAAGTTGCAAGCCTAGCCTGTTTTGTATAATCAAACGAAGCAATTGCCTTAATGAGCCCAATAGTGCCGATGGAAATTAAATCGTCGTCGTCGCAGCCCGACACCTGGTTATATTTTTTCGCAATGTGGGCCACCAGCCGCAGATTTCGTTCCACTAAAACGTCTTTGGCGCCTTTGTCGCCTTTTGCCGCAAGCTCTAAATAACGTTTTTCCTCGCTGGCGGATAGCGGTTTTGGAAAGTTATTCTGTCCCGAAACATAAGATATTAGAAACAGGCCATATCTTAAAAAATAAAGCAGTGCAAAAAAACAAGAAGAAAACATATCATCTACCTCATTCATTTAAATATGTTGAAAGTATATGTTTTGCTTCCGCCCTTTTTGCCAGTCCAAACGGAATAAGTTCGCCAACATGCAAATGAGAAAAACAGGGCTTTCATTTTATATCATTTTAGTAAGAGTTCCTTTTTTCTGAAGGCATATAGTTTTTAAATTTTTTGAAATTTCTATAAAACGAGGTAAGACTGTTAAATCCGCATTCATATGCTATTTCTGTAACAGTTTTCGGCAGGCGCAGCATTTTTTCTGCCATATTAATCCGAAAAAACTGCAAATAATTTTTAAAGGTCATTCCCGTCATTTGTTTAAACAACCTGCAAAAATGCGGCACGCTCAAATTTGATGCCCGGGCCGCATCTTCAAGGGTAATTTCTGTTGAATAACTGTTCTGCACAAGCCCGAACGTGTTTTTTAACACATTTTTATATAAGTCGTTATACCGTGTTGTTTCAGATACATAATCGGAAAACCTCAGCAGCATGGAAAAGAAATTATAAAGGCTGGAAATCGCTTTATACTCATATGCCTTATCTTTTTGTGTAAGTTCTCTATGAATCTCCTCAATACAGTTTTTCATATCCGTGTATTTTGGATTTTTGTCATTAATGGGATTTTGAAACGCAATCGTTTCATTGTTAAAAATAAAGCCGGAGTCTGCCATAATCACCAGAACCTGACACGGTTCTTCCTGATAGGAATAGGTGGAATGAAGCTGATTTTTTGAAATCACAACAATATCGCCCGGAAAGGTAATGACATATTTATCGTCAATTTGCTGAATGCAATGACCCTTCTGAAACAAGAGTATTTCAATCTCACTGTGCCAATGCGGCACGACTTCAAGCTTTTCATTGTTAAGGCCCGAATACATGCTTCTTATCTTAACGTTATCCATATCAACAAATTCAAAATGCAAAACAAAGACCCCTTAAATGATAATTTTTGAAAGTATTTTAACAAAAAATGATATGAATTTCTGTTTCTATATTATATAATAATAATATAAATTTAAAAAAGGAGCAATAGTTTTATGAAAAAATTTGACAATAAATTTATTGACATCAACAGTTTTCTCGAAAAACCGCACAAGCCCGATTTTGACAACATTTTGAAAGTGTTAAAAAAAGAAGCTCCGAACCGTCCTACCCTGTTTGAATTCATTTTAAACGGCGATTTGGTAGAAGCTTTTACAAAGCACAAAACGTATGAGGGAACAGAGGAAGAAATTTCGTGCAAAAAGCTTGCCGACACCTATTATTTCTGCGGATATGACTATGCCTGCATGCATGGAAGCTATTTTTCGTTTAAAAGCGCCACCAAACACGAAGCAGGCAAAAGCACCATTTCGTTAAATCAAGGATTTGTCATAACCGACCGCGAAAGTTTTGAGAACTATGAATGGGCAAACCCCGAAGATTTTGATTATTCCCGCATTGAAATGCTAAGCAATTATCTACCCGAGGGCATGAAATTAATTATATACGGCCCCGGCGGAATTTTGGAAAACGTAATCCGCCTTGTTGGTTATGAAAATCTTTGCTACATGCTGTATGAAGACCCCGAACTTGTGGAACAGATTTTTAAAGAAGTTTCAGAGCGGCTTTTAACCTATTACGACATCTGCGCTAAGCACGACTGCGTAGGTATTTTAATGTCCAATGATGACTGGGGCTTTAACACCCAGACCATGCTTTCTGTAGACCAAATGAGAAAATATGTTTTCCCGTGGCACAAAAAAATTGCCGAACTTGCTCATTCTTACAACAAGCCCATCTGCCTGCATTCCTGCGGTAAATTCGACGCCGTTGTGGACGACATTGCCTATGACATAAAGTATGACGGCAGACATTCTTATGAAGACAACATTCTTCCCGTTGAGGAAGCATATAAAAAATACAAAGACAAATTTGCAATCCTCGGCGGTATTGATGTGGACTTTTTAACCAGAGGCACCCCGGAAGAAATTTATAACCGCAGCGCAAAAATGTTAGAATTGGCGAAAACAGGTTATGCTTTGGGTTCAGGCAACTCCATTGCGTCCTACATTCCCATTCAGAACTATTTGGCCATGATTGCCGCAGCAGTATTCAACGAAAATTGAAATTGAATAAGAATGAAAGATGTACATGCAGGGCCGGTCACAAACCGCAAAGGCTTTCATATTATATTGTAGAGATAAATTCTCAAATAATATTTATGGAGGTTCATTATGGGAGAAAAACGTTATCCCTCGCCCAGTTCACCCTGCGAGGAATTTAAAGGTTCGGTTTGTATACATACAGATAAAGTTTATGATTCATGCAAGGACAAAGACTGCATTGAAGACGCCCGCGTGTTTCTGACCGCCTGCGGCCAGGAACTGATCGACAAGGCTGTAAACGTAAAATGCAGAAAGGCAGAAATTATTTGGGCGTTCCCCGACGTGGAACCCATCCCGTTCAACAAGGGCTATTTTACAGTTGACATTAAGTTCTTCTTCAAAATTACTCTTGATGTATTCTTAGGCGTTGGAAAACCCACAACGGTTGAAGGCCTGGCCACCTTTGACAAAAAAGTAATTTTGTTCGGTTCGGAGGGCGCGGCAAAAATATTTGAGTCCCGCTACAGCTACGACAGCTTTGACGAACAGCTCTGGCAGAAGACAAACATGCCGAAAGCAGTTGTAGAGGTAGTTGACCCGCTGTGCCTGTCCGCCAAGGTAGTGGATTTGGACGACAAAATTTGCTGCTGCACAGACGACATTGACTTTACTACAATTCCGGAATGTATCTGCAACGTATTTGATGACAGGCTCGTGTTGAGCGGTGAGAAAAAGCGCGTGTTTGTTTCTATCGGCCTGTTCTCAATCGTTAAGATTGAACGGAGCGTACAGCTTTTAATCCCGGCTATTGACTTCTGCGTACCGCAGAAGGAATGCACAACATCCTGCGACGACAGTCCTTGCGATTTGTTTGACAAAATCTGCTTCCCCTTTGACGAATTCTTCCCTCCTGAAAGAGAAGACTGCGATTTTGACGACCGCGACCATGACCATGGGCACTGCTGCCGCGACTAAGACAACGAAAAACAGGGGCGCTTTAAGCGCCCCTATTTTCTTGCCACGGATACCGTGTAATTCTGATAGAAAATGGTGTCAATTGTTTTGTTTCCCACAACATTAAATTTCAAAAAATCTTGAATTCCCGTGCCCAGCAGCTTCACATAAGCTTCTTTTTTTGTCCAAACCTCAAAAAAGCGCTGTTGGCTCTTTTCTTTTCTTGACAAAACATATTGCAGTTCTGCTTTTGTAAAACACCGTCTGGCCACATTGAAATTGGCCTTTTTGTTCTGCTCCACGTCAATGCCCACAGGCTTGTCGGATATGGCGCATACCGCTAAATTCCCCGAATGGCTCAAACTAAAATGAATGTCCAACCCTTCCGCATAGGGCTTTCCGCCCTTGTGGTTTCGAAAAGAAATATCCTCCGGCCGCAGGTTTAATTTTTGTGCAATGGAAACGCGCGCCAGCATCCCGGCTGCTAACGACAGTTTTTTTGAAGGCAAATGCTTGAGCCTGTCTGCCTTTTCCTGCCGCTGTTTATCCGACAGCTGATACATTCTTAAAAATTCTTCGTCTGTCAGCTTTGAAACATCACAACAATAAAGATGAAGCACTTCTTTCACCCCAGAATAAATGTTTTAATTTAAAATGAACCGCGCATATGAATAGCCGTAAAGGTAAAAATAAATGTGCAGAGTTTCACAAAAAGGAGAACGATTATGAATATTTGGCACGACATTAACCCAAAACGGATTTCAAAAGACAATTTTGTTGCTATTATTGAAATTTCCAAGGGCAGCAAAAACAAATATGAGTTGGACAAGGAAACAGGAATATTAAAGCTGGACAGAATTTTATACACCTCAACCCACTATCCCGCAAATTATGGCTTTATCCCCCGCACCTATGCAGACGACTTAGACCCCTTAGACGTTTTGGTGCTCTGTTCCGAAAGCATTCACCCCTTAACCATGGTAAACTGCTATCCCATTGGCGTAATATCTATGATTGATAACGGTTACGCCGATGAAAAAATTATCGCCATTCCCTTTAACGACCCAAACTATAATACCTATACGGACATTTCCCAAATTCCAGCCCATATCTTTAACGAAATGACGCACTTTTTCACGGTGTATAAGGAGCTTGAGGGCAAGCAGACAGCCGTCAGCGAAATGAAAGGAGCCGCCGACGCAGTTTCCATTATTGATAAGGCGCTCATAAGCTACATTGAAAACTATTGTAAATAAAATTATAAAAAGAAACAGCTAAAAACTGTTTCTTTTTATTTTATTATTTTAAGTTTAAGTTGCCCGTGTTCGCCGCCTTTAAATAAGCGTTGATAAATCCGTCTAAATCGCCGTCCATCACAGCGCCAATATTGCCCACCTCAAAATTTGTTCTGTGGTCTTTCACCATGTTATAGGGATGGAACACATAAGAGCGGATCTGGCTGCCCCAGGCAATGTCTTTCATGTCGCCCTTTAAGTCTTCAATTTTCTCCATTTGCTCACGTTCGGCCATTTCCACCAGTTTCGCTTTCAGCATTTTCATTGCGGTTTCCCGGTTTTGATGCTGAGAACGCTCGTTCTGGCACGACACTACCACTCCGGTAGGAATGTGGGTCATGCGAATTGCAGAATCCGTTTTGTTAATGTGCTGGCCGCCGGCACCGCTGGCCCGGAACGTGTCCACACGAATGTCTTCAGGATTAATGTTTACCTCAATGTCGTCGTTAATTTCCGGCATAACATCCACCGACGCAAAAGATGTGTGCCGCCTGCCGGAAGCGTCGAAAGGAGAAATGCGCACCAGCCGGTGCACGCCTTTCTCGCACTTGGCATATCCATAGGCGTTGGGGCCGGAAAGCTGAATGGTAACGCTTTTCACACCTGCCTCATCGCCGGCCAGAAAATCCAGTGTTTCAACCGAGAAACCTCTGCGTTCGCCCCAGCGCTGATACATTCTCAGCAGCATGGAGGCCCAGTCCTGCGCCTCAGTGCCGCCTGCACCCGGGTGAATGGAGATGATTGCGTTGTTTGCGTCATATTTGCCGGACAAAAGCGTTTCCAGCCGCATGTTTTCCAAATCGGTTTCCAGTTTTTTATATCCCGCTTCAATTTCCGAAAGCAGCGATTCGTCGTCTTCGTCAATGGCAAGCTCCACTAAGGTGGACATATCCTCCCACTCGCTTTTTAATCCCTCAAAACCAGCTACTTTGTCCTTTAATTGTTTTATTTCTTGAAGCACCTTCTGGGAATTTTCCAAATCCTCCCAAAATCCGTCTTTCGCAGACACCGCTTCCAGTTCCTCAATTTTTAATTTCACTTTGGGGATTTCAAAGTGAATCCCCCATCTCTGTAATATCGTTTTCCATTGATTCCAAATCCAACCGGTATTGGTCGAACTCAACTGTCATACATTTCAGTCCTCTCGTAGTAAAATAAACCAAACAATTACTCTAAATTAGCGCCGCAGCATTTTTTATATTTTTTGCCGCTTCCGCAGGGGCAGGGGTCGTTTCTTCCCACTTTTTCTTTTGCCTTCCTCTGCGCCGGCGCCGCTGTTCCGTCCCCGGCAGGCTCAATGGGCTTTGCCACCTGAACGCGCTCTACCGGCTTTTCAATGCGGGCGTGGTAAATGAGCTTTAAGGTATCCTCGCGGATTGCCGCAATCATTTCCTCGAACATATCGAAGCCTTCAAATTTATATTCCACAACCGGGTCGTGCTGGCCATAAGCCCGCAGCGATATGCCGTTTTTCAGCTGCTCCATGGCGTCGATGTGGTCAATCCACTTGCTGTCCACCACGCGGAGAAGGGCCACGCGTTCAATTTCACGCATCATCTCGCTGCCAAACTCTTCTTCGCGCTGCTCATAATACGATTTAGCGGTTTTTAAAAGCATATCTTTCAAGCCAGCTTTTGTCAGGTCCGCAATCTCATCTTCCGAAAGCTGAAGCGCGTCCTTCGGCAGATATACGCTTTCCAAATATTCAATTAAGCCCGTAATGTTCCAGCCCTCGGGGTCTTCGTCCTCGCCGGTGTAGCGAAGAATTACTTCATCGGTGAAGTCGTCAATCATCTTAAAGATATTGTCCTTAATACTGTCGCCGTTTAACACCTTCTGCCGCTGGGAATAAATAATTTCCCTCTGCTGGTTCATCACGTCGTCATACTGCAAAACGTGTTTTCTGATGTCAAAGTTCCTGCCTTCAACGCGCTTCTGCGACGTTTCAATGGCATTGGTAAGCATTTTATTTTCAATTGCTTCATTTTCATCAAGGCCTAAGGTTTCCACAACGCCCTTTACACGGTCGGAACCGAACAGGCGCATTAAATCGTCCTCTAAAGAGATATAGAATTTAGAAGAACCCGGATCGCCCTGACGGCCGGCACGGCCGCGCAGCTGGTTGTCGATACGTCTGGACTCGTGCCGCTCGGTACCGATGATAAACAGGCCGCCTGCCTCTTTCACCTTTTCTGCTTCCGGCGCGATTTCCGCCTTATATTTGTCCATCAGCTCAGAAAAGGTCTTTCTCGCCTCTAAAATTTCCTCGTTGTCAGTTTCACCAAATCCTGTTGCTTCTAAAATCATTTCGTCGGAGTATTCGCGGCGCTTCATTTCATGCTTCGCCATAAACTCCGCGTTGCCGCCCAGCATAATGTCGGTACCACGGCCGGCCATGTTGGTTGCAATGGTAACCGCGCCGAGTTTACCGGCCTGGGCAATAATCTCCGCTTCTTTTTCGTGGAACTTGGCGTTTAACACCTCGTGTTTAATGCCGTTTCGCTTTAGCATGCCGGACAAAAGCTCCGACTTTTCAATGGTAACCGTGCCCACCAGCACCGGCTGTCCCTTTTCGTGACACGCTTTCACCTGCTCCACAACGGCACCAAACTTGCCGTTTTCCGTTTTATAAACCGCGTCAGATAAATCCTTTCTGGCAAGCGGCTTGTTTGTGGGAACAACAATAACATCCAGCTTATAAATTTCCTGAAATTCCGACTCCTCCGTCTGCGCCGTACCGGTCATACCGGAAAGCTTGGTGTAGAGCCTGAAATAGTTCTGGAACGTAATGGTAGCAAGGGTTTTGCTTTCGCGCTCCACCTTTACGTTTTCTTTTGCTTCAATTGCCTGGTGCAATCCGTCGCTGTAGCGGCGGCCAAACATCATACGTCCCGTGAATTCGTCCACAATGATAACCTGTCCGTCTTTCACCACATAGTCCCGGTCGCGGGCCATGGTGCCGTTCGCCTTCAATGCCTGGTTAATGTGGTGGGAAAGCGTCATATTCTCCGGGTCTGAAAGATTTTCTAAGTTAAATGCATGCTCCGCCTTTTCAATACCCGCTTTCAACAGCGTGGCTGTTTTTGCCTTTTCATCAATTAAATAATCTGCATCAATATCGTCATCTAACTCTTTTGTGTCGGATTCAGCCACCCTGTGTGCCTTTAAGGTTTTTACAAACCGATCCACAATCTGGTAAAGCTCGGTAGATTTGTCCCCCGCGCCGGAAATAATCAGCGGCGTTCTCGCTTCGTCGATTAAAATCGAGTCCACCTCGTCCACAATGGCAAAGTTCTGGCCCCGCTGCACCATCTGCTCTTTATAAATCACCATGTTGTCCCGCAGATAGTCGAACCCAAACTCGTTGTTTGTGCCGTAGGTGATGTCCGCCTCATAGGCGGCCTTTCTGTTCTGAGGCTCCACGTCGTGAATAATCAGACCAACGGTAAGTCCCAGAAATTTGAACACCTTGCCCATCCACTCGCTGTCGCGCTTTGCTAAGTAGTCGTTCACCGTAACAATATGCACGCCCTTGCCCGGCAGGGCGTTTAAATAGGCCGGCAGCGTGGAAACTAAGGTTTTACCTTCACCTGTTTTCATCTCGGCAATTCGGCCCTGGTGCAGAATAATTCCGCCCAAAACCTGAACATAGAAATGCTTCATACCCAAAACACGGTAAGACGCCTCCCGCACGGTTGCAAACGCTTCCGGCAGCAGGTCGTCTAACGATTCGCCTTTATCAATGCGCTCACGGAACAGGGCGGTTTTTCCCTTTAACTCCTCGTCGGACAGCGCGCTGAATTCATCTTCCAAGGCCATCACCTTGTCGGCAATGGGACGAATCCGCTTCAGCTCCCTGTCGCTGTATGAGCCAACGATTTTTTCAATCAGTTTTTTCAAAATATTTCACCTCAATCAAATTAAGTCACCAGCTAAAAATCCAACATTTAGTATACCATAAATCCATTCCCCTGTCAAAGTATTCTAAAAATTTAACGGTTTATTTATATTTCGAATACAATTATCAAAATTTCATCTCGTTTTCTGCTTTTATGGCAGATGATTCCGCCTTTTTAGTTGACAACATACATTTTGTTATGGTACTATCATGTATATATATTTTTGCCTGTTTTTGCAGGTTTTATCATCATCAAAAATTTTTGGAGGTAAAAACATGAAAAACGCGAAAAAACTTTTGGCGCTTTTACTGTCTGCTGTTCTTTTAGCGGCCTTTGCCGGCTGCGGCAACAGCGGCGGCACAGCGCAGTCCCAGTCTGAGGAAAAGAAGCTGAAAATCGGCCTGGTAAAACTGGTTGACCACCCCTCGTTGAACGAAATTAACGACTCCATTAAGACTGAGTTTGAAAAATTGGGAACCAATGTGGAGTTTATTGAGAAAAACGCCAACGGCGAAACTTCCACCCTGCCGTCTATCATGCAGAGCTTAACCGGGGCAGGCGTAGACATGATTATTCCAATTGCAACGCCAACGGCACAGGCGGCATCTGCTGCAACCTCTGCCATTCCCATTGTGTTTGCGGCAGTCAGCGCGCCAATTGAAGCAGGGCTTACCACCTCGCTGGAGGCGCCGGACAAGAACGTCACAGGCGTATCTGACGAAATTCCCGTTGAGGATATTTTCAAGCTGGCGCAGACGCTTACACCGGACGTGAAAACCTTCGGATTTTTCTATAACTCCAGCGAAATTAATTCGGTAACGGCAGTTGACAAGGCAAAAAAATTCTGCGACGACAACAACATTGCGTATAA
The DNA here is from genome assembly GCF_014384785.1 of Congzhengia minquanensis. Classification (NCBI taxonomy): domain Bacteria; kingdom Bacillati; phylum Bacillota; class Clostridia; order Eubacteriales; family Oscillospiraceae; genus Congzhengia; species Congzhengia minquanensis. The sequence goes on from NZ_JACRSU010000001.1 coordinate 1,044,248, forward strand.
GGAAGCAACCGTTTCTACCACAGCAGACATTCAGCAGGCCGCAAGCTCTTTGGCAAATGATGTAGACGCAATGTTCACTCCCATCGACAACATGGTTGCGTCTGCAATGCCCACCTATATCGACGTGACAAACAAGGCAAACGTGCCGGTTTATGTTGCAGCAGACTCCATGGTGAAAGACGGCGGCTTTGCCACCGTGGGCATTAACTACACGCTGCTGGGCCAGCAGGTGGCGCAGATGGCGGACAAAATTTTAAAGGGCCAGAAAATTTCGGAAACGCCCATAGAAACTATGCGGGAATATTCCAACATGGTGAACATGAAGGAAGCAGACCTTTTGGGAATTCACATTCCGGAAGATGTAAAAGCAAATTTAACTGTTTTGGTTGACTAAGTAAAACAGCCTGCAAAATTTTTGCAGGCTGTTTTTTGTTTCATACTCTTGAAAACAGCGGTGTTCTGCTGTATAATGAAACGCGAGGTGAGAAAAAATGGATACGGTTCGCATAAACCATAAAAATGTTCTTTTTATCGCCCACAGGGGCGCAAGCTGTTTAGAAACGGAAAACACCCTGGCTGCGTTTATTGCGGCTGGAAACAGAACCTATTTCGGCATTGAAACGGATGTACACATTACGAAGGACGGAAAATTTATACTAATTCACGACGACACCACCGGGCGGGTTGCAGAATCCGACCTTGTAGTTGAGGAAACAGATTTTAGCACACTCCGCACCCTGCCGTTAAAAGACACAAGCGGCAAATGCGGGCGGATTGATTTGCGCATGCCCACCCTTTTGGAGTATATCGGCATCTGCAAAAAATATGAAAAAACTGCGGTTTTAGAGCTGAAAAACAGAATCGAAACCGAAAAAATTGCAGAAATGGTGCAGGAAATTCAGTCCGCAGGCTATTTTGAAAACGTAATTTTTATTTCCTTTTATTTAGAAAACTTAATGGATTTAAAAACAATTGCCCCATCGGCCGCCGCGCAGTTTTTAACCTCCAACGAAATTGACGATAAAATGATTGCAAGCTTAATGCAATTTAAGCTTGACATTGACGCAAAAGATTCCCTTTTGTCCCCTGCGCTTGTAAAACAGCTGCACGACAGCGGGATTAAAGTAAACTGCTGGACCTGCGACGACGCAAATTCCGCCCAGTCGCTGATTGACATGGGCGTAGACATGATAACAACAAACTGTTTGGAATAATTGAAAAAGGCGGGATGTTATGACCATTCGAGCAATTTCAGAAAAAGTGGAACGGGAAACTCTGTCACCATTTGCTACGCTTTCTGAACATTCAAAAGGCAGGCTGAGACCCATCGTTGAGTGCGACATCCGAACGGATTTTCAGCGGGATAGGGACCGAATCATTCACGCAAAATCTTTTCGGCGGCTGAAACACAAAACCCAGGTGTTTTTGGCGCCGGCAGGCGACCACTACCGCACCAGGCTGACCCACACCATGGAGGTTTCGCAAATTGCCCGCACCATTGCCCGCGCCCTGCGCTTAAACGAGGATTTAACCGAGGCCACCGCTTTAGCCCACGATTTGGGCCACACGCCCTTTGGCCATTCGGGTGAAAATGTGCTGAACGAAATTTGTGCAGGCGGCTTTCGCCACTATGAGCAGAGCCTTCGGGTAATTGACTTTTTGGAAAACGGAACGGGTCTTAATTTAACGTTTGAGGTGCGGGACGGGGTTTTAAACCACGCAGGCGACCACGAGGCCGAAACCCTGGAGGGGAAAATTATTAAACTGGCAGACCGCATTGCCTATATCAACCACGACATTGACGACGCGGTGCGCGGCGGCATTATTCAGGCGGAGGCCATTCCAAAGGACTGCACCGACGTGTTGGGACGAACCCACGGCGACCGGATTGACACCATGATTCACGACATTATTAATACCAGCCTGGGAAAACCCTTTGTGAAAATGTCGGACGAAATTTATTCTGCCATGATGAACCTGCGCAGCTTTATGTTTGCTTCGGTTTACACAAACAACGTGGCAAAGGGCGAAGATGAAAAGGCCAAAAACGTGGTTTACATGCTGTTTGATACCTTTATGAAACACCCGGAAAAGCTGCCGGAGGACACAAGGGAAAATATTTCACGGTTTGGTTTAGAGCAAACCGTAACCGACTATATTGCAGGCATGACCGATAATTTCGCCATTTATAAATTCAACGAGCTGTTCGTCCCGAAAAAATGGGTTGTGAACTAATTTGAAATAAAGGACTGAAAAAACATGAATATTTTATTTCAGGGGGACTCCGTAACCGACGCAGGTCGGGGCCGGGACGTTACCGCCCCTAACACGGCGCTGGGCCAGGGCTATGCCACAATGGTGGCAGGAAGGCTGAGTGCAAAATACGATGATTTAAACTTTTTTAACCACGGCGTCAGCGGAAACCGTGCCGCCGACCTTTACGGACGCTGGCAGGAGGACACGCTGAATTTTGAGTTTGATGTGTTGAGCATTCTTTTAGGAATCAACGACGTGGGATTTTCTTTAAGGCTGGGTCGCGGCTCCGACAAGGAGCGGTTTCGCTTTCTCTACGACCGTATGATTTATGAGGCGTTAGAAAAAAATCCTGACGCAAAGCTTATTTTAATGGCGCCGTTTGTGCTGAAAATGAAGTATGCGTGGGAAAACTTTGGAACGGATATTTATGATAATTTTCACACTTGGAGCAGCCGCGTCCGCGAAAACGGCCAGGTAACCAAGGATTTGGCCAAAAAATATCACGCACAGTTCGTTCCGCTGTTCGACGTTTTCGAGTCATTGACAAAATCCGCGCCCGCCGAACGTTATTCAGTGGACTGCATTCACCCCACCGCAGCCGGTCACGAAATCATTGCGGAAGAATGGGTGAAAGCATGGGAAAAAATAAAGAAAGGAGAATAAAAATGGAATATATTTACAGACCAAAAGGCGTTTGCTCCATGCAAATTAAATTCGAAATTGACCACAATAATGTTGTGAAAAACATTCGGTTTACCGGGGGCTGCAACGGCAACCTCCAGGGCGTGTCGAAGCTGGCAAACGGCAAAAAGGCAGAGGAAATCATCACGCTTTTAGAGGGTATCAACTGCGGCGGCAAGGGTACTTCGTGCCCCGACCAGCTTGCAAGGGCGCTGCGCGAAGCAATTGGGTGATGGACGCTTTGCTATCTAACTGCCGCCTCTGTCCCAGGGAATGCGGTGTGAACCGCTTGCTGGGCGAACTTGGCGCTTGTCGTTCCGGCCCTGAAATTACAGCTGCCCGGGCTTCCCTCCACCTTTGGGAGGAACCCTGCCTTTCCGGCAAAAACGGTTCGGGAACGGTATTTTTTTCCGGCTGCAATTTGGGGTGTGTCTACTGTCAAAACGCCCAAATTTCCCGCGGAAATACCGGAAAAAAAATTTCGTCAGGCAGGCTTTGTGAAATCTTTTTTGAACTGAAGGAACAGGGCGCCCACAACATAAATCTGGTAACGGCAACGCACTTTTTACCCGCTGTGCTGAACGCGGTGGAAAAAGCCAAACAAAATCATCTTGGAATTCCCTTTGTTTACAACTGCGGCGGCTTTGAAAAGGCAGACATGCTAAAGCGGGCTGAGGGGCTGATTGATATTTTTTTACCGGACTTGAAATATATGTCCCCGCAGCTGGCTATGGCCTATTCCAACGCGCCGAACTACCCGGAGGCCGCGAAAAGCGCGTTAACTGAAATGGTGCGCCAGCAACCGGAGTGCGTGTTTGACGAAACCGGCATGTTAAAGCGCGGCGTTATCGTTCGTCATTTAATGCTGCCCGGAAATTTAAAGGACTCAAAAAAGGTATTACGATACCTGCACCAAACCTTCGGCGACAAAATTTTTATCAGCATCATGAGCCAATATACCCCGCCGGCAAAAGGGGTTAACGACTTCCCGGAGTTAAACCGAAAGGTTACGAAAACCGAATATGAAAAACTGATTGAGTATGCAATATCCCTTGGCATCACACAGGCCTTCGTGCAGGAGGGAGAAACGGCCGACGCCAGCTTTATTCCCGATTTCGACGGCCGCGGAATTTAATTTAGAGAGGAAGATTTACAGCATGGTAAAACACATTGTCATGTGGAAGTTAAAAGAAGAAGCATTAGAACATACAAAGGCTGAAAACGCCAAAAAAATAAAAGAGCTGCTGGAGGCACTGCCGGGCGTAGTTCCAGATATCTTAGAGCTGCAGGTGGGAATTAATGAAAACGGCGGCGAATTTGACGCTGTTTTGGTGACAAAATTTCCGTCCTACGACGCACTGAAAGCCTACGATATCCACCCGGAGCACCAAAAAGTGCGCGGGTTCATCGGTCAGGTTTCAAGCGGCAGAGCTGCTGTCGATTTCACAATTTAAACTTAGGAGAATTACAAATGGTTATCGATTTTCACACACACTGTTTCCCGGAAAAAATTGCGGAGCGGGCAATTGGAAAGCTCAGCGCCACCAGCGGGCTTATGCCCTATACCGACGGCACGGCGGAGGGATTAAAAAAACTGATGAAGCAAGACGGCGTGGACATCTCCGTCGTTTTGAGCATTGCCACCAACGCCGCCCAGCAGACGTCTGTAAACAATTTTGCAAAATCCATTGAAAGCGAAACAATTGTCCCGTTCGGTTCGGTTTACCCAGACGCAGAAGACGCGCTCAATGAACTGGAACGTATTCACAGCATGGGGCTTAAAGGCGTTAAATTTCACCCGGAATATCAAAACTTTTTTGTTGACGACGAAAAAATGAAGCCGATTTATAAAAAAATATCAGAGCTTGGCCTAATTTGCGTGTTCCACGCCGGGGAGGACTATGGCTACATGCCTCCCTACCACGCTACGCCAAAGCGTCTTTTGCGGGCGTTATCGTGGCTGGACACTCCGGTGGTGGCGGCCCACTGGGGCAGCCAGGGCATGGGGCAGGACACGCTGCAATATCTTTGCGGCACCGAAATTTACATAGACACAGCCTTTGGATATGGCACCACACCGAAGCCGATTCAACAGGCCATTTTAGAAAAGCACGGCGTGGAAAAAATTTTGTTTGCCACCGACTGCCCGTGGCATGCCCCGGCTATGGAGCTGTTTCAAATAGAAAGCTTGGGCCTGTCTGACGGAGAAAAAGAGCAAATTAAAAGCGGTAACGCCCGCCGGCTGTTAAAAATTTAAATTGATGGCGGCGCAGAAAAAAAGCTTGAAAAACCATTGGGCATATGGTAAAATTTCCATATGGTATATTAATCTTTTATATAAGGAGAATGATTATGAGTAAAACTTACAGAGTCGGAATTATCGGCTGCGGCGGCATCGCCAACGGAAAGCATATGCCGTCGCTATCGAAACTGGACAACGTTGAAATGGTTGCGTTCTGCGACATTGTGAAAGAACGCGCGGAAAAAGCAAAGGCAGACTATGGCACGCCCGAGGCAAAGGTTTACACAGACTATAAAGAACTTTTAAAAGACGGGTCAATTGACATTGTGCACGTTTTGACTCCTAACCGCGAGCACAGCTTTATTACCGTTGACGCATTGGAGTCCGGCAAACACGTTATGTGCGAAAAGCCTATGGCGAAAACCTATGAAGAGGCCAAAAAAATGCTTGACGCCGCAAAAAGAACAGGCAAAAAGCTGACCATTGGATATCAGAACAGACAGACACCGGAAGCACAGTATGTAAAAGGTGCCTGCACAGAAGACGCTTTGGGCGACATTTACTACGCGAGGGCACTGGCTCTGCGCCGCCGTGCCGTTCCTACTTGGGGCGTGTTCTTAAACGAAGAGGAACAGGGCGGCGGGCCGTTAATCGACATTGGCACCCACGCTTTGGATATGACCCTTTGGCTGATGAACAACTATAAACCAAAAATGGTTGTGGGCAAAACTTTCAGAAAGCTTGCCGACCAAAAAGAAAACACAGGCAACGCCTGGGGCGACTGGGATCCGGAAAAATATACAGTTGAAGACTCTGCATTTGGTTTTATTACCATGGAAAACGGCGCGACCATTGTTTTAGAGTCCAGCTGGGCATTAAACATTGCAGACCCCATTGAAGCGAAGTGCGTGCTCTGCGGAACAAAAGCCGGCGCGGATATGTATGACGGCGTTCGGATTAACGGTGTGAAATATGGACGGCAATACATAGAAAAAGCTGCTTTGGGTGCCGGCGGCGTCGCTTTTTACGACGGCAGCTCTGAATCTCCCGCAGACCGGGAAGCACGGCTTTGGATTGATGCCATTGACAAAGATACCGACCCTGTTGTTCTGCCGGAACAGGCCATTGTGGTTACACGGATTTTAGAGGCGATTTATGAGTCCTCCAAAACAGGAAAACCGGTTTTCTTTAACGAATAAACAATTCTGCGCCGGAAATTGGGTTCCATTTCCGGCGCCATTTTATAGTAAAAAAGGAACGATTGCTCTATGCGCGAAAATTCAAGCACCACCATTTTTGAAAAAAACGCACTTTCCTGCTTCCTTCTGCTGGTTTCGGTAATCGCCTCTGCGGTTTTAGGATTGGCGTTTCATATTCCCGTTGGGGCGCACACGTTTGTCACAGCAGTCATTGTCACGGGCGGTGTGCTGTTTTTCTGCGACCGTGTTCTGCTTCGTTTATTTTTGTTAAACGTTTGCGTGCTTGCCCTTTGGTGCGTGGTTTGCAATTTTATTTTCGACTGGTCCTACGACGGCATGTATTATCATAAAGAAGCGATAATTGATTTAAAAGAGGGCTGGAACCCCTTTTACCAAAGCTCCCTTGACGCCACCGTTTTTGCTTCCTATCCAGACATGGACCTCTGGCTGGACAATTATCCGAAAGGTCTGTGGCTGTTCTCCGCCGTGATTTACAGCCTTACAAACCTTTTAGAGACCGCAAAAGCAGTCAATATCCTGTTTATCATCCCGGTTTTCTCTGTGGCAGTTGACGTGATGAAAACTGTCTATCAAATGAACAGGCAAAAAAGCGTTATTTTTGGATTGCTGTTTGCAATGAACCCTGTTTTTATTTGCCAGCTCCTCACCTCATATAACGACCTGGCAGTTGGAGCAATTGTCATTATTACCATGCTTTTAAGCATGAAAATCGTAAGTGAAAAAGCGAGCAATTACACCTATCTGCTTCTGGCTGCCGTTATTGCCGTCTCCTGCACAGTGAAATTCACCGCACCGGTGCTGGCAGGAATTGTTCTGATAATTTTCGGGATTTGGTATGCCATGAAACACCGCAGGGAACCAAAACATTTGGTAAAGCCTGTGGCTGTGGTTTTAGCGGCGTTTATTGCAGGCGTTTGCCTGTTGGGCTTCGATCCGTATATAAAGCATATAATGAACCATCAAAACCCGGTCTATCCCGTTTTGGGCGAAGGGGCTTATGACATTATGAACACAAACCCGCCCAAAGGGTTTGAAAATAAAAATGCGGTGGAAAAGCTGCTTGCCTCTGTGTTTTCAAAAACGAACAATCTGCCGGAGGAAGCGCCGGAGCTAAAAATCCCTTTTACAATCCACAGCTCTGAGTGGATTCATTTGAGCAATGCCGATATTCGTGTCGGCGGGTTTGGCGTTTTGTTCAGCGGTATTTTTCTTTTAAGCCTCGTAATTTTTTTCGTTGCTTTGTGCCATAATAAGAAAATACGCATGGAAACTGCCGCCGCTTTTGCCGCCATTTTTCTTCTGCTTCTGTTTATCCCGGAATCCTGGTGGGCCAGGTATGCAAGTTATGCCTACTACCTCCCTGTATTTATTTTGGCCGAAGCTTGCAATCTGCGAAAAACAAAGGTTTTCAGTGGTGTAACTATCTGTTTGATTGCCTTAAACAGTCTTTTTTTTGCGGGGTGTGTTTTAAAAACAGGCGTGGAAGTGACGCATCAGCTTAAGGTTAAACTGGAAGAAATTAAGTCGCACCAAAAAACGGTTATTGTCAGGGTCAACGATTTTCCCACACACAGAAAGCTGTTTGAAGAATTTGGAATTGATTATGAGGTTTCTCATACTTCCTTAGACGATCCTATGATTTTTTACCGGAACACAAAATATAAATTCCGCTAAATTACCGAAAAATAAAAAAACTATTGACAAATTCCCCCGAAACTGTTATAATAATTTCGTTGTTCAGCGTATGAGGAGAGGTGTCCGAGCGGTTTAAGGAGCTGGTCTTGAAAACCAGTGATGCGCAAGCACCGAGAGTTCGAATCTCTCCCTCTCCGCCATAAGTTTATATTGTTTTTAATTTCAGTTTGGAGATGTACTCAAGTTGGCTGAAGAGGCGCCCCTGCTAAGGGTGTAGGTCGGGTAACCGGCGCGAGAGTTCAAATCTCTCCATCTCCGCCAAAGCCTTGAAAGACGATTTCAAGGCTTTTTTTATACCTCCTTTTACCGCGATTTAAGGTATAACTTTAAAGTAAAATTAGACAATTTTCTAACTTTATAGAAATTATTCTGAAAATGATTCTTTGTTTTTCATTTTTATGATAAAATACCTCTTGATTTTACAAAACCTCTATGATATAATTTGTTTACAATGTAATAACGGAGGTGTTTTTTATGCCCCAGATTCGTTTGTTAAAAGAGCCAGGTTATATTTATGATTTAATTTTTATTTTTTACCTCAAGTTTAATACAAAATTATGCATCAATAATCTTGACAGCAATGACAAAAAACTGTCTGAAAATATAAAATTTTTTAATGACTTATTAGACCAGTTTCCTGAAATTTCAGAGGATTTATATGTGTTCTTTCACGCTGTTGAAAATGGCCGTTGTTTTATCACAACGCAATATTTTAATCCGCATAAAGAACAGTTTTCTACAACCTTTAATTTTAAGTTTTTGCAGAAAGAGTTATCTGATAAAGACAAAATAATTCGCAATATGGTTCGATTTTATTTTTACGACCTCACAGATGAACAAGTAGATGACTGTGTAAATTCAAGCTCTGCGCTGTTTTCATACATTAAAAACTCGAACTATGGCGCTGAGATAAAAAGCAAGCTGTATGAGTTTTTTCATGACACTGAGCACCACATTCAAACGCTTTACTATGAGTTAATGACGAAAGAATTTATGCTTTCACAGTATTACGAAAAAAATTATCAGAAAATTCTTGACGTTTATAACCAGACTACGTTTGAAACTTTAAGCAAAAATTTGAAAGGTTTAGATGATTTAAACTTTATTAAAAAAGACAATTTAACACTATATGTTTCCTTTTGCCTTTTAAGAAAATATTGTATGAACTTTTTCGGCGTGCAGGAAGGTGTTGTTTATCTTCTTGGCTACGACTATTTTTCTGTTTTAGATTTTGTTAAAAACAAAAAGGATTTGAACTTATTAGACTTCGGCAATGCGATATGTGAAGAAAGCCGCGTGAAAATTTTGGAGCTGTTGTTAGAGCGCAGCGAAGTCACCTGCAAGGATTTGGAAAAGATTTTCAGTTTCTCCGGCTCCACGGCCTATCACCACATCACCATGATGACGAAAATTGGGGTTGTAAAAACGCGGAACGAAGGAAAAACCATTCTTTACAGCCTGAACAGAAAGTACTTTGACGCCATAATCGACGTTTTAAGTAAATATTCAAGCAAATGACACGAAAGGGGGAAAGACATCATGATTAAAACCTGGAAAAAGCCTGTTTGCTCCACCGTAAAGGCGGATCAATTATCAGCGTACATTAAGGCGGCAGCCCGCTCCGGCTGCCATTACTTTGTTGGCCGCTAAATAGCATTGAAAAAATTGCAGCAAAAACGCTGTTGCGTTTTTGCTGCAATTTTTGTTTTGCCCAGTTACTGAAAAGCATGTTTTCAGTCAGTTCGTTTACTTTCAAAAACAGTAGAGTCTTCTTTCAAAAGATATCACATGGCTATCAGGACTATGAAAGGCGCATTTTCGTTTTGGCATTATTGACAAAGACCACCCGCTGTGGTATATTTAGAGTATATAATAAGCAAAAGTAGTATTATTTTTTAAACAGGGGGCATTTACTTGAATTTTTCGCAAAGATTGCAGGAAATTATGAAAAACAATGGAATTACGAAATTTAAGTTGTCGAAACAGTTAAATGTGTCCCCCAGCACGGTTGCGAATTGGCTGAACGGAGAAAGCAGGCCTAATATTGAGCGTATTCGGCAAATTGCAGAATTCTTTAACGTTTCAACAGATTTTCTGCTAACCGGCAATAACGCTTCAAGCCAGCAGATGCTCGTATCAAATGAATCTTTTGAGCAGTTGGAACGTATTTTATTAGACGCGTTCCGCAAGGTTTCGGTCAGCGATAAAATTGCCATTCTGCAGCACGCGGAGTCACTTGCTCACAGCAGGCAAATATATGATATGATTGGCGATATTCCTCACAACGAAAATTTTTCGTTTGCTGAAAACGGAAATCATACGAAGTCTCTGCTGACTCCAGATGATGTCAGACGGATAAAAGCACTTCTAAAAAAATACGATGAGGATAATCAATAAAAAATTGGAATAAAAACTCCTGCATAAAAATGCAGGTTTTTTTATAAAATACGTTCCAGGAAGAGGAACGATAAGGAGATGTTTTATGGGATTTTCAATTGAAACCAGTGTACCGGTATTTACCGTGTTCCTGCAGGGACTGATTAGCTTTCTATCACCCTGCATTCTTCCCCTTGTTCCGCTGTATGTGAGCTATCTGGCCGGGGGGGCAAAAATGGTGGATGCAGACGGAACCATCCGCTATCCCCGCCGAAAAGTTTTGATAAATACGCTCTTTTTTGTGATTGGAATTAGCTTTGCCTTTTTCCTGCTGGGATTTGGTTTTACTGCTCTGGGACGGTTTTTCAGCGACAACCGCATTTGGTTTGCGCGTATCAGTGGAATTGTAATGATTTTGTTTGGCCTGTACCAGTTCGGTGTGTTTGGAAAATCCGGCGCACTTGACCGGGAGCGCCGGCTGCCGTTCTCACTGAACCGTTTTACCATGGGGCCTGTTCCTGCGCTGATTTTAGGGTTTACGTTCAGCTTCGCATGGACGCCTTGTGTGGGTCCCACCCTGGGCAGTGTGCTTTTAATGGCGGGTGTATCGCAAACCGCTGCAAAAGGATTTTTGCTCATCGGCGTTTATACACTGGGCTTTGTTTTGCCCTTTATCGCAGTAGGGCTTTTTACCACCACGGTGTTAGAGTTTTTTAAAAAGCATCAGAACATTGTGCGTTACACCGTGAAAACCGGCGCTGTTTTGCTGGTGCTCATGGGAATTATGACGTTAACGGGCTATTTAAACGGCATTACCGGCTATTTATCGAACTTAGGCACGGGTTTTGGAAATAACCAAAGCACGCAAAGCAGCGAACCGGAAAATCCCTCTGCCTCCCCCACTGCAGCGCCCGGCGCAGAAGAGGAAGAAAAAACAGTGCCGGCGCCGGACTTTACCTTAAAAGACCAGTATGGGAACCAGCACAGGCTGTCTGACTATAAAGGAAAAACTGTGTTTTTAAACTTTTGGGCCACCTGGTGCCCGCCCTGCAAACAGGAAATGCCGGAAATTCAGGCGCTTTATGAACGGTATGGCAAAAACAGCGGTGATTTGATTGTGCTGGGTGTAGCAGGCCCCAATCAGGACCGGGAAGGCTCTGCAGACCATGTAAAAGAGTTCCTTTCAAAAAACAATTATACCTTTCCCGTTGTGCTGGACGAAAGCGGCGATTTGTTTTATCAATACCGCATCAGCGCATTCCCCACCACATATATGATTGATAAAGACGGCAATATTTACGGCGGCGTGGCAAGCGCCCTGACCGGCGATATGATGGAAAGCATTGTAAAACAAACGATGGACGCAAACCAGTAAAGCAAAAAAAACAGGGTACAGTAATAATGCTGTATCCTGTTTTTTACCTCTTACTGTAAAAAAACAACCTGTTAGCAGAAAAGAATTTACATAGCAGCGAAATTCAGCTATAATAAGAACTGCGGGAAAGGAGCTGAAACTGTGAAAATTCGAATTGAAGTTGACGATGCAATTTCCGACGAAGAGGTCATCATCCGCTGCAGGGAAATCAGCAGCACCATTCAAACGCTTCAGCAAACCTTGCTTCAATCCCTGCAAAAGGTGAAGCTGGTCTTTTATAAAAATAATGTTGAATATTATCTACCGGTCAGTTCCATTTACTTTTTTGAAACCGCGCAAACAACCATAGATGCCCACACAAAAGACGACGTTTATAAAATTAAATATAAATTATACGAGCTTGAGGATCTGCTTCCCCGCTCTTTTGTCCGTATATCCAAATCCACTATTATAAATGTGGATTTCGTATATTCGATTGACAAAAACCTGACTTCCTCCGGCTGCGTACGGTTTTACCACACCCATAAGCAGGTGTTTGTGTCCAGACACTATTTCAAAGCTTTAAAAAACAGGTTAGACGAAAGGAGAACTTATCATGAATAAAAAAAATATTGTGTGGGGGCTCATTTTTATTATGGCCGCAATCTTAGTTGTGTGCGGGGCCTTTGGGATTTTGGGAAATCCGGTGAATTTAATTATAACGGTGCTGTTAATTCCAATTATCATTTCAAATGTAGTTCACTTAGCATACCCGGGCATTTTTTTCCCGTTGGCAATAATTGCAATTTTGTATGACGATTATCTGGGCATTCAGGCGCTTACGCCCTGGCCGGTTTTATTTATTGCTTTATTTTTAAGCATAGGGCTTTCCTTTTTGTTTCCCAAGTATAAGCATTTTTACAAACACTCGGGGGAAAAATCGTTTCACGAAATTATTAACGAAGCGGACGACAGCGTTATAAACCTTTCTGCTAAGTTCGGCGGCAGTGTGAAATATGTCAATACAAACCAACTGCAAGAGGTGAATATTGACTGCGCGTTCAGCGGAATGAAAGTTTATTTCGACCATGCGGATATGGCCGGCGAAAAGGCCTCTGTTAACGTTCGTTTAAGCTTTTCCGGCTTAGAACTCTATGTGCCAAAAAATTGGAATGTAGTAGATAATTTAGGCTGCACCTTAGGCGGTGTGGAGCGCAGAGGTACTGCTTCTGAGACCACCGACAAAACACTTGTGTTAAACGGCTCTGTCAGCTTTTCCGGCGTAACAATTATTTATGTATAATAAAAAAACACCGCTTAAATTAAGCGGTGTTTTTTTATTTCTCCTGCTTCTCTAGTTCCAAAAGCGTTTGTTTCACGTCAAGCCCGCCGGCATATCCCGTCAGTTTGCCGCTTGTGCCAACCACACGATGGCACGGAATGATAATGGAAATGGGGTTGTGCCCCACCGCACCGCCCACTGCCCGGGCTGATGTACCTTTCCCGGTTATTTGTGATAGCTGAGCGGCAATTGCGCCATATGTGGTGGTAGCTCCATAAGGAATGGATCGCAAAACCTCCCACACCGCCTGACGAAAACTGCTTCCCTTTGGCTTCAGCGGAAAATCAATTTCAGGGGCCTGTCCGTTAAAATATGCGGTCAGCCAGCTTGCGGCCTTTAAATGAACCGGCGTTTCCTGTTTTTCAGCATCTGTGGAAAGGGTTGCAGCATAATATTTTTGTCCCTCTATCCATAGCCCTGTAAGGGCTTCCCCGTCGCTGGACAGAAGCAATCTGCCAACCGGCGATTTATATTCATAAATAAAGTCCATCTTCATTCCTCCTTTTGTTTCTATTGTACCATAGTTTTCACAGGTTTTCAAAAACTTTTTCAATACTGCTTGACATATTATACTATGCGTTATATAATATAATGTGAAAGGAGGGATATGTATGGATGCGCAATTAAAACGGGGCGTTTTAGATGTCTGCGTTCTTACTGCAATCAACAAAGAGGATTCTTATGGCTACAAAATCATTAAGGACATTTCCCCCTATGTTGAAATTTCTGAATCTACCCTTTACCCCATTTTAAAGCGGCTGGAAAGCTCCGGCTGTATTACGGTTTATACGGTAGAACATAATGGCCGGCTTCGGAAATATTATAAAATAACACCGTCGGGCATGGATAAAATACGGCTATTTTTAACGGAATGGAAAGAAATTATGAAAGCATACGAATTTATAAAGGAGGAGTATGGAAATGAATAAGCAGGAATATTTAGAGGCCTTAAATAAGGCGCTTTCCGGCATCCCTGAAAGCGAAAAACAAAAAACGCTGGATTATTACACAGAAATAATTGATGACGCCATAGAAGAAGGAGAAGAGGAAGCAAGCATCATTGCGCGGCTCGATGCCCCGTCGGATATCGGCAGACGGCTCATTGATGAAACGCCGCTGCGCAAATTTGTCACAGAAGATGTAAAAAAACATAAAATCGACACTTTAACCGCCATCTTGCTGGCAATATCATCCCCGCTGTGGGTTTCACTGTTGCTGGCCGCAATTGTTGTGATTTTTGCGTTGTATATCGCGGTGTGGTCGTTGGTTATTTCCCTTTTTGCTGTGTTTGCCGCTCTTGTGTGTTCCGCAATTGCATTTCTTTTGGCAACACCGTTTGTGTTTGCCGAAGCGGCACTTAAGGCCATGCTGTTTTTTGGCTTTGCCCTCATTTCTATCGGACTTTCAGTATTTTTATTTTTCTTTTCTGTGTGGTGTTCCAAGCAGGTCATTCGCTTTACCCTGTTTTTATTCCGCAAGGTGAAAGAATCATTTGTTAAGAAAGGAAGTGCGGCAGTATGAAATCGAAAAAAATTATTATGCTCACAGCCGGAATACTCCTGCTGGGCGGAATTATAATTGCAGGCGCCGCGGCTGCGATGGGCGCGCTAACAAAGACGGGGCCTGTTCTGCAGACAAAATCGTTTCCATCCGAAGGGGTCTTTAAAATTGATATAGACCTTTCGTTTGACGATATTTACATTACCACAAAAGATACAAGCGAAATTAAAGTAACTTACTATACGGGAAAAACAAAAGATTATCGTATCAGCACCGAGGACGGTGTTTTCACAATGCAAACCATGCCCGCCTCAGAACTGAATAAGCGGTGGTATGATTATATTGATATTAATTTCCGCAATACCGGCCGCGTTACTGTTGAGCTGCCGAAAGATTTGGCGCCTGAATTTGACCTTCATACAGATTATGGCGACATTAAGGCAACAAATTTACAAGGAACCGTGCACGCCTCTGCCAACGCCGGAGATATTGAATTAGAACGCAGCGCGTTTTTAAAGCTAGAATGTGTTGCAGAGTTTGGTGACATTGACCTAGAAGATGTAAGTGCTGACGTGCTCTCCGCCGACAACTCCTGCGGAGACATCGATTTTGAAAATATTGTCAGCAATTCCATGCGCTTTAGCTGCCAGTTTGGAGATATATCGGGCACGATTAACGCAGCAAAAAGCGAGTTTACCATTTCTGCCAAAACAGAATTTGGCGACTGTAACCTTTCAAACCAGGCAAATGGACTTTATGACCTAACAGCAGAAAACGAATGCGGTGATATTAAAATTAAGTTCAACCGGCCTTAATCATTAACAAAAACCCCGCAAGCCTTGGCTAAACAGTGATAAGGAACTAATTCACTTATCAACTGTTAGCTGACGGTACCGGGGTGCATACGGAAATCCCGTCTGATTTCTAACAGGAAGTCAGACGGGATTTTGCTATCTATCAACAAAATGAACATACGGAGGTTTCTTATGAAGTCTTTACTTTCATGCGCCTATAATATGGATAACTGCTGTGTCGAGCTGAAATTCAGCGACGGCAGTATGATCGCCATTGACACTATCGCCGTGGAAAATGAGGTTGCCGACAATATGTATCAACGGTCGGAGCTGGACTATCTCATCTATAACGCCCCCATTTCTTACGCCGACCTTGTGCTGAACGGCGATCCCGAAACATATCTCAAAACGGTTACGGAATACACGCCCCTTGACTGACCTAACCGAGGTGGTATCCGAGTCTTGGTAGCTCGGATACCACTTCTTTTTTTGCCATCGCTGGAAACAATAGATTTATTCACATTTTTCCTGTATAATAATGATAATATCGTTTATTTCGCTTCGATCACGATGTCAATCGTAAAAAAATGAAAAATTTCCAAAAATTTTTGAGAAGTTGGAAAAAAACGAGCCTTCTCGTGCCCTCTGTTATAGAGGGGTATGAAAATCCCTCATAATTTTTTCAATACGGAGGATGCACAAATGATTTGGAACAGCGAATGGGAATATAACAATCAAGACTACTTGAAAGCAAAGTATGAGAAGAAGGTCTCCGGCGAATGCCCCGACCTTGCGGTCAGAAAGATTTACTGCAAGGGCTGCGGCAGGGTATTTTACACACAGATTGAAACCAAGAAGTATTGCCTGTACTCCCTGTGTGGCAACCGGGGCTATCAAAAGGAATTAAAGTGGCGGCGAAAGTATGCAAGACAAGACCGCACCTGCCAGACCTGCGGCAATACCTTTACCCCAAAACGTTCGGATGCCAAGTTCTGCTGCAATGCCTGCCGGCAGAAAGCATGCCGTGGAAGCGTTACGAATAAGGCAAGTTGTCAAGTTGACAACTTGGAATAAGCGTAACGGAATACCGCAAAATGTTACAATTACCGCAAGTGGACATTTTGCCCACTTGCCTAACCGTAACGAAAAGTCCGAAAATGAGACTTTTCACTTTCAGCAAAATCGTTACAGATGAGTCAAGTTCCCAAGTTGGTAACCTACACTATCCGTAACGCAGATAAGAATAAATCGAAGGGAGATGAACCACATGAGCCTGCGCTACAGCTTCTTCGCCGTCGTACCCGATGGCATTATCGAAATACCCCAAGGGAGCAATCTTTCATGGCTGACACTGTTCTATGCGCTTCCGAGAGAGCTTGTCGAGAAATATCCCCCTGCGCTGTCCCTGCCGAGAAACATTTATGAACTGCTTGACGATCCCGACAGTATGGAAATTGTTAAAAACGATATGTTCCTGTTGCTTGTATGGGACTGCTATGCGTGGTCTGCGTGGCAATTCTTCCAAGTGCCAAGTAAAGACGGCACATACAAGGACATCCCCGGTGATTGGAAGAACTACTCCGGTGACTTCCCATTGTGGCGGCTGTCCTATGAAATCATCAAGCATTTCCGCAAAAAGTTTGAAACGGAGATGGATTGGAGTTTCCAACGGCTGTTTCTGATGGACAGAGATGATGAACACCCCTGGCTCACCTATCAGCAGTTCAGTAATCTGATTGGCAATCTTACGGATATGATCGTTGCCGAGGAAAACTGGCAGCCGATGATCGACGAGTTCTGGAAAAACCGCAATCCCGACGATTATAGCGGCTCCAGCGTCCACAAGCGGGACTTCAACCGTTCGTGGTATCACGACCGCAATCACAGACACCTCTCTATCGAGGAAATCGCAGAGACCGGCGCTATGATCGACGGCGAAATGCTGTTTGATATTCCCAACCCATCGGCGGAGTTTGAAACAAAGGTGCTGCAAAAAATCGGTATTGAACAGTTTGAGCGAAAGCTAACAGAGCAGGACAAGCAAATCCTGCGGATGCGAATGGACGGCAGCTCACTCAAAGACATTGCCGCCGCTGTTGGATTCAGGACACCGAGCGCCGTCAGCAAACACATTGAGAAGATCGCCGGTGCGTATGAGGATTATGTGTCCGGCGAGTACGGCAGCTTTTTGGATAAACACGCAAAATAACAATTTGCTCATCAAGGCAGTCACGATAACCGTGGCTGCTTTTTTGATGTCCGAAAGGAGTTTATATGACCAGAGAACCCTTTGAAACCATGCCCGACGTGATGGATGCAAAGCAGCTTGCCAAAGCCTTGCAGATTTCCAAAGCAGGAGCCTACAATCTGTTGAACGAACCAGATTTTCCAACGCTGAAAATCGGTGGGCGAAAGATGGTGATGAAGCGAGATTTGCTCGTTTGGCTGAAACGCCACACCAACGGTCAAGAGCCGTAAAATATCAAAATTATCGAACAGAAATGGCTCAGACAAGGAATGGTACGATACAGCGTTTTCTTTTTGAAAACCGCTGATTTTGCCAAGTCAAGAACCGAGAATAACACACGAAAGAAGCTCTTGCTTTCAAACAAGGGCGTAGAAAGGAGCTTTATGCGAACAGGACTGACAAAAGCACAAAAGACCACCGAAATTATCTTTGATGAAACCGGCAATCCCGTTTTTATCCGTACACACAACACCAATCTGAAGAAACGGCTGACCGCTTATGCGGAGCAGTATCCCGATTTTTGCAAGCTGACTGAGGATGATGCAGAAATCGGTTGTAAGGCTTTTGAAATTCAAAAGGGTCGCTTCTCTATTCGGTTGACTGCCCCATACAGCGAGGAACGCCGCCAAGCGGCAAGCGAATGGGCGAAGAAGAACGGGATAGCGATAAATTGTGGTTGATTGGATAAAATATAACTGTCTTGTTTCTTGCAATTTACAAGAATATCTTGATTTTTGACATTTTCTGTGCTATAATTAGTGTAGATTATTTTCTGCAATGGTAAGCCGCAAGACTGAAACGGAGGTTGTTGTATGGCGGTCAATTACAATAAACTTTGGAAGATGATGATTGATAAAAATATGAGTAAAACAGAGCTAACACATCTTGCGGGAATCAGTACAAATGCAATGGCAAAGCTTGGAAAGAATGAAGATGTCCGAGTAAATATTCTGGAAAAGTTGTGTACCTCTCTTGATTGCAAACTGGACGATATTGTTGAGTTTGTGCCGGACTCAAGAGAATAAAGCTTCCTACAAAACCAGAGAAAGGATTCGATGCTATGTCGTTCAGTCCGAATTTATATAAACACGAATTAGATCAGAAAGCGTTTGATGCACTTAGCATTTTCCCGAAATTTGCTAAGTTGCGGGAATCATATATCGCCAATGTGGATGAGAAAGCAGCTAAAATCAATTTTCTGTCTTCTGCAATCAGACTGAGCGAAAATCAATTCCCCGAAATATATAATTTGCTTCCTCCTATATGCGAGAAGTTGGGAATAGATGTTCCCGAACTGTATTATATAAAGTACAAAAAGATGAATGCCGCTACGGGCGGTAGCACAAGCCCCTATATTTTCGTTACATCGGAATTGGTTGAGAAAATACCCGTCGAGCTGATTGCCACAGTGCTTGCACATGAATGTGGGCATATCGCCTGTCAGCATTATCTTTATCATTCCATGGCGAGTCAGCTGATTGATGGTATTGACAACAGCCCCTTATCCAGAATACCTGCTATCAGAAAATACCTTACTCCCACTTTGGTACGAGCCTTGTTGTTTTGGGATCGGTGCAGCGAGCTATCTGCTGACCGAGCCGCCGTTCTATGTGATGGCACAGCAGATAAAACAATAGATGTTCTTTTGAAACTTCACGGGTACGAAAATATCAATCGTGCAGAATTTCTGAAACAGGCTATGGATTTGAAGGCATTTGTAAATGATTCAAAGTCCAATAAGCTCATGGAGCAAATGCTAACACAGGATGAGAGTCACCCCAGATTGGCGACCCGTGCCTATGAAAGCCACGGATGGGCAAATACAGAGCAATTCCAAAGAATCCTTGATGGCACATACACTGTTGAGGAAAAGAATAGAACAGAAAATCAACCGCAGGAACAGGAAGTTGTCGCCGCTGAATTGGTTGCAGAATCGGCAAATCCGCAGCAAGCCGCAGACATTGATGCTCTCAATAATGCGCTTCGTAAGGTAAACTGCGAATTGGAAAAATATACCAGCAAAACTGACAAAGGGGATTATGCTTTTGCCGTGTTTAGTGGGATTATGGCAGGAGCGATAGATGCGTTATTTGTTGGCGAAACAATCATTACGGATGGGGATGTTGCGCTCTCACATCAGCAGGTCAACAATTTTATTCAAGAATATGCCAATGCACGGGGCTTTGACCGTGAACGTTTGAAAGATGCTATTGGAGATCTCGAAAAAGCGTTTAAGGTAGCGCAGGACAATGTTTGGAAAGGTGCCGGAATAGGTGTTTCTGCAAAAAATCACCATCTGGCTGATCTGGCACATCATCCTACTCCGCTGGGGCTTGTTTCTTCCGTAATTGTTCAATTTCTGAGGATCGGAACATTCGTAAACAAAGATGGCGAGTGGCACTTTGCCCTTGTCGAAACATCGGCAAAAGACATTGTTGAAATCCTTACCCCGGCTGTAATCACCGGCATATTGAATTGGCTGGTGTTTATTGCAACAAAAAAATATGAACAGGACGAGGTTAAAGAAATTCCTGCCGCACTCCGTAAGCTTGCTCATTTGGTGGCATCAACACCGATGATTATCGAACTTGCCAAGTGCGCAGATAATTGGTTTGGGCATTTGGTGAGTGACATGGGCGGCTCCAAGAATACTGCTGGTGGAGGCATGGGTATTCCGGGCGTGTTCATTTCTCTCTTGTACGAATTTGCCTCGCTGCCGATCATGCGGAACACTGGGCTGCCGATGTTTGTCAATGAACTTTACGAAAAGCAAAAAATTGATCTTCGCCATGAAATTCCTCTTTATAAAGCGGCGGGCAAACAAGCCATCCCCGTAGCTTTCAATGAGATTTATGTTCGCATCGGTTATTTTGTTTCCCATCTGGCGGCTGAACTCGCAGAACACGGAAGTGATGTTGCGAAGATCAACTGGAACAATGTGGTTCCTTTCCGCAACCGAACCGTTGACCGTATGCTTGCGGTTGCCAGTATGACATTTACCGTTGCAGATACGGCAGATGCGGCGGTACACGCAGCGATTGAATCTGGCGGGAACTGGGTGCTGTTTTCCGGACGCTTTGTTACAAGGTTTAACTATGTCGGTGCCGGCAGAGCTGCTGTTGCCATTGTCAAGGAAATCTCAAATGAGCGAAAAGAAACGCAGCTTATCCATGAAAAGATGATCCTGTCCGAAGCGAAAGCTGCTGTTTTCTTGGGCCAGCTCCAGCAATTTAAGGAGCAGCTTGAAGAAAAGGTTTCTCAGTATTTTGCAGAGGATATAGAAGCGTTTATGTGCGGCTTTGACTTTATGAATCAAGGTATTGCATCCAGCGATTCTGATCTGGTGATAAAAGGCAATGTTGTAATACAAAGAGTTCTCGGCAGAGAGCCGCAATTTGCAAATCAAAAGGAATTTGACGACTTGATGGAGTCTGATATTCCTCTTGTACTATGATCCGGGAGGGACGGTTATGGCTATAAAAGATTTTGGCAAGGGATTAAAAAGTTCTTTGCACGATGCCGTAGATACAGTCAAGGCAAAGGCGAAAGAAGTTGAGCTTCCCGACATTAAGGAAACAGGCGAAAAAACATCGGAGCGCATAAAAAGCCTTTTCAAAAAGGCCGAAGAGGACAAGCCTTCTGTCGAGGTGACTTCGCCGCCGCAAACTATTACAAGCATCTCAACCCACTCTGCGATTAAGCTCATATACTTCCTTATGGCGGCAGATGGAGAGATATATCACATGGAAGAAGAAAAATTTGATTTGATTGGCATGGAGCTTGACCCGGATTTCTCTAAATCCAAGGAGCAGATCATCCAGGAGTGCCAAGCTGCTTTGGACAAGGTTATAGACCCGGAAGATTATTACGATGCACTTCAAGACGGTGCAGAAGAAGCTCTGCTTTCTTCTCATAAAACGGAGGGGGCATCCATTTCTCCAAAACACCTTGTATGGAATCTTTTGTCGGTTGCCTACAGCGATGAAAAGTATAATGATGCCGAAAGAAGATTTCTGAAATATGTTGTTAGGAAACTCAACATTGATAAAGCGGTGTTCCTCGAAATGGAGAGCAGTATGTTGACACTCATGGATATTGAGCGAGAGTTGGCGTGGATTAAAACTACCAACAGACCGTATCTCACGATTGAAGCCATGGTCAATGAACTTGCGGATAGAAAGAATGTCATTTTTGAAAGTGTTTTAGATCTTATAGCATTGTAAGGAGGACGCAATATGCCGTTGCCATTACTGTTTATCGGCATTGCCGCAGCAACAGGCGGGCTTGGTGTTGGAAAGACCATTAAAGCCGGAATTGATGCGAACAATGCGAAGAAAATCAATAAGAATGCGAATGAAATAGTGGAAGCCTCTACCGAGTGGCTTAACGCTCAGAGAATGGCTTGCGGAAATTCTCTGCGTCAGCTCGGTGAAGAAAAACTATTTATTCTTAACAGTAGCATTACAGGATTTCTTGATACATTTACGAAAATTAAAAATGTTGACTTTCGTGAGTCTGAGGGATTAGAAGAACTGAAAAAGCTCCATGTTGATGAGAAAGAATTTGTGGAACTGAAATCTATGGTGAGCTTTGCGGGATCACTTGCAGGAGGCGCAGTAGCGGGAACTGCCGGTGGAGCATTGGCTGCCTTTGGCGCATACGGTGTAGCGCAGGCACTTGCCTGTGCATCTACAGGAACAGCGATTGCTTCTTTAAGTGGGGCTGCCGCCACCAATGCTACCTTGGCATTTTTCGGTGGAGGGTCGCTTGCTGCCGGAGGACTTGGTATGGCAGGAGGTACAGCAGTCCTCGGTGGGCTTGTTGCCGGTCCCGCACTTATGGTTATGGGATTTGTAGCAGGTCATGCCGCAAAGAAAGACCTTGAAAAAGCTTATACGAATAAAGCAGAGGCGTTGCAAATTGCATCTCAGCTTAACACGGCATCTTTGCAATGCGAAACCATCCGCAGACGAACTTATATGTTCTACAATCTGCTTGCACGACTTGACACCTACTTTCTCCCCATGATCTATAAAATGGAGGATATTTTCCAAGCAGAGGGTGATGACTACAAGCAATATAGCGCAGAGTCCAGAAAAGTGATTGCTTCTTGTGCAAGTACTGCCGTATCTATCAAATCCGTGCTGGACACGCCCATTTTGACAGATGATGGTCTGCTCACAGATGAGTCCGAAGCAACAGCAACAAATATCGAAGGATTCTTGCAGAACATGAGAATCAACATCTGATTAACAGTCACGAAAATCCCTTTGGAACAAAGGGCGCACTTCTATACCGGGTCATGCCCGGTATGTGCGCTCTGCGAGGCAGACAGCCCAGACACTCGAAGTCTGGGCTGTTTTGCGTCACTCCGTTCCGAACAAGCGGGCTGCACCCTCTTGCGATGCTTCGCATCTATCACCTGCGCACCAGCCGCCGTGAAGCAGTTTTGACAAACTGCTCCCCGTCGGCAGGTCTTAAAAACATATACCGAAACCTTTTACATACCGATTGCTCATCCGGGCAGTCGGTACTTTTATTTGAAGGAGGAAAGCCTATGTCCAAGAAGAAAACCATTCCCGAACTGGAAGCTGAAAAGACAGCAGCCGAGCAGAAGATCGAACAGCTCAGGCATCAGAACGAACGGCTGGACAACCGCATCCGGTATCTGAACAAGGGCGACCGCAGTAAGCGCACCCATCGGCTCTGCTCCCGTATGGGGTATATCGAGCATTGTGCCCCCGAACTGCAAACGCTGACCGAAACCGAGTTCTACGATTTATTTGAACATCTGCTCCGTCAGCCGGATGTGCGTAAAGCCATTGAGAGAGCCGTACACAGCCACAACAGCCGTATCAATCGAGGAGGTGAATAACCTGTCCCTATACCATTTCCATGTTTTCCAAATCAAGCGCAGCAAAGGACAGTCTGCCATTGCTGCCGCTGCCTATCGTGCGGGAGAAAAGCTGCACAGCAATTACTACGGCGAGGATGCGGACTACACCAAAAAGGGCGGCGTGATTTGCTCGGAGATTCTGCTGCCGCCCCATGCGCCCAAAGAATTTGCAGACCGTGAAACTTTATGGAACGCCGTTGAAAAAATCGAGCAGCACCCGAAAGCACAGCTCGCATACAGCTTTGACATTGCCTTGCAGAACGAGTTTTCTATGGAAGAAAACATCGACCTTGCAAGGCAGTTTTTACTGGATGAGTTTGTGAGCCGGGGCATGACGGTAGACTTCGCTGTTCACTCGCCAGATAAAGAGGACGGCGGCATTGCCAATCCCCATTTCCATTTTCTCTGCCCCATCCGACCGATCAACTCCGATAGCACATGGGGAACAAAACAGCGGCGGGAGTATGTGTTGGACGAAAACGGAAACCGTGTCCGTGACGATGCCGGTCACTATGTATTCAACGCCGTCCCTACTACCGATTGGGGCAGACCGGAAACCTTGGAGCATTGGCGGCAGGCATGGGCTGAACTGTGCAACGCTAAATTTGCGGAGAAGAATTTGGATTGCCGTATCGACCACCGCAGCTATGAACAGCAGGGCCTTGACATCGTTCCCACCATCCACGAAGGACCGGCTGTGCGTGAAATGGAAGCAAAAGGCATCCTCACCGACAAGGGTGAGCTGAACCGCTGGATTCGCCGTATCAACAGTATGCGAAAAAATATCGTTTCCATGCTGAGTGAGCTGTTTGCTGCCATCCGTGAGATTAACCGTGAGCTGAAAGCACCGAAAGAACCTACCCTTACCAAACTGATTACCGACTACTACAGCGGACGCAACGCCGGTGCGTGGAGTGTTTACGCCAAGGTTGGCAATCTCAAAAATATGAGCCAGCTTGTAAACTATGTCCGAGAGAATAATCTGCGTACCGTTGCCGATCTGGAAGCAAGGGTATCTGACCAGCAGGAAAAGCTGGACGCACGATCTGCTTCCTGCAAATCGGTTGAAGCCAAAATAAAAGAAATATCTGAACTTCTCCGGCAAGCACAGAATTATGCAGATACCAAACCCGTGTATGACGAGTGGTATCGCATCAAGTTCAAGGGCAAAAAAGACAAATTCAAGGGAGAACACGAAAGCTAGCTTCGCAAATATTACGCCGCCGAGCGCAAGCTGAAACCGCACTTCCACGATGGGAAGCTGCCGCTGACGAAGTGGCGAAAAGAGGTTGCGGAACTGGAAAGCGAATACGCATCCCAGCAAAAAGCAATGGATGCGCTCCGTGACGGTGTCCGCAATCTTCGTCAAGTAACCCTTGCAGTCAAAGGTGCCACAAACGAAAAGCAGCAGCTTCACGAACAGAGCAAAACCCGCCACCACGAAAATGAACTTTAAGGAGGAATTGCATGACCAACGAATTTACCACAGCATACGAACCCATCGACCTTTGCGCCTGTTTTGATATGCTCTATTTTCCACCGGAAGATTTTTTGGAGGAATGCCGCATCTACTGGCTCAATCATAACCCGTTCCACGGTACGATTGAGCGCCGCATCGGTAATACCTGGTTTACCATCGAAACCGAGTGTGCCGGAACCGAGAAACTGACCGATAAGGTCAGGCGGCTCATTTTTTCTGACAAAAATCTTGGGAAAGGGGGCTGTTGTTCATGACAGATACAAAAAGTTATGTTAATATAGAACCATGCACAACGGTTCTGTCGGCTGACCAACAACCAAAGGAGGAAATTATGTTGGATCAGCAGAAAATCACCATCATCTACTGCCGCCTGTCCGTGGAGGACATCAAGGATGACGCCAAAGACGGAAAGGGCAATTCCAAGGCAGATGAGTCGAATTCGATACAGAACCAAAAGGAACTGCTTCTTCGCTACGCAAAAGACCATGGCTACACGAATCTGAAAGTCCTGATCGACGACGGTTATACGGGTACGAATTTCAACCGTCCGGGCGTGCAGGAGGGCTTCGAGCTTGTCAAGCAGGGGCTTGTGGGCTGCTGGCTGGTCAAGGATATGTCACGCTTCGGTCGTGACTATCTGACCGTCGGACAGTACACGGATATTATCTTCCCCAGCTATGATGTTCGCTTCATCGCCGTCACCGATGGCGTTGACAGCGAACGGGGCGACAATGAGGGTTTTACCGCAATCCGCAATCTTTTCAACGAATGGTATCCCAGAGATACTTCAAAGAAAGTTCGTGCGGTGTTCCGTCAGAAAGGAACAAGCGGAAAGCACCTCGGTCAAGCGCCCTTCGGCTATATCGAAGACCCGAACAACCCCGGCTACTGGCTCGTCGATGAGGAGGCGGCAAAGGTGGTCAGACACATCTTTGCTCTTTGCATCGACGGAAACGGACCGTCAAGAATCGCAAGGATGCTTGAAAAGGAACAGGTGCTTACAGTCAAATCCTACTATGCCATGAAGAAAGGCAAGCCCCTGCCGGAATTTCCGTACCGTTGGAATGACAATTCCGTGGTCGGTATTCTGGAACGGATCGAGTACACCGGCTGCACCTGCAATTTCAAGACCTACTCCAAATCCTTCAAGCTCAAAAAGAGACTGCCTAATGCCCCAGAGAATATGTATATTCTGGAGGACACGCAGGAAGCCATCATCACCAAGGTACAATGGGACAGAGTACAGCAGCTTCGGCAAAACAAACGCCGCCCCGCAAAAGCGGAACGGCAGGGATTGTTCTCAGGTCTATTGTTCTGCGCCGACTGCGGCAACAAGCTCCATTTTGCCACCTGCAAGAGCTTTGAGGGAAAGCAGGATCACTATGTATGCTCCAGTTACAAGAGCAACAGAGGAACCTGCAGCGCACACTATATCCGTGAGGACACCCTGCGGGATTTGGTGCTGGAACGTATCCTTGCTGTGAACGCCTACATCCGCAGCGATGTGAATGGATTCAAGGAAGAATGGCTCCGTTGCAGGCAAGAGGATTGGGAAGAAGGTATCCGTGAGGACAAACGGAGAGTAGCGGCCGCAAAGAAACGCTGTGCCGACCTCGATATTCTGATCTCCCATCTGTATGAAGATTTCGTCCTCGGCAATCTGCCTATGGAACGGTACAGGAAGATGAGCGCAGAGTACGAAGCGGAGCAAAAGCGGTTACAGGACGAAATCGCCATCAGAGAAGGATGGGTCGAAGAACAGGAGAATATGAGCCACGGCCTTGACGGCTTTGTGGAACTGGTCAACAAATATGTTGACATGACGGAGCTGACACAGGCCATCGTAAATGAGTATATCCGAAAAATCGAAGTGTTTGCCTCGGACAAGTCCAGCGGCAAGCGCAAGCAGAAAATCAAGATTTTTTGGAACTTCGTTGACGAGCTTGACCTCGAAATCTTCTCTCAGCCTATCGTCTATGAAAGAATTACGAAACAAATGCAGAAAACGGCGTGACCTTCGGGTCACACCGTTCTCTGGGACAAATAGTTACTTGTCACTGTTTAGCCTTGCAGCTGCGGGGTTTTCTGGTGGGAAGAGTGAACAATTTAGATATCCTTCGCGCCGCAGGCGTACTCGCAAAAAGGTGGTAGCGACAGCGAGCCGTCGCAAGCGCGCAGGCGAGCCGAGCAGGCCTTTTTGCGAAAAAGGAGGAGTAGCGGCGCGGGCGATTGATTTTTTCTGCAAAAAAAATCGGAGCAAGCAAAGCTTACTCCGACGTGGTACACCATCGGGGGCTCGAACCCCGGACACCCTGATTAAGAGTTAATCAAACGCCTTTTTACGCTGTTTATCAAAAACCCTCGCAACGCAGGCTACATAAGGCTTTTCTTCGTTTTTCTGTACATCTCATTTACCGTAAATTACCGCTGTTTTTTGCCGCTTAATCAGTCAAAAATTCAGTCAAATAATAATCACATTAAAACACAAGAGGCGGAACGTTCCGCCTCTTGTACAACCGAATTTAATGACAAACCTTACACGCCGAATAACCTTGCGCCTTTGCTTTGCTCAGCGTTAAAGTTCTCGTGTCGTTCTTTCCTCTAACATACCTGCAAGAAGCAGTATGATACTTCTCCCCCGTCCGGGTCACAACAACCGTTGCTTCTTTTTTGGCCGGCGCCTTCGTTGCCTTTGTAGTTGGTGCAGGCGTTGGTTCAAGCGTAGCTATCGGAGTCGGCACAGGCGTTGGTTCAGGCGTAACCACGGGAGTCGGTTCGGGTAGTGTCTCGGGCGTAACCTCCGGAGTCGGAACCGGTGTTGCGTCCACAGTAACCACTGCCGTGCTGTTCGCCGCACTGCTGGCCCCATCTGACGTTCCACCGCAGCCAGACAACACCAACATAGACGCAATCAATGCAAGAAAAACAGCCCAAATGCTTTTAACTTTGTGAGAAAAATATCCGTTCATGTTACAAAATTCCCCCTTGTTTGTCGATATTGTATTTTAAAATAACAGTTTAACAATAATTTATTTTGTCAAAACCGTCAATCAATTGTCACAATTCGAAACAAAATTGAAATACATGATACACGCCGGGACAAACTCCGCTTTGTTCAAAATTTTCTTACGAAAATTTCTCATGTCATTTCGCCATTGCTCCGTGGTTCGCGCCGTTCCAATCAGGCTGCGCCATTGGCTTGCCCGCTTGGGGCGCTATCACATGGGCGCTATTTGCAAAATTAAAAATTTTGATGGCGCTCCATCTTTCCCAAAAGGCTATCGCCTTTCACCCGTTCCGAGTACAGGTGGAAATCCTACTTTTAAGCCGCTTTGCACCCATTCCCGCCACATGCGGGACCTCCATTATTTATTCCTTTTCCCCTTTTTGCTTCGCCAGCTGATTCACATACACACTGGCCCCAGCCACCAATACCCCCTGGGTAATTCCCGCGAATAACACAGCCAACACATCTCGCCACCCAACAACCTCCGAATTGGCGATTAAATATACCGTGCTCAACAGTATGCCAACTACGCCCAGCAGCCAAGGAATATGCTTGTCCTTAAACGCGCTCTTTTTCAGCGCAAAACCAATTAAGTACAATACCGGAACCAGCACAAGCAATTCCGGACATATCAGTTCATTCAAAACATCAAACATGGTGTTTTCCCCTTTCATTTCTTGTTCACAGTTTCTAAAACCGTAATCCGCTTTTCGTGATTATTCACTTTCCCATAAATATCCTCATGGGTCTTGTGAAACTCCTGAAGCTGATTTGTATATCGTTTTTTAAATTCGTCCAAACCGTTCATAAACGCTTCCATTTGCGTTGTAAGCTTTGCTATGGTGGAATTTAACCTTGCAATCGGGGTGGCTACCGCCGCCAGCAAACCAACCAAAGAAACAATAACGGTTACAACCGTCCATTCCATAGTCCACACCCCTACTTTCCCGTAATATACCGCACAACATTCCGCGCAATGATAGCCGCCTGTGCTCTTGTCACTGGTTCATTCGGGTTAAAATGGGTTTCGTCCACCCCGTTCATAATCCCCATTTCAAACACTTCCCGAATCTGCTTTTCTCCGTAGTGCCCGCTGATGTCTGTAAATTTACATTCTGCCATTTTTATTTCCTCCCTTATCAACTGTTTAAACTTTTCCCACAGCGCCCAGTTATTTGCGCTCATTGAGGCCGGACAGTTCTTTCT